>JAEUVK010000048.1 GCA_016787135.1 Chitinophagaceae bacterium | reverse complement strand
TGCCAGCGGATATCCTTTGGTAATTGCTCGTATTTTTCAACTAACTCCTGCACATAATTCTCTCCAAAGTCACGGTGACCAAGATCATAGAGTGCAAGAACGTCTTCCACTGGCTTTGTTTTTGAAACAGCAACAAGTGTTACATCTTTTGCTTTCAATTCTTCTTGTATCTGTCGATACGCTTCCTGGTTGACCGGCATATGAATATTTGATTGCAAAGATGCAAAGCAATCCCATGGGAGCAAAGAAAAACCGTTAACGCATGGCTAACGGCTTAACGATAAAAGTTAAAAAGCCTGTTCATTTCAAAATAGACCTGCTGATCACTATCCTTTGCACCTCACTCGTTCCCTCATATATCTGCGTGATCTTAGCATCTCTCATCAAACGTTCTACATGGTACTCTTTGACAAAACCATAACCACCGTGAATCTGCACGGCTTCTACGGTTGTCCACATCGCTGTCTCTGATGCATACACTTTGGCCATTGATGAACTTAAGGCATAATCCATGTGGTTATCTTTTTCCCATGCAGCTTTCAGGCACAATAATTTCGCTGCTTCAATTCTTGTAGCCATATCCGCCAGCTTGAAAGCAATGGCCTGGTGGTTCATGATCTCTGTACCAAATGCTTTTCTTGTTTTGGAATAGTTCTTTGCCAGTTCGTAAGCGCCACTGGCAATACCCAGCGCCTGCGAAGCAATCCCGATACGGCCTCCTGCCAATGTTTTCATGGCGAATTTAAAACCGAAGCCATCTTCGCCTATCCTGTTCTCTTTCGGCACCTTCACATCATTAAACATGACGGTATGCGTATCACTGCCGCGGATACCAAGTTTATTCTCTTTCGCTGCTACCACCACTCCCGGCCAGCTCTTTTCCACTATAAATGTGTTGATCCCTTTTGATCCTTTGGACGGATCGGTTTGCGCCATCACCAGGTAAACAGATGCCGTTCCTCCGTTAGTGATCCAGTTCTTTGTGCCATTTAATAAATAGTGGTCGCCTTTATCTTCTGCAGTCGTCCTTTGTGATGTTGCATCACTTCCTGCTTCAGGTTCGCTGAGCATAAAAGCTCCGATATATAATTGACCATCCTTCTTCCCCTGCGCAAGAGGGGTGAGGTATTTGTGTTTTTGCTCTTCTGTACCGTATTCCTGCAAACCATAACAGACAAGGCTATTATTAACACTCATCACTACACTTACACTCGCATCCACTTTACTAATTTCTTCCATCGCCAGTACATAGCTGATCGTGTCCATACCGGCGCCACCGTATTCAGGTTTTACCATCATACCCAGAAAACCCAGGTCCGCGAGCTTCATTACCTGCTCATGGGGAAATTTTTGATGCTCATCCCTGTCAATTACCCCCGGCAAACATTCATTTTGTGCAAAATCCCGGGCGGCCTTTTGAATCATCAATTGTTCTTCATTCAGTTGAAATATCATATAGCATTAAACATTTAGGTATGCGGCAAAGATAAGGGCAAACACCTGTTAGGTAATAATGTAATACAATTGCAACTATTACAGATAATGGCTATCATCAGACCGGAACGAGAAAAAGGAACAACTCATTGTTTTTGAACTAATCAATATCATACTTGTTACTGATAAAAACCAGTGGCCTGACAGTTTTTTGACCTAACTTTGCCCGGCTTTTATTATCACCATAATAAGCGTATAAAAATGAAAAAGATCCACATTATCCTGCTTGTATTGATAGCCGGAGCGATTGCTGTACTGATCAGCTTTTTACAAACAACTACCACCTACGATACAGTTCAGACTGCCATGGAAAAACCCGGTAAGTTCGTACACCTGATGGCCCGTTGGGATAAGGCGCAACCTATGGAATATGATGCGTTGAAAAACCCTAATTACCTCAGTTTTACTGCAGTTGATACATTAGGCAAGTCTGTAAAGGTTGTTTATCACAATCCAAAACCTGAAAATTTCGAGATCAGCGAAAGGCTGGTATTAAAAGGCAAATACACTGCTGAGGGGTATTTTGACTGCAGCAGTATCCAGACCAAATGTCCGTCAAAATATAAAGATGACATGAAGGCTGCCCAAAAGAATGCACAACATAATGCGGCCACCGGTTCCGCCAATACAGAAACAAAATAAACATTACCCGTAATGGATTACTATGGCGAGCATCTCCTGCCCGGTCAATTGGGCCAGTTTTTTATCATACTCTCACTGGTTGCTTCTTTAGTGGCAACATTCGCTTATTTCAAAGCCACACAATCTGAATTTGATGCTGACAAAGGCTATTGGAAAAAACTAGCCCGTTATGCATTCATAACAGAAGCGGTATCGGTCTTTGCCATCTTCAGTATCCTGTTTTACATTATCTACAATCATCTTTTTGAATACAAATATGCCTGGCAGCACAGCAGCCTTTCCCTTGAATTCAAATACATGCTCTCCTGCTTCTGGGAAGGCCAGGAAGGAAGTTTTTTGCTGTGGAGCATCTGGCATTGTATTCTTGGCCTCGTCCTGATCAAAACCGCTAAGACATGGGAAGCCCCGGTAATGACCGTGGTCAGTTTTGCACAGTTCTGTCTCGCTACGATGATCGCCGGTATTTATATTTTCAACTGGAAAATGGGCTCTAATCCATTTATCCTGTTAAGGGATTCCGGTGTACTGGATGGCGCTCCTGCCCTTCACATGAATTTCGATGTGAACCAGCCATTGAAGCAGGACTATATGCTGTCCATAAAAGATGGCAACGACCTGAACCCCTTGCTGCAAAATTACTGGATGGTGATACATCCACCCGTATTGTTCTTAGGATTTGCGGCCACCATTGTTCCTTTTGCTTTTGCCATAGCAGGTTTATGGACAAAAAAATTCGGGGAATGGACCAAACCCGCATTACCCTGGTCATTATTTGCAACAGCTATCTTAGGTGTAGGTATCATGATGGGGGCTGCGTGGGCTTATGAATCGCTGACATTTGGCGGCTATTGGGCCTGGGATCCCGTTGAAAACGCATCATTGGTGCCCTGGCTGATACTAGTTTCCGGGGTACATACCCTATTGATCTATAAACATAGTGGTCACTCATTACGATCTACTTATCTTTTTCTTATTCTTAGTTTCATTTTTGTTCTTTATTCAACATTCCTTACACGCAGCGGAATACTGGGAGAAACTTCTGTTCATGCTTTTACTGATCTCGGCATGAATTTTCAATTAACGGCATTTCTCCTCATTTTCACTCTACCGGCTTTTGTCCTTTTTATCAAACGCTATAAAGCAATACCTGCTATCCGGAAAGAAGAGAATACATCGTCAAGAGAATTCTGGATGTTCATCGGTGCGCTGGTTTTCTTTCTTTCTGCCCTATTGATCATTGGCAAAACATCTTTACCGGCTTTTATCAAAGTAGCTCCGCCAGAAGATATGGAGTTCTCTTATAACCAGATCCAGGTTTTCGTGGCGATCATTGTGGCGGTACTTACTGGTTTTTCGCAATACCTGAAATACAAGGAAACATCCCGTGGTTTCTTCCGGGAAAAAATGCTTTGGCCAGCTATTATTTCCGTTGTTGCTGCTTCATTGGTGGTAGGCTTTGGCCATATCAATTATCAGAAGCACGGCCCCATGTTTCTTGGTGCGATCTGGCTGGCTACAGCGTGTAGCATTTATGCCGTTATCGCCAATGCTGCGTACATATGGCTTGGGTTAAAAGGTAAACTGAACCTGTCTGGTGGCTCGATAGCACACGTTGGCTTTGGATTGGTATTATTAGGCATCCTTCTTTCATCATCTAAAAAGGAGATACTTTCTCATAACACCAGCGGTATCGCCATTGATTTCGGCCCGGGTAGCGACCAGAAGCCCGGGGAGAACCTGACACTGGTAAAAGGCGTGCCCATGAAAATGGGCAAGTTTGATGTGACCTACCTGAAAGATTCTGCCCATCCTAAAAAGCAGCAATGGTATTATAAGGTCCATTTCAAAAGTCGCACTGACAGTGAGGAATTCACGCTATGGCCCAACGCATTTGTGAACTATAAGGGCAATGAAGGGCTGATGGCCAATCCCGACTCAAGGCATTATTTCGACCATGATGTGTTCACCTATATATCGGCTTTACCTAATCCTGAAAAGAATAAAGACACAGCTACGTTCAGAAATAAACCCATGAAAGAAGGGGATAGCCTGTTTTACTCACGGGGCTATGTTATCCTTGAGAAACTGGTATCAAAGGACAATATTCCTTTTGAAGGATTCAAACCGGGGGATAAGGCCACTGTGGCAACACTTAAAATTCACTCTTTCAATAACACTTCTTATACCGCAGAACCCTTACTCATCGAAAAACAAGACGCCCGTTTCTCACAGCCGGATACAGTGATGTCTGAAAGTATCATCTTACAGGTGAACAATGCAGAGGCAGGAATTGCCAATATCGGGATCAAAGAGTCAGGTACAGTGCTGGAATATGTTACCCTTAAAGCTTACAAGTTTCCTTTCATCAATATTCTGTGGGCCGGCATTATCATAACAGCCATCGGTATTTTTATCAGTATGATAAGGCGTATTCAATTGAACCGCAGTAGCAAAGAATAAATTTTACAATTCCCAAACAGCGTCTTTACCATTTTATATGTCATTTGTATTAAATTAGCTTTGTGAGATGCCCGTTGATGATCCGTTCGTTCCCATACCACCTGTTAACTAAAGCCACCTGTGTAGTCGCTTTGCTTTTGGCTACACAGGTCCGGGCGCAGGAGCCGATCCATCCCGCTCAAGCCGATACAGATACTATTCCCCCTATGCCTTCTTTTGAGGAGCGATCAAAAAAATGGGGACCAAATGATACCATTATGGTCGGCGCCATTTGGTATGGAAGGGAAATGATGCCTTATAAAGAAGAACAGATGGTTTGGGTATCCAGACTTTCAGGGAAAAAGCTGGAAAAATACCGGGAGGAATGGACAAGGTTGCGAAATGCCGTTTATGTCACTTATCCATATGCCAGAACAGCCGGGGGAACTATCAATGATATAAATGAAAAAGTAGCCGGGCTCTCCAAAAAGGAGCGCAAAGAACATATCAAATCAAGAGAGAAAGAACTCAGGAAGCAATTTACAGAACCTCTTTCTAATTTATCGGTTTACCAGGGTAAGATATTGATGAAGCTCATCAACCGTCAGACAGGTAATAATTGTTATGAAATAATAAAGGAATACAAAGGGGGCCTGAATGCCCGCATGTACCAGACTGTAGCCTTTTTCTTCGGTAGCAGCCTCAAACAGAAATGGGACCTCAGTGACAAAACCGATCGCCAGATCGAGAACTTTGTAAAAGAGATCGATGGGATGTGGTACGGGAATCCTTACAGGAAATAGTTTCCGGCTCTTTCATTTCAACTTTTCAATTCTATATCTTTATTGCCCAAAAACATAATACTGTATTGGTTACTGCGATGCCTAACAGCAACCGGTAACCGGCAACCTGCAAATATGAAACTAGATATCCTTGCCATTGGCGTTCATCCTGATGATGTAGAACTCGGCTGTTCCGGCACACTGATCAATGAAATAAAAAGCGGGAAAAAAGCCGGGGTCGTTGACCTGACACAAGGTGAGTTAGGCACGAGAGGAACTATTGAATCCAGATACCAGGAATCAGCGAGGGCCGCTATGATCATGGGTGTTGCTGTCAGGGAAAATCTCAAAATGAGAGATGGCTTTTTTCGAAATGATGAGGAACACCAGTTAAAGCTTATACAGACCATCCGTAAATACCAGCCAGAAATAGTAATTGGTAATATCCTGCATGACCGTCATCCGGATCATGGCCGTGCCGGCCATCTTATAAGCGATGCCTGTTTTTTATCCGGCCTTGTAAAAATTGAAACAAAAGATGAAAAGGGCGCCCCGCAGCAAAAGTGGAGACCCAAATATTTTCTTCAGTATATGCAGGATTGGTATCATGAACCAGACCTGCTGATCGATATCAGTGACGTATTTGAACAAAGAATGAAGGCAATTGAAGCTTATTCCACACAATTCTATACTGCCGAAAGTGACCCTGATGAGCCCCCTACCTACATTTCCACACCTGATTTTCTTGATAGTGTCAGGGCAAGGGCAAGAATGCTTGGTAAAAGAATAGGAGTAAAATATGCGGAAGGCTTTGTCTGTGAAAAAAAGATCGGCATCAAGAATCTTGATGCACTAATACAGGTTGAAACTTAAAAAAAGTCTAACAAGTTGCCTATTATCCGGTTGCTATGGGATTGTCGGTAAGTTTATTTGCTTATTTAACATCGGACAGGGTGGTTTTGTCAGTCATAAGGTTTACTTTTGCCGTTAATACTAATCCTCACAATCTTAATTAATGACAATTCCTAAGTTTGCCAATGTTCCTCACTCCTTTCATGCTGAATTGAAGAAAAGAATCAGCGAATATTTTAAAGAAGTAGGCAAATCGACCACCGGCAATTACAGCTTGTTTCTCAAAGCCATTATACTTGTTGTTAGCTTCCTGTTCATATACAGTCATCTTGTCTTTTTTACACCCGGCCCGGTTTGGGCAATCATTGAATGTGTGCTCCTGGGAGGCTTAACGGCAGCGATCGGCTTCAATGTAATGCATGACGGAGCTCACGGCAGTTTCAGCCGCTATAAATGGGTGAATGAACTGGCTGCATTATCTGTGAATTTTTTAGGCGCCAATAATTTCATGTGGAAGACCAAACACAATGTCATTCACCATGCTTATACCAACATTGATGGTATTGATGACGATATTGACGCCAAACCTTTTTTACGTCTTTGCGAAACACAGAAACGTTATAAAGTTCACCGCTATCAGCATTGGTACTTCTGGGCAGCTTATTCCCTGCTCTATCTCTGGTGGGTTTTTGTAACAGATTATAAAAAATATTTCCTGAAACGGATAGGCCAGATCCCTATTAAGAAAATGAGCCTTGCA
Organism: Chitinophagaceae bacterium; assembly: GCA_016787135.1. Taxonomy (GTDB): domain Bacteria; phylum Bacteroidota; class Bacteroidia; order Chitinophagales; family Chitinophagaceae; genus VBAT01. Next base: position 27,194 of record JAEUVK010000048.1, on the reverse strand, counting down.
GATCATGTTTCTTTCTGGTCTTTTAAACTTGTTCACCTTGGTTTATTTGTGTTTCTCCCTATCTATACGATCGGGTTCATGCCCTGGTTGATTGGTTTTTTGATCCATGGCCTTGTTGCAGGTTTTGTACTCAGCATTGTTTTCCAGCTGGCGCATACCGTAGAGCATACTCATTTCCCTGTTGCCAACGAAGCAACCGGAAAAATGGAAGATGAATGGGCTATTCACCAGATAAAGACCACAGCTAATTTTGCTACAAGAAATAAATTAGTAAGCTGGCTGGTCGGCGGGTTGAATTTCCAGGTTGAACATCACCTTTTTCCTAAAATATCTCACGTTCACTACCCTGCTATCAGCAAGATCATTAAAAAAGCATGTGAAGAATACGGCATTCACTACATCGAGTACAGAAAAGTCCGTTATGCTGTTGCATCACATGTCTCCTTCCTGAGGCAAATGGGGAGAAAATGAGGACTGCGGCCCGGCACCGGAATAAAATATAAGGGCTGATTAAAAGATATTCGATAACAACGTTCAAAGCCGCTATAAATAGCGGCTTTCTTTTTTACGAATTCTTCCGGCCTCATGCTTCAGACCTCTGGGTTCTTTCTTTATTTTTGCACTTCAATTTTCAACCCATGCCTATAATAAAAGTCGGACTGGTGCAGATGAGCTGTTCTGCCAATAAAGAAGAGAATCTTAAAAAGGCGGTCGCTAAAACAAAAGAAGCTGCGGCCAAAGGAGCACAGATCGTTTGCCTGCAGGAACTTTTTACTTCTTTATACTTCTGCGATGTAGAAGACTATGAAAACTTCAAACTGGCGGAATCCATACCCGGCCCTTCTACCGAAGTGCTGAGTAAAACAGCCAAAGAACTGGGTGTGGTGATTATTGCTTCATTGTTTGAAAAAAGGACAGAAGGCATCTATCACAACACTACTGCAGTATTAGACGCTGATGGAACCTACCTTGGTAAATACCGGAAAATGCATATCCCGGACGATCCGGCTTATTATGAAAAATTTTATTTTACCCCGGGTGATCTCGGCTACAAAGTGTTTAAAACAAAATTCGCCTCCATTGGCGTTCTGATCTGCTGGGATCAATGGTACCCTGAAGCAGCAAGGATCACCTCACTAATGGGTGCAGAAATTTTATTCTACCCCACTGCTATCGGATGGGCCACTTCGCAGGATGAAGCCACCAATACGGAACAATATAATGCCTGGCAAACTATCCAGCGCAGTCATGCCGTTGCCAACGGATTACATGTGGTAAGCGTGAACCGTGTAGGTTTTGAACAGAATGGCGCCATGAAATTCTGGGGAGGCTCCTTTGTTTCCAATCCATTTGGCAGCTTGCTATATAAAGCTTCACATGAAGAAGAAGAAATAGCCGTTATAGAAATTGATACAAAGAAGACCGATAGTTACAGGACCCACTGGCCCTTCCTTCGTGACAGAAGAATTGACTCCTATCAACCCATCACTAAACGATTCATTGACGAAGAATAATGAGCAACGCCCCCACCCCCAAAGAGCTTGGCTACTACTTCCCGGCTGAGTTTGCCCCACATGTTGCTACCTGGCTAAGCTGGCCACACAAAGAAGCAAGTTGGCCGGGAAAGATCCATACGATCTACCCTCACTATGCACAATTTGTAAAAGAATTGACAAAAGGAGAATTGGTTCGGATCAATGTGGCAAATGAAGCTATGAAGAAGTTTGCCATTGATCATTTACGAAAGGCAGATGTTGATCCGGGTAAGGTCGAATTCTTTTTTCATCCCACCAATGATGCCTGGTGCCGCGACCATGGTCCTGCCTTTTTGATAAACTCAAAGGCAAAGCAACAAAAAGTAATTGTTGACTGGGGCTATAATGCCTGGGGGAATAAGTATCCTCCGTATGACCTGGATGATGTGATCCCTGCTCTGATAGGCAACCACTTTAATATCCCTGTCTATCATCCCGGCATTGTAATGGAAGGCGGCTCGGTTGAATTCAATGGGGCCGGGACACTGATGACATCAACAGCTTGTTTGCTCAACCCCAACCGAAACCCTCATCTGAACCAGCAGCAGATTGAAGAATACCTCATCAATTATTATGGAATTGAACAAATACTCTGGGTAGATGAAGGTATCATCGGAGACGATACAGATGGGCATATTGATGATACGGTCCGCTTTGTGAACGAAGACACCGTGCTGACCGTGATAGAGGAAAACAAGAATGACGAGAACTATTCTTTGCTGCAGCATAATCTGAAGCAGTTGCAGCAAATGCGCTTGTTGAATGGCAAACAACTCAATATTGTTGAGCTTCCGATGCCTGATGAGATAGTATGGGAAGATCAGCGCCTGCCTGCATCTTACGCTAACTTTTACATTGCCAACAAATCGGTCATCGTACCAACTTATCGTTGTGATAAAGATGACAAGGCATTGCGGATAATCCAGGATTGCTTTCCCGGTCGGGAGGTGGTGGGTATTGATTCCACAGAAATCATCTGGGGGTTAGGGAGTTTTCATTGCCTGAGCCAGCAGGAACCATTATAGAAAATCAGGGTTCTAAATCCGTAAAATAAAGAGGGATCGCATAAGCGACCCCTCTTTTGCAGATGTTCAGGCTTTACATTTTAATGAACTTCTGTTTTATATAACTACCATCTTCTTTTCTGACGGAAAGAAAATACATACCGGTTTGAAGCCTGCTGATATTGACGGTTTGTATTTTCGAAGTGATCGTCACCTGCATCACAATATGACCACTGATATCAGATATACTCACAGTCTTTCCAACCCATCGCACATCATAAGCTACATCAATGGTCAACTCGCTGGTAACCGGGTTTGGATATATCTGCGGATGCAGCCAGCGGGGCGACTCATCTGGCAATGGCGATTCAAAGATCAACGGTGCGCTTAACCCGGATGAAGATAAAAGCGAACTGCGCTGGCCACCCGTGGTAAACAATGTTCTCATCCTTGTTTTTTGCCCTTCTGTAAAGAGATTGATACAGGCATCATTGGTATAATCCATATAATTCATGTACATATCGCCTGCCGGTCCGTTGGTACATGATACACGAGCCCCGGTCGGGCAGCCTGTTGTATAATTCCCTTGTTTGGGAGTATCCTCCACCAGGTCATCTCCGCAATACGCATCACCCCAGATATGCTTTATACCAAGCCAATGCGCCACTTCATGCACCGCCGTTTTCCCCATCTCATAACCAGATGATCCATTGGTTCCGAATACGGAATAGTCTATTACAATACCGTCTTTACTTGCTTCGCTGCCTGGCAAACTTGCATAGCCAGCTATCCTTTTCAGGTTACATACCCATATATTCAGATAGCCGGAAGGATTCCATGCATCATCACCCATTTCTGAAGCAAATTTCATCTTATCATCCATCTGCCATTCAACCACCGGGGTATATTTATGAATGACCCCGGATGTATTTCTCCTTTGGGGGTCAGATATAGCCAACTGGAATTCTATTTCGCAATCAGCAGACAATGCTTTAAATGAAGCAGGGGTATTGGCCGTATCGGCGTTTTGCCTGCGGAAACATTTGTTCAGCATTTCTATCTGGCTATTCACTCTCTGGTCGCTGATATTTTCACCCGGCTGGTGGTATAAGATATGCACTACGACAGGAATCTTTATAACACCCTGTTGCAGCCTCGCCGAGGTATTAGCTGATTGTGCTTTACTTTTTTGTTTTTGAATAAATGCTTCAATGGCATCAAGCCGTGCAGCAAAAGCGGGGTCATTTATAAGCTCCTGTTGCTGGTATTCGGAAGTATTACAGGCACGCTGTGCCATCACCTGACCAGATAGAATGATCAATAGCCCCACCAGTAGAAAACAAGTTCGCATAGTTCCAGAGTCATTACGAATTATACAAAGCCTGACAGCAATGCCTGTTAAGCAGCATTCATCTGGAATTGGAAAATTGGGACGATAAGGAAATTACGGGAGGCGATCCAGGGATATGGCGATTACTATTCCGGATAAGTAGTTCCGGGTAGGGTTCAAATATAGCAGTTTTATTTTCACTTTTGCAACTTTCCGATATAGTAATTTCCCGATTTGAATACTACAGCTGTACAGAACCTTTAACAGGATTGAGTTTGAGCATCCCTTATTTTTGTAAAAATTATTCTGATGAAGCCGATCCTGTTTGCAGCCGTATCCTTTTTAATAATATCCTGTAATAATGGCCCTGATCAGCCGGCGGACCCCGGTACTAAACCAGATGGACCAAAACCGATCAGCTATTCAGTTATCAATACCTATCCGCATGACACTTCTTCATTCACTGAGGGGCTGCTTTTTTATAAAGGAGAATTATACGAAAGTACCGGCGAAAAAGGACAGTCAAGGCTGATGAAGATAGATCTGAAGACCGGTAAAAGACTGAAAAGCGTTGACCTGGATGCCAAATACTTTGGCGAAGGCATCGTCATCGTCAATGATACTGTTTATATGCTCACTTACCAGGAGAAAGTGGGCTTTATGTTCTCCCTGAAAGATTTTAAAAAGATTGGTGAGTTCTCCTTTGTCAGTCCTGAAGGCTGGGGCATGACCTGGAATGGTAAGGAGATCATTGCCAGCGATGGCTCCAGTAACCTGTACTATTATCAACCCGGTACATTTCGTTTCCTGAGAACTCAATCCATTACCGAAGCCGGTGGCCTGGCGTTTAACATAAATGAGCTCGAATATATTGATGGATACATTTATGCCAACCAATGGCAACAACCTTACATCTTCAAAATTGATCCGTCGTCAGGGCAAATAGTTGGCAAAATAGATCTTAGCGAATTGACCGCAAAGGTCAGGAACAGTCATCCTTATGCGGACGTGCTGAATGGTATCGCTTATGACGATTCGACAAAAAAGATCTATATAACGGGCAAAAGATGGCCGGAATTATATGAAGTAAAGTTCAGCCAGTGATCACCTGCTGATTATATAGATAACAGAGCTACATTTCTTAACATCACGTAATGCCTTCAGGTTCGAGCGAATTCCAATCACTAATGCGATCAGCCAGTTTGTCTTACTATGCTTATACCTGCTGCTTAGCAGAGATATATAAAAACTATCATACCACATAGGCTTGTATTCACTAACCCTTAATCCGTGTTTCTCCATTAATACCTGCACTGACCGCGGCGAAAAATGGTATAAGTGCCGGGGCACATCATAGGCAGCCCAGTATTCCCCATAGGACTTTGCATCAAAAGAAGTGTAATTGGGAACAGCTACCAACAGTCTTCCATTGTCTTTCAAAATATTCCGGAGTTGCTGTATATATGCGGAAAGATCATGTACGTGTTCCAGTACATGCCACATAGTGATGGCATCAAAACTTGCAGAACGCAATTGGTAAAATTCGTTTGTATCACCCAGGTCAAGCTGATATAGATCGTTGGCGACCTTTCTTGCATCCGCATCAGGCTCAAGGCCTGTCACTGTCCAGCCATGTTGCTTCATTTCATTAACAAAACTGCCAACTCCGCTTCCAAGATCAAGTATGTTCCCCTTCTGAAGACCAGTACTTGATTGTACCAGCCTTCTCTTCCGGATCATTGTCCTGTTGCGGACAAATTTATAAACACGATTGATCAGCCCCTTTGATGTATTGGTATGTGAAATATACTCTTCTGCCTTATAATAAGGCGATATGGAAACGGCATCCGGCACATCCTGGGTGAACCGAAGTGAACAATCAGCACATTCGGCTATACGGAATGATTGACCGCTGACAGAATGATCTTTTACAGTCAAAACATCTTTTATATCTGCAGATGAACAAACAGGACAATGTGAATAATGAACCAGATCATTCATAGTAAAATCCTCCGTAGAGGCTGCAAAGTAAAGGCAATTTGATTAACGAAGTTTATGGATTCCCTGTACCTGTGTCAGTCGCTTTAATGGGTACCAGTTTTTGCTGATTCCCTGCCGACGAGATATTAAAGCCTTTTTGTGAAAAATAAAAGCCTGTTATGATCACGAGCAGTATCCCGGCTATCAATGCAGGGGCCCACCAAAATCCTTTTCTTTCTTCAGAAAGATTCAGCCATTTGGCCATTTCTTCTGAAGTCTTTTCCTCCTCTCCTACCCGCACAGTATGCACAGCTTTTTCCCTGATCACCCTTACAGCACTGACGGGCCGGTCAAAACGATGTTCTTTAAATAATGGTTCAAATTTTATATCCCCGGCTATTCCCTTACTTAGCGTTCCTATCTCGTTCCATACAATCTTATTTCCCGACAGAATTTGGTGCTTCATGTCAAAAGCAAAACTGTTGAATTTCACGATAGCCTCATGATAGGGAATACTTAACCTGTCCGATAACCAGTTGAACAGCTTTTTTGCAGGCAACCCGCTGTTCGGGTGCAATACTACCGTATAAGAAGAAGGGGCGATCTGCTTGTGGGTAAACTCTGTCACTGCAGGTTTTCTTTCCAATAAAAATGTACCGATGCCCGGCACATTCAACTGCTTATGCAGTATCAGGTATTCATATAGATCGTGGTACATCTTAGTTCTTTTGATCGAACGAAAATACGATACCGCCGACAAAATTGAACCCATATACCGGATACTGGCTCCAGCGCTGGTACTCCTGGTTGAAAAGGTTATTGAATTGCGTCCAGAGGTTGATGTTCTTAGTGATCTTAAATTCAAGGCCGGCGTTCAGGTCAAAAGCTCCGTTCAGTCTTTCGTTATCCCCGTCTTTTTTCAGGTATTGCGGGCCGCCCCATGCAAAAAGGTCGCCTTTTAACCACAGATCTTTTATAACCTGCAGGCGTAAAGCCGTATTTAATTCAAGAGGAAGAAGGCCCCATGCCTTTTTGTTATTTTTCAGGCCCGTATATTGGTTAAAACTGAGGCTGGTCACCACTGAGAACTTCTCCTCTACATTGTAGCCGATTTCACCACCAAGATTGAGCACATTGATCCGCTCTTCATTCACCACCCTGAAAGATTTTCCATCTCCGGCAGCAGAAGTATCGTTGATGAATAATGGCTGATTGGTGAGCTTATTAAACGCAACTTTGGCACTATAGCTGAAATGATCACCAACCGATCCTTTAAATCCTGCATAACGTTCCTCCACTTTTGTATTCAGCAAAGAGGAAGGCATCCAGAGCCACGGATTCTGTGAAGCGAGGTACATATAAGAGGTCTTCCGCAAAAAGCCCGTCCAGCCTGCCTGAAAAGTAAACCGGTTGTCTTCTGTTCCCACCTCTGCAAGGATATTAGGGAACATAGTAAAGCTTTTATTATCCCATGACGGCCGGATACCCGCATGCAAACTAAGATTGGAATTCTTATAGGTAAGAGAAGGAGAAATAAAATACATCGTGTTATTGAGTGCCGATTTGCCCTTAGGAGACAGCCTGGTCAGGTCGAAGGTCAGTCCAAGATCAACTGTAAATTCTTTCCCAATCCTTTTCTGCAACGGCAAATTGACCACTGTATTGCTTTCGTTATTCTTCAGGTTATCGCTGAAGATGTCAATTCTTATTTCCGGTGAATAGTTAAGCCCGAATTCTGTTTTATTGATATTCCGGAGATTGACCCTTCCGGAGATGGTCTGGAAATTACGTTTCAATGAATCTGTTGGAAATGATAGTGACTCAGGCTGGTAGCCGTATTTATAAGTTTTGTCAGCTTTCATTCCCACACTCGCATTCCATTCCATGTTCTTGGCCGTTTTATAAAAACCGCTCAGCTTGACCTGTGTATTGGTGAAATCCTGGAATTCCCTCTTCCCCTGCGAGGCTACATGCCTTGCATAAATATTGATACCAGCCGTATTCCCGTCACCAAAAGAAAAGCCGGCTTGTATATAAGGCGTTTTCAAACTACCGAATCCTGCCTTGATATAATTGTGATTATCCCATCTGGTAATTGAATCTACCTGTAAGGCCAGGGGTTTTAATGATCCGGGTTGATAGGCAAATAACAAATTAGGGTTAGGAATATCGTATTGTAAACGCGGTTTTGCCGTATCGGCTGTGGGAGGTGATGCATTGAAATTGATCTTCGCCGATTCCCTCAATACCGGCTTGAATGCAGAAGTGATATCCACCGATCTTTTTGTAGAATCTTTCTGCGCAAAAACAGGAACACCAGCCAAAAAGATCATGAATATTGCAAAATATATCCGGAACGACTGCTGTCTCATTGATGGTTGTTTATTCTGTTAATTATTGTCCGCTTACTTTACTGTTCTTGCTTTCTTCATCTTCTACCCTGCTAAGCTTAGCCTGCGCTTCTGTTTTCAATTCCGGGTTTATGCTGTTATCAACAATGCTCTGGAAGGTAGCTTTAGCGTTGAAATAATCTTTCTGGGCAAAATAAAGATCACCAAGAAGGATATATGCTTTGGTTACCCAGTAATCATATGACCCTGACTTATTGATGGTTTCAAAAGCCGCTTTCTCTGCATCGCTCAGTTTATTCAATGCAAACCATGAGCTGGCGATCTCATACCGAGCTTCTGCGGCTAATGCAGCTTTATTTAATTGTACAACTGTTTTGAAATTTGCCAGGGCCAGGTCATGTTTTCCCTCTGCCTGATACGATTTGGCAATAGCCATATTAGCTAAAGATTTATCATCCGAACTGCTGCCTTTGGCACCTACCAGTTCTTTCCCTGTTGCTGATGCATCCGCCCATTTTTGCTGCTGGTACTGGCAACGTAATAATCCCCGCATAGCTTCCAGCTTATCCTCCTGGCTGGAAGTGATCTGGTTTAGCTGGGCATAATAGGTCTCCGCTTTTGAATAATTCTTTAATTCAAAAAAGTAAATACGGGCCGCAGCCAGCACCGCTTTTTCTGCATACCGGTTCGGGGCATTGGCGGCTACATCCTCATAGCCGGTCAGCGCATTGTTCCAATCCTTTTTACTGTGATATATTTCTCCCTTATAGAAACTTGCATCTATAGCGTATACTCCATCCGGGAATTTTTGCAGGTAAGAATTAAATGCATTCAACGCTGCATTGATGATACCATTGTTGTATTGTGTTTCTGCAGCAGAGTAGGTCAGAGAATCCTCTGTACTGACACTGATCGGCCGGCCGGCCTGTCTCATAAAAGCAGCATACTCATCCGGCTTACCATCTTCAATATATATTTCCTTCACATTCTCCAGGGCATTATCAGCTTCCAATGAATTAGGGTATTGTGATATCAGTGTTTTGTATTGATTGAGTGCTTCCTTATTATTATTCAAGTTATAATAAGCCACCCCTGTTTTGAGGTACGCCTGTGGTTTCAGACTTGTATTGCCGCTGCTTTTGATAACATTATTATAAAAAGGAATAGCTTCATTGAACCTCTCGTCAGACATGTAGGTGTTGGCGATCTCCATATTAGCATCCGTCACCAGCGAGGAGGAGGGGAATTTCCTGTTCATTGTACCCAGCAGGGCGATCTTGTCTTTTGAGCTTTTAATCCCGGCTATCATCGCCGTCTGGAACGTAGCGTAGTCCTCTGCCGGCCAGGAAAACCTGATCACATTATCATACATTCCTTTGGCTTTTGAATAGTTTTTCTGCATGAAATAGCAATCCGCCGTCCGGATATAAGCGTCCTGGGTCAGTTCATTAGAGTTCAATGCGGGATTTTTTGCCAGCGGTTCGAAGAAGCCCAGTGCAGCATCATAGTTTTCTTTTCTCAGGTAACAATAACCAAGATTATACCTGCCGTTCGTCGCATTAGCCTCGCCGCCGGTGGGTGAACCTGCACTTACATATGCATTGTAATACTTGATTGCCTCATCCAGTTTATTATTCCGGTAAGAAAGTTCACCCTTCCAGAAACTCAGCAAACCAAGCACAGAACTGTTGGTCGGGTCTTTCAACGCTTTATCGATCAGTGTTTCGGCTTCTGCCAGTCTTCCGTCATTGATCAGTTCAGTAGCTCTGCCGTATAATATTCTCGGGTATAATCTTTTCGCATTAGCCGAAGGGCTTTTCATGTCATCCAGCAATGTTAATGCGTCTTTATAATTATTGGTATTGGTCAAAACAGCTACCAGCAGATCCTTCGCTTCTTCATTATAGGCTGAGGCAGGATAATCATTCAAAAAGGATCTCAAACTGTTCAGCGCTTCATCCTGGTAACCTAATTCGTAAGAAAGTTTGGCATACTGATATTTTGAAACTTCCTGCTGTTGCTTATTACTGCTGTTAGAGGCACAGAAAAGAAAGGCATTCCTCGCATTCGGCTTCTGGTTCGTTCTGAGATATGCATCTCCGAGAAGATACATGGCGCTCTGGCTAAGCGAATCCTCTTTGCCGCTTAATTGTTTGAACCCGTCAATCGCCTTGGCAAGCTGGTTAGCTTTATAGTAAGTATAAGAAAGCTCGTACAGGTCTTCGCGGCGAACTTTTTGAGACCGTTTTACATAGTCTTCGAGGTAGGGCAGCGCTTTTGCGTATTCCTTTCTTTCAAAATAAGCATGCCCGATCATTTGTTTCAGTTCAAGATCATAATATTGTGACTTACCTGTTTTAATCTTGTTCTCTGCATAATTCAGCGCTTCATCCTTCTTGCCCTGTATATAGTATATCTGAGCGATGTAATACGGAACTACTGTGGCATAGTCCTTTTCGTTTTCTACGACCTGGAAGCTTTGTAAGGCTTCCCCGTATTGCCTGTCACGAAAACTAAGAAACCCGTAATAGTAGTTCGCATCCATATAATTGGGATCACCCTTCATGGTGCGGATCATATTTAACAGGGGTTTCGCCTGGGCAAATCGCTGCATAGTGAAATAAGCATAGCCCTGGTGAAATTTCATAGAGGATATCTCTTTGTTGTTCAGGTTGGCAATATTGGTTTGCTCATATTGCTCAGCAGCACGGGAAAACTCCTGCTTCCTGAAATAATATTCGCCAAGATGAAAACTCATCATCTGCACCCTCGCTGTATTCTTTTCAGAATTGATGTACTCAACTGCTTTGTCTTCTGCCGTTGTCTCATTCTGCATCAGGGCACAGGCGGTAGTGTAATAATTGACCTCCTGCACCGTAATGGAATGATTGGCCTTATCCGTTTCCCTGACCGATTGCTGCAATTCCTTTAATAAAGGATACGCAAGGTTGTATTGTTCTTTCTGAAAATACTCTTTAGCCTCTTTGAACTTTGCCTGCGGATCGGAATAGAAAGCTGTTTGCTGGGGAAATATAGCTGTACTGACAACAGTGGCTATAACTAACAGTACGTGATTCTTCATGTTGGGATGTCCTTTAACCGTTGTGGGTTTAACGTTGCAAGATTCAAATTATTTCAGGGTTGTCCAAACATCATTCCAAACAGATGTGGATAAGTACAGATAATGAATCTATTTAACATTTTGTTCATGGTTATGTCCGTTAAAACGATACGGAAATTGTTGTTATCTTACCGGCTGTATGTTCACTACCGAAACACAATTGCGGGTACGTTATGCCGAGACTGACCAGATGGGTGTCGTGTATCACAGCAACTATTTCCCTTACTTTGAATCGGCCCGTGCAGAATCTATCCGGCAACTGGGATTTACCTATGCGGATATGGAAAAAATGGGTGTCATTATGCCCGTGATCGAAGTACAATGCCGGTATATACGTCCTGCATTATATGACGACCTGCTGACCGTAAAAGTGATATTGAAAGAATTGCCGGTACATCACAAGATCGAGTTCCATCACGAGGTGTTGAATGAAAAAGAAGAACTGCTTGCCACCGCGAGGATCATTTTGTATTTTATGGAAGCAAAGACGATGAAACGAATCACCATGCCGGAACCTTTATTGAAAAAACTACAACCTTACTTCAGCTGATCATATCTATGGAAAATCATTCTGAATTACCACAGGAAAATAATGCCGGGAACGAACCCTCTGCTGAAACGCCTGTTATATACCCGCCGAAACCGCCGGCGGAAGAACCCAAAAGCCGGGCACAGGTCTGGCTCCGGTCCATCAGCAGCCTTGCTTTATATCTCGCTATCGGCTATTATTTCTTCAATCAGAACTGGACACTGGTATTAGTACTTACAGGTGTAGTTGTCTTTCATGAGCTGGGGCATTTTCTTGCCATGAAGTTCTACAACTACACGGATCTCGGCATCTTCTTCATCCCGCTGGTTGGGGCTTATGCCTCGGGGAAAAAACGGGAAGTATCACAACTGCAATCCTCCATCATTTTGCTGGCGGGCCCGGTTCCGGGTATCGCTATTGGTATGGCTTTGCAACTCACCGGTCAATATTTAACTGACGATCCTTATCAACTTCATTTGCTGAATAATATTTCCTGGATACTCGTTTTTCTGAACCTTCTTAATATGTTGCCAATTTACCCGCTGGATGGAGGGCAATTGCTGAACCGCCTGTTTCTCGACAGCAGCCAGGTCATTAGCAAAATATTCCTGTTCTTGTCTATCGGCCTCCTGGTATGGTTTGCATTATATGGAATGGACAGGCCCTTTTATCCCCTGCTCGTCATCCCGGTTTTTCTTTTATCCAGATTAGTGACCGACACTCACTATGATAAACTGACAAAAAAAGTAGAAGACGAAGGCTTTGACCTGAACATCACGTATGAAGAAATCAGCGATGAGGATTACTGGAAGATCAGGAATATCCTTATTCGTAACCATACTTCTCTAAAAGATGTGGCAGAGGCGCCGCCATATGAATACTCACATAAAGAAGAACAAATAAAAACGCTGATGCAAAACCTGCTTCAGCGCACCATCCTGCAAGACCTTTCGCTTACCGGAAAGTTCATCATTATCCTGCTGTGGGTCATTTGTTTTGCAGCCCCAATCCTTGTCGGTATGCCGTTGCGCTTCTTTTGATCAGGCACGGTGATAATCCGGGCGCCAATTTTTAACAGCTTGCTTGATCTGTTTACCAGTCAGCTTTTCAGCAACCGCCTTTGCTGCCAGCGAAGGAAATTCTTCATCGCTGGCAAAACGAAGCGCAATGACCTGCCCCATTCGTAGTTGTTTGTCCAGGAGTTTACCGGTAAATATAAAATGACGGAAATTCTCCTCTGCCCGGATAGCCCGGTCCTGTGCCCGCAAAGCAAATACCCGGCAATACCAGAAGATACTGGCGAGGATCAAAGAGACCACCGTCAATAAAGAGGCAGAATACAAATTTCCCTTTGCCGAGTTAACCAGATTTATGATGCTGCCGATGACTACTGCAATCACAGCAGTGCCGGTTACAAAATGCCACATAAGTATATAACGGGCATGGTTCGAATAGTTTTGCTGGCTCATAAAAGTTAGTTTGAGGTTATGGACTTGAAGTTAACATATTTACTTCCCCGTGGTGGCAATTTATTTTAGCAGGTCAAGTACTTTGTACATCTTATTTACCGCCCCGGATGAAGTGCCGTTGTAATTGTTCACGAGAAATGAGAAAATATACTCTTTCCCGTCTTTGGCCTTATGATAACCACAAAAACCTTTTACATCGCTGATGGTGCCGCTTTTCATTTTCATACCATTGTATTCCGGTAATGAATTGAAGAAATAAGAAAACCAGTCACGGGCCTTTGCATATTTCAGTACCTCCACCTGCGCATGAGTAGTGACACGATTAAGCGGAGAAAGCCCTGAGCCATCGTAGAGGTTCAGTTCATCTTCATCAATGCCTTTTTGTTTCCAGAAACGTTTAAGTACCGCAACTCCTGAATCCGTTGCTCCCACCACAATATTAGTATCACCCAACGACTTAAGCTTTCTGCTTTGTGAAGCAAACGTTTTAATTAACGCCTCCCCATAGAGATTTATGCTTTTTTGGAGAAACCAATAAATGATTGAGTCCAGAGGCGGTGAAAAATGTGTGTAATATATCCTCGGTGAATGTAGCACTCCTCCATATGTAATCATATCTCTCCCTTCGCTCCCTTTCCAATTATACTTATACTCCAATGAATCTTTAAACACTGTAAGAAATTCATTTGCCGGATTCATCAGTGATCCTGAAATTTTAAAACGTTCCTCATTTATCGGAATAGTCCCCCTTACGACTGCATTCCTATAATGCGAGGGCATATAGATATAGGCGTTATCTCCTGAGCCTTTTGCGGCTGACGTAACTTCGCAATTGATTTTATCGGAATATAAAACAGGCATCACTCCAGCGATCATCACCCTATCTCCAATTTCATTCCCAGATTTAAGAAAAAGATCAAACTGGTTCTCCCGCCAATTCAAAATTCCTGCTCCTGCTCCATAATAGTTTCCGATGTCCTGCCATATCCAACCATCGGGAATCTGTTCTGCATTCCAGCCTATTTCATTTATGATAACTCCCTTACATCTGTTAAAATCCGCTCCCTTTAATCCATTCACAATGGCATTTAAAAGATTCTTCTCCTGAGTTGATTCCCATCTCCAACTCCCGAAAGTTGGATCGCCGGACGGATTTATCCAAATATATATGTCTTTGTCAATGTCAATGCATCGCCCAAACTCAGTCTTATACCTATAACCTTTCCCCAGCAACTCAAACGCCGTTGCCGCAGTAATGATCTTTTGCGTAGAAGCTGGCGCCAGACCCACCTGTGAGTTCTTATCAAATACGACTTTGCCCGTTTTGGCATCTATCACGTACAGCGAACTTATTGCATGTTTCAACTGGGGGTCGGCTTCAAACTGTGCAAAGGCCTTTTGCAACTTTTGCCCAACAGTTTGTCCAAAAACACCGGTAACCCATAACAGGCAGCAGGCTACAAAGAAAAGTTGTCTCATATTTTTTTGTTATACGTCCAAAATTAGCCATCTCCTACCTTTGCTGCGAATTTGAAATATATGAGAAGTGTTAATGCCTCTATCATCACTATCGGCGATGAACTGCTGATCGGTCAAACCATTGATACCAACAGCGCTTTTATTGCACAGGAACTAAATAAGATCGGTGTATGGGTGAAAAGGCGTGTAGCTGTCGGGGATGTACCGGATGACATCTGGCAGGCACTGGATGAAGAAAGTAAGGATTCTGATGTCATAATTATTACCGGCGGTCTCGGTCCTACTGCTGATGATATCACCAAACCGTTATTGTGTAAATATTTTGACGGTAAGCTGGTCGTGAATGAAGATGTATTGAATCACGTAAAATACCTTTTTGAACAGGTGTATCGCCGTCCCGGCCTGATGTTGGAAAGGAACCTGAAACAGGCGGAAGTGCCGGATGTTTGTACGGTTTTGCATAACGCAAGAGGAACTGCACCGGGTATGTTATTTCATAAAAAAGGAAAGGCCTTTATTTCTTTACCCGGAGTACCACATGAAATGAAAGGGTTGATCACTGACCAAGTAGTTCCCCGCTTATTGAAGGAATTTGACATGCCGGTAATCCTTCACCGGACTGCCTTTACTTCCGGGCTGGGAGAATCCATGATCGCTGAACACATCAAAGAATTTGAAACGGCATTGCCTGCGTATATAAAATTGGCCTACCTGCCAGGTTATGGCATGGTAAAACTGAGATTGACGGCAACCGGCGATAACAAAGAACTATTGGAAAAAGAACTGAATGACCGGTTTGAACAATTGAAAGTACTGGTACAGGATGTGCTGGTGACAGATACTGACGAGGGACTGGAAGTCGTAGTAGGCAAAATACTCAAGGATAAAGGCAAAACGATGGGAACTGCCGAAAGTTGTACCGGAGGCTATATCGCTCATCTGATTACGTCTGTTGCCGGTTCATCGGCCTATTATAATGGCAGCGTGGTCAGCTATGCCAATAAGGTGAAAGAGGATATCCTGGATGTAGAGCATAACACATTGCTGTCTGCCGGCGCCGTCAGCGAAGAAACAGTGATACAGATGGTGAAAGGCGCTATTGAAAAACTACATGTGGACTATGCAGTGGCAACTTCCGGCATTATGGGGCCTGATGGCGGCAGCCCTGAAAAACCTGTTGGCACCGTTTGGATAGCAGCAGGCAATAAAGTAAAGATAACAGCTAAACAATTCCATTTTCGTTTTGACAGGGAAAGAAATATCCGGCAGACTGCCCACACGGCCCTTGATGTCCTGCGGAAATTTATTCTGACTAACAGTTGATCGGGTGTTAATGCCCAAATCATTACCTTTGGCGCGGTTTAAATTGCTTGTCCTTCCGTTTAGCTGTGTTGCTAAGGCCTAAGTTTACGCTTCGTTTTACTCAGGGTAAACTTCAAGGGACGATGAGTAATATTCAGCCGCTGGTTACCAAATAAAAAATCTTATGGCGATAGTTGACTTAGTAATGCCGAAGCTGGGCGAAAGCATCATGGAAGCTACGATACTGAAGTGGCACAAGCAACCCGGTGATGCAGTAAAGATGGATGAGACCGTACTGGAAATAGCGACGGATAAAGTGGATAGCGAAGTACCGAGTACCGCAGAAGGAACGATACAGGAAATCCTGTTCCATGTCAATGATGTGGTGCCGATAGGCTCTGTGATCGCAAGAATTAAGACCGGGGCAGCTGAAACAGTTACTTCAAATCCTGTAACAATAACGCCGGTAAAAGAAGTTGTTGCCACGCCGACTCACGAAAAGCCTGCAGAAGCTATTCACTATACTTCAACTTCTGCACACCAGCAAGGCTATAATAGCAATGGGTCCTCCAATCGCTTTTACTCACCGCTAGTATTGAATATTGCCGCCAACGAAGGGGTGAGCTTATCCGAACTGGAGAAAATTCCGGGTACCGGCAATGAAGGAAGGGTGACAAAGAAAGATATTTTGCAGTATGTAAGTGATAAAAGAGCGGGAGGCCAGAGATCAGAGGTCAGAAGCCAGATGTCTGATGCAGGAAGCCAACAAGCAGTTTCTTTTGTCAAAGAATCTGCCTCCCTCACTACTCATCGCCAGCCTGAGCGGAGCGAAGGAACATCACTCACTACCTATTCAGGAAATGTTGAGATCATTGAGATGGACCGTATGCGCAAGCTGATCGCCGATCATATGGTGCGTAGCAAACATACCAGCCCGCATGTGACCAGCTTCACAGAGGCCGATGTGACCAATCTGGTGATGTGGAGGGATAAAGTAAAGAAGGATTTCGAAAAAAGAGAAAGTACCAAGATCACCTTTACCCCTTTGTTCATTGAAGCTATCGTTCGCTGTATAAAAAAATTCCCCCTGGTGAACAGCTCAGTAGAAGGTGATAAGATCATTGTGAAGAAAGACATCAATATCGGCATGGCGACCGCTTTACAAAATGGTAATTTAATTGTTCCTGTGATCAAAGGGGCAGATCAGCTGAACTTAGTAGGCCTAGCAAAACAAGTAAACAATCTCGCTGACAATGCCAGGAACGGAAGACTGAAAGCTGATGATACGCAGGGTGGCACTTTTACCATGACCAATGTGGGAACATTTGGCAGCCTGATGGGAACCCCGATCATCAACCAGCCGCAGGTTGCTATTTTAGCAGTTGGCGCTATCAAGAAACGCCCTGTTGTCATTGAAACGCCGCATGGCGACAGTATTGCCATACGTCACATGATGTACTTATCCCTCAGCTACGACCACAGGATCGTTGATGGAAGCCTGGGAGCTACTTTCCTTACTGCAGTGGCCAATGAACTGGAAAATTTTAACGCAGAAAGGGATTACTAAGAAACAACGATCACTAAATTATCAAGGCAGGTCATTCAGAAGGCCTGCCATATTTTTTCTGCTGAAAGAATATTTTGCCCCTTTTCTTCTTAACAATAAAAAGGTTATCGTACTGCATATCAGGAAGGTCTCCTGCTACTTTTCTCTCTTTGCAAAGCAGGTTGACCACGTCATCAACCGTGTTTGAATGACCAACGATCAGTGTATTCTTTCCCTTTGAATTTAATAACCTGATAAATGCCGAATCTGGTCGTGGCCCATATATTTCTACCGGGAGATGAAAATAATCTGCTGTTGGTTGTGCGGTTGACTTCGTCCGGATAGTGTTGGTAGAAAAAACATAAGTGATCTTTTTCTTTTTTAAAATATCCTTAAGCGCTTCCGCTCTTTCTTTACCCTGATATGTTAATGGCACATCGCTGCTCATCATTTGATCAGCCGCGGCTTTTTCTGCATGCCTGACTACATAATATGTATGGCTGCACGACGAGAAAATAATAGAGAAACAGACCATCGTAATAAAAAACCGGATCATATTAAAGGTTTTACTGGCTAAAAATCCTGAAAATTCCTTTAAAACGATATTCTTTATTAAACTTTTGTTTCTTTCCTTCCGTCTTTTTTGTAAATTGGAAATACAAAAGCCGTCAGATATGAAACAACTTTCCGATACCTGGTTTGCTGAAGGATATATTGATTTCGAGCTGAAAAAATACACCCTGCTTGCCTATCTGCAGGAGATCAACAAGTATTTCAATGAAAACAAGCTTTATCCGCAATTAGCCGACGTAGTATTTCACTATAACAATCTTGTTGCCTTCAGGGAAAACAAGAAATTTCTGCAGGAGCATTTTCCCAAAAAACTGACAGGTGTCCAGATGCAAAAATTGCAACTGCTTTATGAACAGATAATAGAGGATACAGAACTGATGCAGGAACTGGAAGATATCATTAATTATTCTGCTGTTACCATAAAAAAGACGCTACAGACCGGCGTATCCATTTATGAATTTGTAGAGAACAAAATCAATATCACACCAGTAGGTATCATCCCCCTGGATATAAAGGAGGGTTATTTCTTTCTAAGCAGCGGCAATACCAAAAGTACAAGGGTCTATCATTATCGCCTTTCCATATTTGAAAAACATGACGAGAAATACCGCAGCATCAAAACAGCCTATGTAGATATGTGGCAGCGTAGTATTGCTACCACATATGAGCATATAAAATCAGACCTGATCCGCTATCACAAATCATTACCCAACCCCGCCGTGTACTCTATTGAAACCGATCTTAGTTTCCCGGTAGATGAAACATTATTGCCCGTTGCAAAAAGAAGTTTGGTCAAGTATATAAGCGGCCAGGCTGCCTGAGCGGGTTAAGCATTTCATTAACCTACCCTGTTGATTGGTTAAAAAAGAGCATCGCCAAAAAAACCTGATAACGGATAACTCAATTAACAAATAAACTAATCAACTAACTCCAGCCCCCAGTCCTTCCCTTTTTTAACAGCCGGAATGCCATCCACTAACCATTTAGGCGGCCTCTCACCTTTCAGCAACCAGTCAAAATACTGCTGCTCCCGGATCTGGATATCCTTTTTATTTTTCCTTTCCACCAGGTTATGTGCTTCGCCATTATAATTGAGCATCCATACTTTTTTGCCCAATCTTCTCATAGCTGTAAACAATTCAATACCCTGGTACCAGGGAACTGCCCCGTCTGCATCATTGGCCATGATCACTAAAGGTGTTTTTACCTTGGGTAAATGGAATAAAGGTGAGTTCTCGATATACAACTCCGGTTTCTCCCAAAGGGTAGCCCCGATACGGCTTTGTGTTTTTTCATACTGAAACTGGCGGTTGGCCCCGCTCTCCCACCGGATACCCCCGTAAGCGCTGGTCATATTCGCAACCGGCGCTCCGGCCCATGCGGCTTTGAACATATCTGTCATGGTCACTAACTGTGCCACCTGTATACCTCCCCAGCTTTGCCCTTGTATACCGATATTCTTTGCATCCACCCATTTATTCTTAGCAAGATCTTTTGCAGCGCCAACTACATAATCATAAGTGCTTTTAGCCGGATGACCGACGGTGTAATGTATATCCGGAGAAAAGACAAGATAGCCCCGGCTGACAAAGAAAGGAATATTCAACCGGCTGCCGGTAGGAGCAGGCTCAATATAGTCATGTAATGTATTGGAATGTGTCTCGTAGAAATAAAGTATCAGCGGATATTTTTTTGACGGATCGAAATCTTCCGGTTTATATAAAATGCCCTCCGACATTTTCCCATTCAACGCTTTCCATTTGTATAACTCTGCGGTTCCCCAGTTGTAATTTCTTTGCTGTGGATTAAGATTACTCAGCAACTTACCGTTCTGAATACTGTTATTCCACGAAAATCCTGCAGAGGTGTCAACATTTGCATATTTCAGATTTGTCGGGAATTGATAGTTCTCAAACAAATACAAATAGGAAGATGCAGCTTTTGCCTTTACCAACCCACTCACAGAATAGGGAGTTGTGATCCAATTACTATCCGGCTTGTAATCCTGCCCCAGCCGGTACAGGTTATAGCCGGAAGATTTGTACTCTTCATCAAACACCCTGAATACGACGAGATCATTATTTCTGAAAGATCTTTTTTCCGGATCAAGCGGAACATACCGGACGGTAGTTTCGGCCTTCCTATTGTTGTAAACGCCCTTAAAAATATTTGTGGGTGGCTGGCTACCGATCACATTCACCAGCCATACATCATACCTGTCATAAATATAAACGGCCGTGTCTCCTTCCATCCACCCCATTATTCCATAAGGCGGCGGATCAGATGGCGAATCATGATCTTCTGCCCAAAGAGGGGTCTTAATAGCGGCCGAAATATTTCTTGTTGTGGTCCCGTCATACAAAAAATAATTTCTTGCTTTGCTATCATACCACATGATATTCTTCCCCATGGGAGAAATATAGGCTGATGAAATGAAGCCTTGCATATCACTTTTCACAAGCCTCTTTGTCCCATCATTTATATCAATGACATAAATATCCTTCTTCGTATTCCCGGTCCATTGACTTTCCACCCTTTTACCAAAATCTGTTACCCCAATGAACTGCTCACCGTCTCCCTCATTGGTGGGGTAAACTACAGGTATCTCTTTACTGCCAAGCTGATGGGTAATGTTTTTATCAAATAGATATACTGCAAGGAAATTTTCCTGCAGATCACGCTGCAGCCTAAACAACTGTTGCGTTTGAAGGTAATCATCGTTATAGTGCCAGACATCCAGTTTTACAAGATCAATATCCACCAGGGAAGTATCTTTGGGTGGCTGTATAGGCGCAGTGCCAAAGAATAAACGCTTACCGCTCTTACTGAAACTAAGATTACCAAATTCACTTACTGTCATTCCCAGTTTCATCCCTATTGAGTTCTTGTCCACCAGCATAGAAGCGCTATCCATGCCATCCTTAAAGTACCACAGACGATAAAACTTCTGCAGTTCCTTCGGTTTTGCATCTCTTTCAGCCAGGTAGGCTACCTGCGATCCATCATCTGTCATGGTAAAATTCTTAAAATCATTGCCTCCACGGCTTAAGGTATCGGCAAACCCTTTTCTGAGATCATAAAGCAATACTAACGCCCTGCTTAGTGAATCCTTGGGGTTGCGTGACATTTCCAGCAAAAGTTTCTGCCCGTTCTTACTGAAGTAATACTCCAGAACATTATTAAACACCTTTTCATCACCGGTATCCAGTTTGCGAAGTATAAGATTGGTTCCGGATTCTATAGGAGCAGCCAGGGATTCTTCACCATCGGCATCAGTCATATACTCATTCTCTGAGCCATCTTCACCCCTGCTTTTCCTTTTCTTCTTCGGTATCGTTTCTATCACCTTTTCCAATGAATCAATGATGTGATTCAGGCTATCAGCTATTTTCTTACTATCGGCCCCTGTGGGTTTACTTTTCGCAGTCGGCTCAATTGCTTTTTCAAGATGATACGCTATCCAGCCAAAACTATTCGCAGGTGTCTTATACGTTTTTACCCTGGCAGCTTCCCAAACATTGTCCTTCCCTAACTGTACTATTCCGATCGAATCTTTAGGTGAATTGTCCGGTTTTTTCTTTTTTATTCTTGCCTCCCTTATATCTTTATAGAAAGACCTGATGCGGAAGATCACAAAACGGTTATCCTCGGTAATCACAGCATTATAACCCCTGCCTATGATCTTTTTATACTTTGCATCTGTGGACTGGATGACCAGTTCATTATCCCCTTCCTGGGGGTTTATAGTATATACGATCCATTTCCCGTCGTTACTGATCATTTTTTCCCCTACACTTTGCCAGCTGTCATAAACAGAATGATCCAGTGCTTTTTTCTGGGCAAACAGTAATGGAGATGCCAATAAGAATAAAAAAAAGGTCCCTGTGCGCATGACAGTAATTTATGCTCTAAAGATAACTGTTGAAGAGTAAATAAAATTATGGTTTTATCCCGGTGATAAGACCATATTGCCACAACCCCTTCTTCATACCATGATACTGGTATCTGCAGGCTTTTATATTCCCTTTTTGCATATCTGTTGTGTGGCTGGAAAAAGTAAGTTTCTTCCACCACAGGTATAAGGAAGCTAGAAAATAAAAATAGTATAACCTGCGGGATGAGTGAGCCGTCTCCCGGGAAATATTACGGTAAGAAACAGTTGTAAACCCTGTTTGCAGCATGAACTTTTCAAAACGTTCCGGTGATTCGAGATAATTCACCTGCCAGCCATCCAGCCATTGCCGGACAACCTTATGATCGTTATTCTTAAACTCAGTCACAAATCCATCAGCAACAACCAGTCTTCCCCCGGGCTTCAGCAAACGATATGCTTCTTTAATGAATTGCTCCTTACTATCGGCATAACAAATACTTTCACACCCCCACACCACATCAAAACTTTCATCAGCAAAAGAAGTATCGCAATAGTTCATTACTTTAAAATCAACCAATCCATCAACCTTTTTCTTTTGGGCATTGGCAGTCGCTTGCCGTACCTGTCTTTCACTTAATGTAATGCCGGTTAATTTACAACCAACATTCATGGCCAGGAAAATACTACTTCCTCCTACCCCGCAACCTGCATCAAGCACTCTCTCATTGCTGGTAATAGCAGATGCCTCTGCCATCACTTCATTCATGCGCAGAAGTGATTGCGGGAATGACCTGACTTTCCCGTCCCGGTAACCGTAGTGAATGGAAAGACTATTATCCAGGTCCCACGAATCCCTATACGCATGTTCTGTGGAATTATAATACTCTATTATTCTTTTATGATACTCAGTGGCTGACATATAGGGTCTTTTTCTTTTGTTCTGCTATGAGCAGGATGACATGAATGACCAAAGCCGCAGCAATGATCGCAACCCCTGCATAAAACCATTTGCTCAGAAATTGATTCTCCTTATATATAATAAATGCCAGAATGATTCCATAGACCGGCTCAAGATTAAAATTCAGATTAACGGTAAATGCTGATAATTTTTTCAACGCCTCCCCGGTAAACTGGAATGCCAGTACCGAACAAAACCACGATAACACCAGTAGCCACCCAAAATCCTCCCATCCCGGGAAAAAATGTGCTACCGGAAATTGTTGCAAGTAAAAAGGTAAACAGGCGGAGAGTGTGATAAAGCCTCCTGTCAATTGATAAGTAAGGATAGTCGGTGTATTAAATCGCTGAACGAATTGCCGCAGAACAACCATGACTATTGCCAGGAAAATAGCTGAAGCGACCCCAAGGATGATCCCCGTTTTGTACCTGGGATCAAAATGAAAAATAAGATAGATCCCTGCAATGACCAATAGTCCAAGAAAAACTTCCGTCCATTTAACAGCCACCCGAAGAATAAGCGGTTCGAACAAAGCCGTAAAAAAGCCAACAGCAGAAAAACATACAAGCGCAACGGATACATTTGCATATTTTATTGATCCGTAAAAGGTGACCCAATGCAATGCCGCCACAAAACCTATGCCTGCCAACCTGATAATATCTTTCCGGGGAATACGCTGTAATTTTTTTTGAAACGAAAAGAGTATCCACATTGTCAGTGAGGTGATCAATAGCCGGTACCAGACCAGCATTCCTTCATTCATCGATATCAACTTTCCCAACACCCCTGTAAAACCTGCCAGGAAAACTGCAATATGCAGCTGTATAAAAGCTTTTTTCATTACCTCGCAAACTAAGGAAAAGAGAGATGAGAAATAATATGCAGTTGAAGATATTATTTACTTTCAGCAAGCATGCTATTCTGCTGAACAGGTTCAACGGCTGATGTGCCCGGAAGATCAGTGTTTTTGACCCGCTTCCTATAATTGGTGAAGAGACTGAACCAACGAAGCTTTAGTACACCGAGGATGCCTTCCTTAACGATACCTTTGTTCATTTTGGACGTACCGTATGTTCTGTCCTGGAAAATGATCGGCACTTCCTTTATCTTGAACCCAAGCTTCCATGCCGCAAATTTCATTTCGATCTGGAAAGCATACCCTGTGAAATGTATCTGATCGAGATTGATCGTCTCCAACACCTCTTTTGTGTAGCACATAAACCCTGCAGTTGGGTCTTTAACAGGCATCCAGGTGATCATTCTTGTATAAAGCGACCCCCCCTTTGACAAGGCAATACGGTTGGCAGGCCAGTTGACCAATCCTCCACCTTTTACATACCGTGAACCAATTGCAAGATCGGCGCCGCCTTTTTTGCAGGCATCATACAGGCGGGGAAGATCATTGGGGTTGTGAGAAAAATCTGCATCCATTTCAAAAATGAATGAATAATCATTTGCTATTGCCCATTTGAAACCGTGAATATAAGCAGTGCCAAGCCCGAGCTTTCCCTTTCTTTCTTCAATGAATAACTGTCCGGGAAATTTCGCCTGAAGCCCTTTTACAATACCAGCTGTACCATCCGGTGAGCCATCATCAATAACGAGAATATGAAAATCATCTCCCAGATTAAAAATAGCGTGGAGAATATTACTGATATTCTCCTTTTCGTTATAGGTGGGTATGACGACTAATTTTTCCATTTAGATCAGTAAAACCGGCAAATCACGAATTTACGATAATCACCAAAAGGTGTCTTGTTAAATTTGTACACAAGCATAAAAACGCATCAAACTTTTTTCAGCATGGTGCGGGTATATATTTCTGTTAGTTTCTGCTTGGTATGCTGGGGGAAATCGCCCTTCATCATCCAATCATAATACTGGGGTTCTGCCCGAAGGACATCTGAAACAGGGCGGCCTTTGAATTTCCCAAAATTGAATATCTCTACCCCATTTTCGATCACAAAACGACGGGCGAAATCAACGATCACATCTTCACCAATTGTTTTTAACACTGTATCAACGGTATTGCCAAGAGATGGATATCGCTCCAGCTGTGCTTCCAGTATTTCATAGGTAGCCGAAGCATCAGCCTCAGCACTGTGTGCTGCATCCAGGTTCTTATTGCAATAGAATTTATATGCCGCACTTAAAGTCCTTTGCTCCATTTGATGGAATATTTTCTGCACATCTACCAGTTTTCGGCCTTTGACATCAAATTCTACTCCGGCCCGGAGGAACTCCTCTACCAGTAACGGGATATCAAAACGGTTAGAGTTATAGCCAGCAATATCGCATCCATCCAGTACCTGCTTTAGCTCATGAGCCACCTGTTTGAAAACAGGTGCATCTTTTACCATTTCGTCCGTAAACCCGTGAACATCCGACGAGGCTTTAGGAATCGGCATCTCCGGGTTAATGACCTTTCTTTTGATACTTTTAGTACCATCCGGCAGGATTTTTACAATAGCGATTTCAACGATACGGTCAGTGCCCAGGTTTGTACCTGTTGTCTCCAGGTCAATAAAGGCAAGAGGTTTTTTCAATTGCAACATCAGATTCAAATTTGTCTGTTAATCAGGGCGGTAAAGGTAACTAGTTTGAAAATGGCAAAAAAGGGAAAATTTTATAAGAAATATCATCTGCAAGTATCCGCTTTTATTGACAACCTTATGATCAGAAGGACGGCGATAACTATATAAAAACCTGCTTCTGAATTGTATATTTGCATAATAATTGAGAGGTAAAAACGTTTATCACCAAATAACCCTTCTAATGAAAAACAGAGCTTTTACAGTTGCAGTTCTTATCATAATGACTTTGAGCATAACTTCCTGTTACTCATCCCGCAGAAGCAAAACTGGTTGCCCGATGAACGTTGGTGTAGCTCCTTTACCAGAAGCAAAAAGACAGGCTGCCTGAACATTGCAAATAGGCTTGTTATACTGCTGATACGTCCTTAGGCTAATTAATTTATGGCTTAAAGCCCGTTTGCATTGATAAAATTGACCAGCGCAGCGGTATTTTTCAATTTGAGCTTTTTGAGAATATTATAGCGGTGTACTTCCACTGTTTTTAGCGAAATATCCAGCTGAAGGGCTATTTCTTTAGAAGATAATCCCTGTTTGATCAGCTGAATAATATCAAGTTCCCGCCTTGAAAGATTATTCATGTCCCCCTGCTCCGTTTCTTCCTCCAGTTCTTTTTGAGCCAGGATATTCTTTACTTCCTCGCAGATATATTTTCTTCCGCCGTTCACTTCAATGATCGCCTTGATCATTTCATCTTTCGATGAATTCTTGGTTACATACCCCATGGCGCCAACCTGCATCATTCGCTTGGCATATGCAGGCATAGTGTGCATAGAGACCGCTATTACTTTTGATCCGGGGGAATATTTGGTAATAAGTTTGGTCGCCTCAAAACCATTTACCGGGGCCATATTCACATCCATCAGGACGATATCGGGTTTCATTTTTTTTACTGCCTGCACCGCTTCATCACCATTACTGGTTTCGCCAATCACAGTAAATCTTGGGTCACTGTTAAGTATGAATGACCATGAATCCCTGATCAGTTTATGGTCATCTGCCAGTATAATCGAGATCTGTTTCAAAATGACTTGTTCAAAAATGTGAAAGATAAGGTTTGTCTTATAAAAGTTAGACAAATCCTTTTATTCAAAAAAATAAAACTGGCCTATTGAAAAAAGAGGAGGATATAAAAATAAGTAGTTACACTTATCGTGTTATCTAGTGAGATTACCACTCTCATCATTGTGGAGCTGGCGGGAATCGAACCCGCGTCCAAACACATTCTTCAAAAGCTTTCTACATGCTTATTTCATTATTGCTTGTCGGCAACACACAGGAAATGAACAAACCAATGTATCGCTTAGCTGAATGGTCTTGAGCAACTGTCACAGCCTTCAGTTGCAGCATCCTGTTTTGTTTTTAAGTCGGCGGCGGGGCATGGTAACAGAACAACCGGCCCGGCGGCCCGAATGACTAACTAATCACTGATTAGGCAGCCATGGCATACTGAGTATTGCCATTTATAGTTTGAATATTCAGATTAACGTGCTAATTATCCAACGCACGGCATGCTTACACTTTCAAAGATCTATGCTGTCAAAACCTGTAC
>JAEUVK010000030.1 GCA_016787135.1 Chitinophagaceae bacterium | reverse complement strand
TTAGAGTTAAAGACACACTTTATCGGGTACTTCAAGGGGAACATGGACTGCGGCAACAAATGTAAAAGATTCAATAGCTGGCTTTGACAAGGGGCTTTGGCAGTTGTAAACAGCTTTTCAACATGTTTTCTAACAATTGCCGTTATCTTGTTGATACCCAGATAAAAAGCCCCTATCAGAAATAAGTGAAAAGGGGCTTGAGTGAATTTTATTCATTAGCGTTTTCCATTGAAATAGATACGGTGCAGCGCCAGTGATGAGCAGGCGAGGCCTGCGGCCACTATCAGGGTCCTGACCCAGTTCATCGAACTCCATTGCTGCCATACCATTTTCAGTTGTTCGGCGTCAGGCCGTCCTTCATTAAAGAACATGATGTCATTCCTCGGGTAGAAGAAGAGGAAGGTCATTCCTTCTGCCACGAGGTAGCAGACCAATGCTGCGATCAGCAGGACACGAATATTCTTCCCGGATTTCCAGAAAGCAACAAGGCTGATAAGACCGAGGAGCTGGTTCATCGGAGAGAACACCCGGAAATAATTACCGGGATCTGAGGCTTTGAAATATTGCCTGGCTACTTCTATGGAATGCGGGATGTCGCTGCCCCATGATACCACATCCACGATAGAAGTATAAATGTTGGTCAGCATCGCACCGGATGCAATGACGATCGAGAGATAAAGAAATGTAAGTTTCATGATTTTTTTTACTGCAAAAATGCTGTGCTGCCCGGCGAAAGAATTGTATATAACGGACATTCTCACCCGAAGAGATGGGCGGGCATGTCACTTTTTTGCCGGCGGTAATCGCCGGGAGTGATACCGGTGTAATCTCTGAATTCGCGGATGAAATGGGCCTGGTCGTAAAAGCCACATTCGTAGCCTACCGATGTCAGTGATTCATTGCTGTGATGCAGCCATCTCACTGAGTGGAGATAACGTTTATAACTGATGAGAGATTCCGTTGACATGCCAAAGAGGTCATTCGATTTGCGACTGAGCTGCCGTATGGAATAACAGAAACGGCTGGCCAAACCGGTCACGGCTCCGGCAGGCGATGTATCATGCAGGTAAGAAGAAAAAGCAAGTTCCTGTTCGCTGAAAGTTGACTGTTTTTTCCCGGCCCATTGATGTATGATAGTTACACGTTGCTGAAAGGAGCCTGCTTCTGCTAACTGGTGCCAGAGACCATCAAAATCATTGCTGATCAGTGTAAGGTCAGTGACGGAATTGAGGAACACGCCGGGAGAAACGGCTAATAATTTTTTTACAGCAAGCGGGTTAAGCTCTACCCCGAAAAAAAATTGATGTGCCGGTGTCTTAAGGTAGAGCGGCATATTGTTCATGCCATTGATAAAACACCGGGGCGTGTTGATCTTTTGATCTGTGAAGGAATGGCTGAAAGCCGGCTCCTTCGAAAAACTGAAAACAAGTTCTATGACACCTTTGGGCAATATCGTTTCATGGCGGTAAGAAGGAGTACCCTCTACCTGCCAGGCCGCATTCACCAACTGGCGGATGGCTGTGTTATTGCTTGCAAAAAAAGTTGTATTCATTCAGCATCCGGTTATTGTGTTCATGCCCGTTTACTTACAGGTACATAAGGAACTGTTTCATTCTTCCAATGAAAGATTTCGGCGTCAGGTATGGTCGCCAAATGGGCTTGCTCATACATACATCCCCTGTTGGCAAAGCAGGAAACGCATTTCTTTTCGCTGCAGGGCTCGTTTTGTACGGCAGTGAGTTCCTCCTGCCGGTTGTCAATTGAATTTTTCATAATAGAGATAAGGTTAATGGTCTGCACAATATTACAATGGATAGTAAGCTTTGACCAGCGCTGAAGGCCTGAATTGAAGAAACCGGTCAATGAACTGAGCATGGCGGATTGTTAAAAAAATGTTGGCGGGTAGGGGTAACGACGTCCCTGGTTGTTGTATAGTCAATTAAAACAACCTTTACAATGAAAAGACATGTAAGAGCGGGTATCACCGCAGTGCTAATACTGTGCAGTATTGTTTCTATGGCGCAGGAAAAAAAGATGAACACATTATTTGACAGGAAACTGAGGTATTCGGGCGGGTATGGCGCCCTCACCAATAAGCTCACCACCATCCGGGGCGATTTTGCCAATTTATCGGGTATTTATGGCGGCTGGTTCATCAATCACCAGTTCATGATCGGGCTGGGAGCAGCCGCTTCTACCAATAATATCAAAGTGCCGTTGCAATACAGTACCGACCCTTCGCAGAACAGAACCTATCAATACGGACAATTTGGATTGATGACGGAATATGTGATCGCTTCACACAAAACCTTTCATGTAGCCTTGCAGGCATTTGGCGGAGCCGGGTTTACCCTGCAGTACCAGCGTAACAGATGGCATACTAACCCGCAGTATGATGATGTGACTGACGAAAACTGGTTTGTAGTGGCAGAGCCGGGTGTACAGTTGGAGGTGAATGTTTTCAAATGGATGCGTTTCAGCCCCGGTGTATCTTATCGTGCAGCATTTGGCAGCGATGCAGCCGGTTTGAAAGATAAAGACCTGAGTGCAGTGTCATACAATGCGACTTTAAAGTTTGGAAGATTTTAAATGATACATATCGTTTCCGGTTACAGGCAGGATAGGATTTACCGGAACAGAAAAGTTATTAGTGGTAATGGTATCACCGGGCGGGGAAAAAAGGAATCTGATCTTTCTTTTCCACCCCCTGATGCGTAACAACTGGCGAAACATGTCCCTGTATTCATGCAGTAAAATTGTTACAGGATTGTGGGTATAAATATTATGGGTAATGCCATAAACGGGCTTTTCTCTTTCGGGTGCATATGTGCCAAAGAGACGATCATAAATAATAAGGATACCTCCCATGTTCTTATCCAGGTATTGAGGATTGCTGGCATGATGTACCCGGTGATTGGAAGGTGTATTAAAAACGAGATCCAGTACGCCGAGCTTTCCGACTCTTTCTGTATGGATAAGCACATTATGCAAAGTGGTTAGCGAATCAAAGAACAGGATCATCAAAGGCGGAATACCAAACAGGCAAAGGGGCGACCAGAACAAGAACCGGTAGAGAACATGAATACAACTTACCCGGAAGCCAACGGATATGTTATATTCCAGGGATGAATGATGGGTAACATGGGCCGCCCAGAATAAACGGGTCTTATGCCCAAGCAGGTGATAGAAATAGATCACGAGATCGCAGGATAAAAAGCCGGCTATCCACAAGCCAACTGAAAGCTCTGGAGTAAAAAAAGCACTTTTATATACCCAGGAAAAAAAAGCAAAAGAGACCCCTTTCATAAAAAGCCCGGTTGCTAATGTAGATAATCCAATAGCCAGGTTGGCCATCATGTCTTTTACGATTCGTTTGCTGGCTTGTACTGTAATCGCAACAATCAGTTCGATTGCGAATATGGTGAGAAGCAGGGGTATCCCGATGCGTTCGATCTCAGGCATATCGTAAATTAGTTTTTTTGGAAAGTCTATACAATTTTTCCCGGCTGATTTCTATCAAGATGCTATTTTTTGAAAAAGATCAATATGGCCCCGATGAGTGTGAGTATGATCACCACTTTGCGGTAGTGCTCATCTTTGATACGTTGCACGATCTTTAACCCTGTCCAGAAACCCAGCGCCAGTGCAGGCAATAATAGCAGGTCAATTTGCAAACTGGAAGCAGTAATATTCTTCCAATACAATACCTGGAAGGGAAGTTTGAACAAATTGATGACTAAGAATAACCAGGCTGCCGTGCCGATAAAATCATTTTTCGGCAGGCGCATGGCGAGAAAGTACAGATTGGAAAATGCACCGGCTAAATTTCCAAGCATAGTTGTGATGCCGGCGACCATGCCTGTACCTGCAGCGAATAATGGGTGGGAAGGAACATTTATGGATCGCCTGAATTCCATGAACAGCATGATGATGACCGTACCTATTATGATCGCCGCCATGATCTTTCTGAAAATAGCTTCGTTCATATCCTTGCCTGCATACACGCCGATCAGGATACCTATCGCCATCCATGGAACCAGTTTCCAGAAATGTTTCCATTGGGCATGGCGGTTATAATAGCGTACTGCCGCAATATCAGCTATGCACAATAATGGCAATACAATACCTGTGGAGGCTTTGCCGCCAAACACAAGGGCCATCAGTGTCACGTTGAGCATGTCAATACCTTTAAGCCCGGCTTTAGCCAGCCCGATGATAAAGGCACCGGCAAATATTAAAACCAAACTGCCGGCAGAATAAGCGGAGAGTGCATCCATGTTGTTCAGAAAATCTGAAGATACAGTAAATGATATCTGTTTATGGCTGCTCACATAAAGAAAATGCAATTGGCTGAAGAGGATGACCGGTTGCTCTCCGTTGCTGTCTATGCGTCTGACAGGAAAAAAGCCATGATATAGAAGCCAGGCTGCACTACAGGTTTCATTCTCTTTATTGTGTTACGATAACCGATTTATAGTTCATTGTGGGGAGCAGTGTGTAAAGTGATGGCTTAAACTATTTTTATTAATAGCTTTACATCACTGATCTTAAATAGAAATGTATATGAAGAACTTCATACTCGTTACCGGGTTTATTCTTTCCCCTTTTTTTTCATGGGCACAAAAAGATAAAACCTCCGAAAAGATCCCGGTACTTATCCGTTGCGATGATATTGGTATGTGCCATGCTGTAAATATGGCCGCGAAACGGGTATTGGAAACAGGTATGCCGGTATCCATGTCTGTGATGGTGCCTTGCCCGTGGTTTACGGAAGCTGTGGAATTATTAAAACAATACAGGAACGTTTCAGTAGGCATACACCTGACATTGAATGCTGAGTGGAAGAATTATCGCTGGGGGCCTGTGGCCGGTGCGCAGGCTGTGCCATCATTAGTAGATTCATTCGGCTGTTTTTTTCCTACCCGCGGTTTGCTGTTTGGAAATAATCCCCGGCTCAGCGAGATCGAAACAGAACTCCGGGCACAGATCGAAAAGGCATTGCGGGCAGGATTGAAGTTAGACTACCTCGATTATCACATGGGATCTGCTGTACAGAATTTACAAACAAGGGCTATCGTTGAAAAACTGGCTGCTGAATATAAGCTGGGTATTTCCCGCTATTATGATGAGATAGATGTGGAGGGCGGATACTCAGCCCCTGTAGCCGGTAAGCTGGACACACTATCGGCCAAACTCCGGTCATTACAGCCGGGAGGCACCAAACTGTTCGTTTTTCATATCGGACTTGATTCAACAGAAATGGATGCAATGGAGGATATGAACCCATCGGGGCCGAAAGATATGAGCCGCCACCGCAACGCTGAACTGAATGCCCTTATCTCAGGATCATTCCGGCAATTACTGCATGACATGAAGTATCGTTTAGTGAATTACCGGATATTAAAAGAAGAGAAAGG
>JAEUVK010000007.1 GCA_016787135.1 Chitinophagaceae bacterium | reverse complement strand
CTGCAAATAAAGAAATGAACGAAGGGCGCCGATATCAGAATAACGCTGCTGGAACTCATCTTCCGTCATTCGCTTTTCAGCCACCATGATCTTAAAATGCTTCAGCGCATCATTGCAATTTATGATCAGCTCATAAAATGGTCTTGGGCTGGCATACGGGTTATTCGCTGCAACAGTATGCGTACTTATCTGGCGCAGGTTTTCATCTGCATTATTTGTAACATCCAGCAGGTCGCCGCGCAATTCATTTAAAATGACATACCGATCAGCCATGTTCATAAATTTTCCATATATGCCCACTACTGCTGCATCGGCGTCATATACATTCTGGTAAGCCTGGCTTACATCCAGTTGGTCCTGTGGCCTGATATCAAACACTTTTTTACAACCTGCCAAACTGATGATTAGCATAGTTGCGATGGCCAGCCTGATCACAGAAAGTCTTTTCATATCAATCATTTTCTATTTTCTAAATCATTATTGTTTATCAATAACTGATACACTTTTCCTTTTTAATTTTTACAACCCGACTCTTACACCAAGCGTCACTGACCGGAACTGCGGATCAAGCCCGGTATCAATACCCTGTGCAAATACACCTGGATTGGCACTGAATTCAGGATCATATCCCATGTATTTAGTAAACGTCAGCAGATTATTACCGATCACATATACAGAGGCATACTTTACAAAACCTTCTTTCAGCGGGATATTATACTGCAGTGAAGCGGTACGTAATCTCAGGTAAGAGCCATCTTCGATCCAGCGGTCGCTGAAACGGCTGTTGCCCATCGGATCGCCGTATGTAGCCTTAGGCATATCCGTCACATGCCCATCGGCACGCCACCTGTTAACGACACTGTTCAATTGATTCTCCACGCCACTTACTGACTCAAGTCTGCGGCGAACGTAATTATATACATCATTGCCCTGTGAGAAGGTGAAAAGAATATTTAATTCAAAGCGTTTGTAAGCCAGCCGGCTGGTAAATCCTCCAAACAGGTCGGGGTTAGGGTCACCGATCTCCTGCCTGTCGTTTTCGTCTATGATGTGGTCACCATTCAGGTCAGCAAAACGTATATCGCCCGCTGCGAAGTTGCTGTATGATCCATCTGCATTCTTTTTGCGTAAACCCGCAGACACAGCTTCTGCAGCTGTACTGAATACGCCATTGGCCTTGTAACCATAAAACAGGTTGGCGGGATTATCATACCTTGTCAAAATAGTGGCGCCGGCAAATTCTGTTTCAAACCCTGTACCCGGGGTTTTTATTTCATTTTTGTATTTGCCAGCGTTAGCACCAATATCCCATTTCAGGTTTTTCGTGTTCACCACTCTTACATTTACACTCGCATCAAAGCCCATGTTCACCATGCTTCCACCATTGGTTAGGATATTATCAATACCGGTCGGGCTTACCATGGGTTCATAGATCAGCATATTGTCTGTCTTTGAGCGATATACATCCAGACTGACCCCTACCCTTTCATTCCACACGGCGATGTCTGCACCGAAATTCAGTTTCTTGCTGGTTTCCCATTGAATCGCCGGGTTAGGAATGCTGTTCCTTACCAACCCCTGCATACCCAGCAGGTTTTGGGAAATATAGGTTTGTCTTGCTGTATAATTACCAATATCATCATTGCCGGTAAAACTATAAGATGCCCTGAATTTCAAAAGATCAATAAAGGATCCCTTCATAAAGTCTTCCGAAGAAGCCAGCCATGCTGCACTGAGTGACGGCAACACCGCATACTTTACTCCACCAATAGCCAACCCGTCTGCGGCCTCTTTACCAAAACGGGAAGATCCATCCATGGCCGCATTCAGCGAAACAAAGAACCTGTTATTGAAACCATAGTCCAGGTTAAAATAGGTGTTCATCCAGTTCCATTCTCCTATACCCCCGCCTATCTGGCGCAGGGCGCCTACCCCGTTCTGAACACTGATCAGCTCATCTGTAGCTGAATTAAAACCCAGCGCAAAGTCCTGTTCCGCATTATTATGGTGGTAGCGAAGCCCCAGTCTTGAAGAAATACTGTGCAACCTGTTGAACACTTTGTTGAACTCTATCCGTGAATCAGAATAAACACTGAACAGTCTTTTTACCTGTGAACCCAGCCGGCTGTCTGCAACAGCATTATTGAGCGTATCGTTGGACACCCCTTTCCGCGGGACAAAAATATTCTCCCTGACCTTGTCATACACTACGCCAAACAAGGTAGAAGCTGTAAGCGTTTTAGTGATAGCATAATTAAATTTAAAAGACCCGAAGAAGCGGTAATATTTATTAAAGGCCTGCATATTCTCGATCAGTACAGCAGGGTTACTGACTCCAAGAATATCTGCATCTTCAAGGTTAGGAGAGAATACTCCCTTATCATTCACTTCGTTGGCCGTTAAGAAAGGAGCTTTGGTCAGGGCCACGAAGACCGGGGCCGTCTTATCTGAAATTCCCTGGTCCTTCAGGTTTTGCTCATTGTAAGTAAAGGAAAGGTTAGCCGACCCGGTGAACTTTTTGGAAAAATTGAATTCCGCATTGAACCTCGTATTATATCTTGTCAGGTCAGTATTCTTGATAATGCCTTCGTTCTTCATATAGCCTACGCTCAATGCGTAAGTAGCAATATTATCACCACCGGTAACTTTCAGGAAAAGGTTCCGGTTGACCCCGGCTTTCATGATCTGTTTTTGCCAGTCGGTATTGTTATGATACCGGTAATATTCAGGGTGTGACTGGTCATCGATCATAAACGGCATCGCGGCAATTTCAGAAGAGCTCAACCCTTTACTCTGCAATATCTCACCCAGGTATGTCCGGTAACTGCCGGCATTCATTACTGGCAGTTTTTCAGGAACGGCTGTCACACCTGTATAAATACCCACATCAATCTTTGTTGCCTGTTGCCGGGCCCTTGCGGTAGTCACGATAATCGCTCCATTAGCTCCTTTGGCACCATAGATCGAAGAAGCATCTTTCAGCACCGTGATATTGTCAATATCCTGTACATTGATCAGGGCCAGCGGATTGGTATAGTTATTGGCAATAATGCTTTCCCCATAATCATTCACGTCATACAACATATCATCTATAACGATCAGTGGTTTATTGGTACCAAACAGGGAGTTATATCCACGTAAAAAAAGATTGGCGCCAACACCGGGTGTACCTGATCTCCTGATACTGTTCAAACCGGCTACACGTCCCTGCAGTAATGCATCCACTGTTTCATCCGGCTTTGTCCATTCGCCGGCTGCATCGTACTTGGAAACAGCCGCAGGAATATTTCTTAGGAGTGTCTTTCCGAGCGGTAAACTGACCGTTTCCTGAAAGGATTGATGATATTCATCCAGGAGGGAAACGGTAATGCTGTTTTTCCCTTTTAATGACAGTTGCCTGGTCTCATATCCATCACCGCTGATCATCACGTCTGTAAACAAGGAGGGCACATTCAGTGAGAACTTCCCGTTCTCGTCAGTAATAGCAGCAGAAAAATTCTCCACGCTGACCCTGATGCCGACCAATCCTTTACCAGTGGCTGCATCAGTGACAGTTCCGGTAATGGGTACCTTCGCTGCTCCTGTTTTGGCTACCTGTGCACCACCTGTCTTTAACACCAGCAGCAGCATAAATACGGCAGCCGTTTTCTTCAGATTATACGATTTAAAAAGATACATCTTACTTCTTGTTTTATTCGATCCCTTTAAAATGATGGTTCAAGCCGGATATAGTCGCATACAAGCGGGTTAGCAGACGCCGTAGTACTGTTGGCGGCTGTCAGGTAAATATTGAATACAGGCTTGTATTGTGATATGGTGAACTCCCCTATATATACTTCGTTGAAATTATTAAGCGCCACCGTTGTGTAGCCAAACGTTGTGGATGTAGCGATACCAATGCCCAGCTTTTGTGTATGTGTAACTGTCTGGAAATCGTTCACCGCTACCCAGTATGCCTTATACTTTATCGATGGAACTTCAGTAATGTCATAACGGATATTGAAAAGCGCCACCCCATGGCTTAACACCAGCACATCCCTGAAATCTTTACCGGTTACTGTATTATAACGGTCCCTGAAATACGTGTTACTTCTCCTGTCGTGGCTGGTAGCTGCATAATTCTCAGCCTGTATCAGGTAAGGTTTGAACTTACTGGAAGGCTGCACATCTGCCTGACTTAATATATATACTATACCATTGCTCACCTTTATGGTTTGCACGATCGCAGGGCGGTTTACCGGCACCTTGGTGGAGAACTTAGACAGAATCGTGTCCGGGATAGTCGCCGGATCATATACTGTATCTACTGCAAAATCCTTTACCACGCTCCAGCTGGCGGCTTTCGTAGTGCTGTCTGTTGTACCCGTGACATAGTAGGGTTTGTACTTATTCACTTCTGCATCCCAGGCTGCATCTGTCAGCATGAACAGGGTGAACTGTTTGCTTTCATCACGCAGATCGTGTACCCTGTTCCAGAAAAGATTGGTATAAACCGAATCGGAGCCTGGCTGATAGATCGGATCACCTGTAACCGGATTTACCCCTATGACTATAGCATTGGTCGTGTCAAAAACGTTCTGGAAAAGCGATAACATGAAGTCTTTTTGCTTGACGGGTGCCAGTGGGTTACTGCTTAAGAATTCCCAGCAGTTATCCAATGCCGGTAGCATCTTATCTAGTACCTGCAAAACACCATTGGAAGCATATTTATCCTTTACGGTTATTGTCGCATCCCCGATCTTATTTCCAAGCATGTTATTATACTTGTTATTCAGCATTTTGATCCGGGTTGTGGCAGTGATTGTCGCTGTATAATACAACTGATTGGCGAGGTGATTGCCAATGAACTTTTTAAGTTTATCAGGATTACCGGAAATAGAGGCATCCAGTGTGGCCAGTACAGAATTAACAGGTGCAAAGGCCGTGTAGTTCCGGGAAGAAGCAATGACCTGGTCGTAGCCGGTCTGCTTCAGGAAATTCGCAAAGGTGGTAAGATCCGGGTTGGCGCTTATCAGTTCAAAAAGATTATTCTTCAGTGCCCCATCTGTTACCTCGTTATGATCATCTGTCTGCTTCTTACAGCCCGAGAAAAAGAGGGCAAGGATACCTGCCAAACAAATGATCCAGTTTTTATACCTGCGCATCATGGTTGATTAAAATTTAATTGACTCTCTTAATAGCATTTGTTTTTAGAAATAGACCATTGTGCCGTCAGGCCTGAACCGCGGAAGTATCTGGTCCTGGTCTATCGGTATAAAATGGATCATATCCAGGTTATTGTTATTCTGCGTACCTACCAGCGGCGTGATCCGGATAGTTTGCTGTTGTGTCGTGGGGAAATCGATAACTCCCACTTGTCTTCCTGCCTGCCTGTTTCCGGTTCCTGAATTCTCGATATACCGTTTCCAGCCGATTGCCTCCAGTTCCGCATCGGTACCGGTTGGTCTTGCTTCAGTAAAGTTCATTGTGCGTTGCATCAGCACGCCGTTCACTTCTACCTGGCAAAGCATATTGGAACTTGATGATTGTTTTTGCCATGAATAACATATCCATACTTTATATCTTCCTTTAATAATGGGCGGTGTTTTCATTTCCCACCATACAGGCCGGCTTGGCAAGCCCATAGGCAGCATGTTCACATCATTGTTTACGGAATAGTTAGTAACAGAACTTGAAGTGGAATAGAGATAAGATAACACATTGGTACCTGCAAGTGAACCCCAGCCCCAGTAATGATTCTTGATGGGTTTATCTGCCTCTGTAGCTCTTGCAAAATTGTAATTAGCCCTTTTGTAATAGGCAGGTAATTTCATGATCTCTTCAAATGAAGACACATCCCAGTACAGGGCTGTCGGTTTCCTGTATTTCACCATGAAATGGGCCTTGGCATCATGCCACACGCCGTTGGTAGCTGCGTTGTCACTTTTTGGCCTGTCCAGTTTTATACCAATCTCCAGTACCCCATTAAAGATATCCTGGTTCAATACCACATCCTGCTCAATAAGTTTAACACTTATCACTTCCTGCGGCAGCCATGTTTCGTGAGTAGCGGTACCAATTATATCTCCCAGGAATTTCAAGCCACTTGAAACATGATAAGCTACATACATATGAAGACTGTCATTTGTATTGAGTGGATTACCAGTCTGAGAATATTTTGCTTTCAGGGCAGCATAACTGGTAATACCGCTATCGGCCAGCGCCTGGTTACTTTCTGCGAAAACGGTGTTCCATCTTTTTGACAGGTCAGGATCAATTGTATTGAGTTTAGCATAATACCCCGTTTCCTGCAATGCCTGTACAAATATGGAGTACTCGGGTTTTTCTTCCAGTTGTTTGGCCAGTGTTTTAGTAGCCGGAAGCAGCACTGCATTGATCACATGTATGATCCCGTTCCCTACCCTGATATTTGATTCCAGTACAGTTGCCTGCCGGTTAATAATGTAGCTCGATACTCCCCCGCTATTGACAACTGATGTCACCAGGAATTGTCCGTACATAGTGATCACCGGCAATTTGCCATCGGTAAATGAACTACTGAACACGGTATCTTCCAGCAGGTGTAACCTTACCATATCCTTCAGCGTATTCAGGTCTGCTGCCTCAACAGATGCCGCATTGATCTTGGTAAGATAGGCTCTTACACCACTATTCGTGGGTGCAAAACAAGTATAGGCCCCGTACGCATTCAGGAAAGAAGCGTTGCCTGTCCGCTCCAATATCTGGCGGAAGAGGGAAAACGAATCGGAACGCTTGTCGAGGTATCCGACAATATTCACATCATCCGTGGTGGATTCTACAATATTCATCTTTTTACACCCGGTAACAAAGACGAAACCCGTGATCATGATTACAGCTGTTAACAGCAATAAAATTCTTTTCATATACTGGCAGATTTTGGTTGGTTATCTGTAGAAGGGGTTTTGTACCAAAAGATTGTTTGTCTGTAACTCGTACAGGTAGATAGGGAAATAATGACTGTTGTGATCCAGCATTTTTGCCTGGGCCGACTGCTGCAGGTTAGAGGGTACACTCTGAGATACCGATGCCAGCAAAATGCCGATCCTAGCATAGTTGTTTCTTTTCGCATTCCGCAACACATCATACCAGCGTTTGCCTTCATAGCAGAATTCTCTTGACCTTTCTTCCAGGATAAAATCCTGGATCAGGTTCTTATCATTCGGAGCCGGTGCCAGGTCTGTTGCATCCAGTGCATTGGCCCGCTGACGGATCGTATAAACAATATCAAGGGCTTCTGTGCCGCTACCGTTCTCATTCAACGCTTCTGCTTTCATCAGCAGCACATCGGCATAGCGGTAAAAGAACCAGTGTGCATAGCTTTGATCAAGAGACCGTAGTGCCGTGGCATTGGCCCCTACATATTTCCAGATGGTGGCGGTTGCGGCTCGTACCGAAGCGCCATCTCCCCGTATATCATAATTCTGGTCATTGGTAAAATCAACCGTGAACACCCTGTCCATAATATCAGCCGCCATGGTCCACCGGCGGTTACTGATGCTGGAAGAGAATATCCTGAAATAAGGATTCAGTACCTGTGCATCAAACTGAAGTTCAAATATTCCCTCATTGGAATTACCATTAAAGTAAAGTGTATTGAACCAGTTGTCATTGTACTCGATCACCGGCCCGTTCATTGTAGCGCCCCTGATCAACCCGAATTTTTGCGAATTGATCACTTTATTACACTCGGCTATACATTCAGTGTATTTGTCCATCCACAAGTATACATCCGCCAGGATTGTATTAATGGTATAAACAGTCACACGTCCCTTATCAGAAGCTGCATCTCCATAGGAAGTGACAGCTTTCCCTTCTGCCAGTTTGAGGTCCTTCACGATTTGATTCAGCACGGTATCCCTGCTTGATTTCGGGATCGGGGTGATATTCTCATCACTCAATGTCGCATCCAGTTTTAAAGGTACATCTCCGAAACTCCTGACCAGGTAGAAATACATCAGGGCCCTTATTGTCAGCGCCTCACTCAGGTAATTATCCAACTGTGCCTGCGTAAAAGTGTTGTCATTGGCCAATACTTCGGGCGCCTTTTCGATCACTGTATTGCAGAAATTGATAGTACGATAAAAAGGTCTCCAGTTGGCATTGACATTTGTTGGCTGTGTATTTACATTCACCAGTTCGAGGTCGTCACTGCTTGCAAAAGTTGCCGGAGCAATATTATCGCCCCTGCCCTCTCCCCACACAAATAACAGTTCTGACAGGGATGGTACATACCCGGTAGTACCATAATTGCCGCTTGATGCTTCCATCATTGATGAATAGATCCCGAATACCGAAGCTTTTACCTGTTCCTTTGTTTTCCAGAATTCTTCCTTAATGATCCCATCCTGGGGTTTCAGGTCAAGCCATTTTTTGCAACCGGCCATTGCCAGCACTGTTACTGCAATCAATGTATACTGAATAACTCTTTTCATTTTCTTCATTTGATTTTTATACAATCAATTAAAACCCTGCGACAATACCTAATGTTACGACCCGGGCAGGCGGCGTCATCGAGTAATCGTATGCCACCCTAAACGGATCAGAACCTCTTGTGGATATCTCGGGGTCCTGCCCTGTATATTTGGTAAACGTGAGCAGATTTTCTGCTGTGAGATAAGCGCTGAGTGTTTTCATTTTCATTTTTGACAAAACCTTTTTACCAAAAGTGTACCGGGCTG
Organism: Chitinophagaceae bacterium; assembly: GCA_016787135.1. GTDB lineage: Bacteria > Bacteroidota > Bacteroidia > Chitinophagales > Chitinophagaceae > VBAT01. The sequence goes on along the minus strand of JAEUVK010000007.1, from coordinate 23,305 downwards.
TCACCGTTCTGAAACGGACATAAGACGCATCTTCCACATACCTGTCGCTGCCCAGCCAGTTATATCCGCCGGCGATCAATGCACGGGGTATGTCAGTAACATCTCCTTCTTTTCTCCACCTGCGTAATACCGCAGTGCTCTGGTTATCGAAATAATACATATTCGATGTACTCATCTTGGTCCCGTTCACTACATCATAACCGGTACGGAAACTGAAGAAGGTACTTATTTTTAAACTCTTCCAGGTGACAGACGGACCGAAACCGCCTGATAACTTGGGGTTGCTGTTGCCCAGGTAAACCACATCCATGTAATTGATGTTACCATCATGATTAATATCTTCATACATAGCATCACCGGGCTGGAAGACGTAATCCAGTGAAGGATAGCTGAACCGCATATAAATGACCTGCCCATTGGGGCCTATGATCGGCTTGCCGTCAGCGCCTGTAGCAATAGTAGACTCTTTGTCTTTATATACTCCTTTATACCGGTAACCGTAAAATGAACCAAAAGGATTATCAATCTGCAACAAGCGCAGGTACTCGCCATTCTTGGTCACGTCGCCACGGCTGTTTGGATACAGCGGCGATATTTCGCGGATGATATTCTGGTTAGCTGAAATGTTGAAATCGAAATTGACAGCAAAATCTTTTCCCTTATACGGCTGTGTCCATACAGCCAGTTCCCAGCCCTGGTTATCCATGGTACCTACGTTCAGGAAAACAGAATTGTAACCCGTATAAGAAGCGATCTGCAAACCATCAAAGAACATATCTTTTGTCCTGTTGCGGTATATCTCTCCGTCCATTCTCAACCGTCCTTTATACATACTCAGATTAGCCCCGATATTGGCGCCATGAAGTGTTTGCCATTTCAGGTTCTTCAATTCCATACGAGAAGGATATACACCCGCCTGGCCCAGGTAAGTATACCCGTAAGTAGTATAGGTATTAAAGAACAAATAATCGTAACGGGGCGCTTCACCCGCAATACCATAGCTGGCCCGGAAACTGAGATCATCAATATGTTTAAGGTTCTGCATGAATTTCTCATCTGATATCCTCCAGCGGAATGAGAAAGAAGGGAAAAGACCATACCGGTAGTTGGGACCAAACCTTGAATTACCATCTCCCCTTACTGTCGCATTGAACAGGTATTTGTCCTTAAACCCATATTGCGCACTGATGATTCCACCGACAGAACGGGTCTGTGACACTCCTGAGACTGCTCTTAACTCAGAATTCTGGGTGCGGGAAGGAACTGACGGGTCAACCAGCAGTGAGGAAGCTGTGTTGGAAGTCATCAACTCCTGGTAAACAGCCTTATAATCATTTGTCAGCAGTGAAACAAAAGCAATGACTGAATGTTTGTCATTTTTGAACCTGGGTGTGTACACCAGGTTTGACTTGGTACCCACGCTGAATACATCCACATCGCCATCGTACGCCCTGTTCACCACTGTCTCTGTATTGGGTCTGCCGGTAGCTATCTGTGGCAGAAAACTGTTGTTCTTAGTATTATTAATGTCAAACTGTATATCAAAAGTTGCCTTCAATACACGCTTAATGATATCATAATCGATCTGGAAGCGAGGAACGATCCGTTCACCGATCACATCATACTTTGCTTTGTCGGCCATCGCCACCGGGTTGTAAATACGGGTGTACTGGCCCTGTGCGTTAGATGCAGGCGAAAAATAATTCGTAGTCAGGTTACCCTGTTCATCATACTCAAACACACTCATATTCGGCATTTTGATGTAAGCCATACCCCTGATAGAAGCTTCCCCGCTGGCAGCACTTGATCCAACATAATTCCTGCTTTGGTTTGTATGGGTATAAGCAATGCTCGTAAAAAATTTGATCTTATCGGAAACCGTATAATCCAGGTTGATACGTGTGTTCACCCTTTGCAATGCTGTACCTATCGTAATACCTTTCTGATCGAAAAACCCAACAGATGCAAAGTACTTGGCTTTTTCACCACCGCCATTCAGGCTGACGGTGTGATCCTGCAGGGTACCTGTTCTTGAAATAGCATCTACCCAGTTCGTATTGTTACTGTAATTATAATACCAGTAAGGATCATTAGGATCGTAATTGAACTCTCTTATAGTTGAAGAGTTCAGGGTGCTTCCTATCCGGTTCATATAAGCCTCGGGAATCAGGGTAGAATACTGATCACCATTTAGCAATGGTATAGGTTCAGGCACCAGTGATACGGAGCCTTTAAAGGTATAATTGATGGAAGGTTTACCGATGCTGCCTCTTTTGGTGGTAATAACAAGCACACCATTCGCAGCCCTTGATCCCCAGATGGCCGTAGCGGCAGCATCTTTTAATACGGTAATATCTTTGATGTCTGCCGGAGATATGTTGAGCAATTGCGCATATCCCTGCTCATCGGCTGTACCAAAATTGAAATCACTTGGTATTTCTGTATCATACGGCATCCCATCCAGTACGATCAGAGGGATACCGGTAGAATTAATGGACGAGACACCGCGTATGCGGATATTCATCGCAGCGCCGGGGTCGCCACTGGCGGCTGTTATATCCACCCCGCTCAAACGGCCTTGCAGCGCCTGATCAATACTGGCTGATTGCATTTCTTCCAGTTCCTTTGCACTGATCTTCGATACAGCTGTGGTAAGATTCTTTTCCGGTATGTTGACCATACCATTGGAAGAAGCTGGCCGTGAAATGACCACGACTTCACCGAGATCTGTTTGCTGGGACTCCAGTGAAAAATTAATAACGGACTTGCTGCCGATCTCCTGGGTCACACTTTTATAACCAATAATACTGACCGATATTTTGTTCTTGGGATTTACATTCTTCAAAATGAAGTTTCCCTCAATATCGGAAGACGTTCCGTGTACGATACGGCCATCTGCATCCAGTTCAGAAACAGAAGCACCCTGAACAGCCTTGCCACTTTTGTCAGTGATCTTACCTCTTAGCACCTGTTGTGCTGCGGCTGATGTGGCCAATACCGCTACCAGTAAAACAGACAACCAGGTTCTTAAAATACTCTTCTGCATATATTCGTATTTGGCGGATTTGTATATCAGTTACTTTTCATGTAATTGTTGATCAGGTGTATCATACACCTGTTGCTCAGGTTATTACTATTTGCTACTATTACATTCGCGGAACGGCTGACCATATCATTTACCACAATATTGTTCGGTGTTGAATTATTGACAAATAAGGTCGAAGGGTCCCCGTTAGGAAACTTAAAGATCGTTTCAAAGGTTCCGCTCTCCTGACCGTCAGTGCCAATGTTCCTTTTATTCAGTATATGGTAATAAATGAAATTGGAGACCTTTTCCCTATCAGCCGCTGAGGTCGGGTTGAAAGTGGGCACCATATTAGGCGCTGTTCCTGTTCCGGGCAGCAGGCCGGCATTGACAGCTGCAACGATAGCCGCATTGTTTGGTATAAAGAAAGTATAGAAAGTACCGGAAGCTATTTGCATAATTTCCCCGGTTGTCGTATTGTATATCGGTGACTGACGCAGGTACTGCCAGAAATTATAGAATGGGGACGTAACAGGAGTGCCCAGCGCCTCGATATGCTTACCAATTGTTTTTTCACTAAATTCAAGTATCCTGTTTAGATAATATACCGTTCCATTTTTTGCCGCTTTTGTATCTACTACACTGGCCACATTGCCTGCATCAATATTGCCGGCTGCCGCGACAGTATTGCTGCTATATTTTACAAATTCGCCGGAATAACTCATAGCGACCCCGGGTGCATTGAGATCAGTAATATTCCGTCCGGGTATCACATGATTATTCAATATACGCTGCAAACGCACAAGAGCAGATGACCCGGTAAGCTGGGCTCCTCCACCGGGAGGAATATAGCGCCATTGCTCGTTCACATTATTACTGACTGTAGGGTCAGCAAAATAGCCGGCTGCGTTAAAGGCTGCATTACTGATGAGGAACAAAGTGTATTGCTGGTTGACATTGGATATCTGGAATTTCAGGTCGAGGTTCAGCAAACTTGTCATAATGGTGTACGCCGGATCAAGATAGGCCTTGCCATATACGCTGCTGAACACATTAGCTTCCTGTACCTTGTTGGTGCCATAGAATAAGCCATTACTCAATACTTTTTTATCTACGATGTCTGTAGCGGCATTGAACCTTGCTTCTTCCCCCACAGAATTAAAAGTAGAAGAAAACTTACTCGGCCAGGCTGTCGTTCTCCACATGTGGGCATTGATAAAATCATAAATGATATTGACAGGCAATGCTTCCAGGCTTGGGTAATGCTCGAGCAACACTGTATTGACATAATTTGTCAACGCGGCATTTTCCGGAACAAACATGGTATAGCCGTCTGACTGCCCGTCATTATCCTGTAGCTTCAGAAAATTCTCGTTATTGGGAGAAAAGGCCAGGCTGGAGTTATATACCTTTGTAAAGATATCTGCAGGTGTCCCATGTATATTCTTATAGTTCTCACTCACAGTAGCATTATAAACATACTGCACCAGGAATTTGTCCAGTATCTTTTTGAATTCGCTATACCTTGAATCTGAGGCGATGTACTGGTCAATGCTGGGCAATGCAGTTATCACTTTATTGATCACATGTATAATGCCGTTTTCAGCAGGGATATCACTTTCCACTATGCGGGCATCTGCTACATTGAGACCTGTATAGGTGGTATTTGGATAAAAATAATTGTAATCATAAGCGGTAAGTGTTTTGCCGCTCATATAATCTGGCGTGAAATAAGGGATATACTTGTTATTGTTATCAGCATCTACATAGTAAAAGGTCCCATTGTTATTCCTGTTGGAAGCAATGGCTTTTATAGGAGCCCCGGATGTATTTACATCATTATAAACCCCCGTATAATAAGCTGTCCTCCTTTTAAAAGCTGAATTCTCCACCCATCCGGCATTACTCTGATAATCCGGCAGCCGTTCCTGCTTGTACGCATAATAGACCAGGCAATAGGTGACTATCTTACGGCAGGTAGCAGAATCAAGCGCATCAATTCCGGTTATGCTACTGGCAGTAAAGTATGCCTGAAAAGCTGAATCGTGCGGTGCGAACAATGTCCAGTAACCTGCAGCAGCAAGAGTTTGCTTATAACCTGCTTTGTCAACAGCTGCCAGGAAATGCTTGAAATTACCTTTGGCCTCTAATACCTGGTAAATAGGCTGTTCCAAACCCGGCGGACGACCATAATAATCGTCCAACGCTTTTTTTCTACATTGAATAAAAACTACAGGTAAAATAAACAGCAAAAGAAATGTCACTTTATTTCTTCGTAGCATAAGTTGATAAGTTTTTGACAGCTAAAAAATACAGAACAGACCGCCTTTCGGATATCTTTTGATAGGGATATAAATGATTGACTGAAAATGAAGAAAAGCGAAGCAGCGAAAGAATTGCACAGACAACTGTCAATACACAGTGCAGTGTGGCTTTATGTGATAATAATAGCAGCAGTCGCATGGCAATCGTATAGCAATTTTTGGCTCACAAGCTTTTACCGGTGAATCAGTCAAAGCCTGTTTTAAAAATTCAATAATTCTTGAATTTAGGGTGAAAGTGAAAAAAAGTTCTTATAAAACCATCCTGAAGCATCCTGAAAACCAACAAAGAAGCCAAAAAAACTACGCAATCGTTGCCATTCAAAAATATTCCCAGTTCCATCATGTTTTGCGTGAGTAAATATCCGATTTACGTATAGCTGGCAGTTGCATGATTTTTTTATCTATTTCAAAAAATATCGGCACTTGTTTTAGCTATTTCAGCTTCTTTTTAAATATTACGATAGATTTTAAAATCCGCCCGGAGCATTGTAGAGATAGCAGGCAGGATGTCTGCAGACGATAGTCTTTTTTACTCATGGGTGATCACTTACATTTGCAGGCCCTGATTGCCTTGTAGTATAATGGTAGTACGACAGATTCTGGCTCTGTATGTCAGGGTTCGAATCCTTGCAAGGCAACCCCTTGAATGATAAAACCCGCTGCAATGGCGGGTTTTATTTTTGCACTAAATCATTCCGGTGTTTAAACGGATATATTTTACCCGATCCCTCTATTGTAATTCGATAACAAAACCACCTCTGGCCGTAAGCTGAAGAACGAGTGGTTCCGTTATGCCTGGTGCAAATGATCTCCTGCTAAATAAAGAATCACCCGTATCGCCATCTCCATCTGAAATAAGAACAGCTTTCTTTCTTCCAAAAGATGCCAATTGCAACCGGATGCTTTCAGGGGTATTTTGCCCGTTAATGCCGGCGATATACCACTTGTTACCGGTCTTCCTGGCGATCACTGCATATTTTCCTGGATAGCCATCAATGAATTTCACATCATCCCAGTTGTTGGGAAGTGCTCTTAAAAAATCTTTTACATACTCCGGAATATGATTCATCCCTTCAGGCGATTCGGCATAATGCTGAATACCTGACAAGAACAGAACCGATAAGGCCAGCTCAAATGCGCTTGTCGTTTTACGCTCCACTTTTGTCTGTATCTTATATAGGTTCATTGGAGTAAAATCCATAGGATCAAAAGCATTGCGGGTAAAAGGCAGCATGGTACAATGATTGGCTTCCGCATCCGCATCTTGCTGACCAAATGTTACCATTTCAAAACCACGGATCGCTTCTGTGGTCATCAAATGCGGATAGGTTCTTTGCCATCCTCTTGGCAAGGTAGCTCCATGAAAGTTGACCAACAGTTTATATTTTGCGGCATCGATCAGGATGTCATGATAGTATTTTATCATAGACTGGCCATCGCCACCGAAAAAATCAATTTTTAACCCCTTAATGCCCATTGAAGATATGCGACTGAATTCTTTCTCTCGTTGCTCATGTGTCAATAACATGCTTTTGGGATGATAAGGCGTGGTATTCCAATCCCCTGCTGAATTATACCATAGTAACAAACCTACTTTTTTAGTAGCCGCATAATCTGCCAGTTCTTTGATCTTATCATACCCGATCTTCGTATCCCAGTTCACATCAATAAGGCAATACTGCCAGTTCATATCGGCTGCGTAGACTATATATTTCTTCTGCTCTTCATAAATAATGTGATCATCTTTTGAATTGATCCAGCTCCAGGATGCTTTGCCAGGTTTGACAAAAGAAGTATCTATGGTCATTGCCGGTTTTGCCAGGTCCGTTCCCAAAGTCGATTCAGCTATTGTTTTCAGACTGCCGATAGTAATGATACGCCAGGGAGAAAGCCAGGGCAATACAGATTGAGGCAGCAGGCCTCTGCCGGTAAATATTTCTCTTGAATCAGGAAAACCGATTTTGTATTCGCTGCTGGCCGAATCATTAATGAGCCTTGTGCCGCAGAAACTACTATCCAATGACGTTTCACTGATCAATACCCACGTATCATTCGTCTTGAACAATGCAGGATAAACCCAGCCGGCTTTGGAAACGGCGCCTACCGGAATATCCTGCTTGTAATGTTCTTCGTAAGACGGGTTACTTTGCTGCCAGCCACTTTTGGCAACACTCATCGGCTGCAACCATGCTTTGGCGGCTTTATCAAAATTGTAAGTGGTCAGTTCTTCTGTAATTGATTTCACGGCAGCATCCTTCTCCGGAAATTCATAGCGGAATGCAACCCCATCATTGGACACCTGGAAAATAATATTCATTTTTCTTCCGGATGAATTCTGTAACCGGATGACCCTCTTGTTTGCTACATAGGTAATGCGGCTTTTCTTTGCATTCAGCATCGTATAGTTATCCTTTACAGGCAGTATGTCAGATACAGACAACAGGGACAGGGATGATGCAAAATCTCCGTCATTTCGTATAATACCCAAACGTGACCGACGGAGGGCAACGGAACCGTTATGGCTGACCGTATAATATATTTTTCCGCCGTTTTCTATTACTGGCTGTACCCATATCTTTCCATTGGGGCTCCTTACGGTTAAATTATTCTGAGCCGATCCTTCAGATAACATAAGGATCATAACCGGCAGAGCAAAAACATACCTGCATACTTTTAGTACATATCGGTTCATGAACACTATAAATTTTACCGCAAAGAAATAAAGTTAATCGGGATATTCTAAGATAAGTTTATGCGCAGCCGGGCACATCTCAAAAGCAAGACTGAAAAACTTCCTTCCTGAATCCGTTAATCGCCGCATGACCGTCAATTGATCTTTTTAATACAATCGGATAAGCTCTCTTTCCAGTCCCTTAACCTGATTCCGAAGGTTTCCCGGATCTTTGTTTTATCCAATACAGAATAAGCGGGTCTTTTAGCAGGTGTGGGATATTGAGAAGTGGGAATAGGGTTTATTTTACAATTTGTCTTTGTCAGTTCCTTTATGGTTGATGCGAAGCCGAACCAACTGATGACGCCTTCATTACTGAAATGATAAATACCGGGCTTCCATTTTTCATCCGATGACCGGCAATAGTCAATGATGGCAATGATCGCTTCAGCCAGATCGGCCGCATAGGTGGGCGAACCATACTGGTCATTGACCACATTGATCTCACTCCTCTCACGCATCAGTTTCACCATGGTCTTCACAAAATTCTTCCCATATTCAGAATACAACCATGAAGTACGGATGATGATGGATTCCGGATTGAAACGTAATGCCTTCTCCTCTCCTTCCAGTTTGGACGCTCCATACACACTACAGGGATTTGTAAGGTCAGATTCTTTATAGGGAACAGAAGCTGTTCCGTCAAAAACATAATCGGTAGAAATGTGAATAAAGCGGCAGTTGTATTCTTTGCAAACAGATGCGAGGATACCTGTGGCTTCACCATTCACCCGGAAAGCCAGGTCTTGCTCCGACTCCGCTTTATCAACGGCCGTGTACGCTGCACAATTGATACAATACTGTGGATGATATGAACCAAAAGAGTTTTTTACTTTTTCAACATGATGAACCGGCAGGTCCGCGCTGGAAAGGAAAATAAACTCGAATTGAGAATATGATACAGCTAATTTTTTTAACTCTTGTCCCAATTGGCCGCCGGAACCTGTAACCAGTATTTTCTGCTTCTTCATCAGCTTTTAAAATGAAAGTTTGCATTACAGTCTGCAAACAGGGGAAGTATCTTGTCTTTTCCGGAAATTATAGCTTTATCCGCAGGTATTTTCCAGTCAATATTAAGCCCGGGGTCATCGTACCGTATCCCCCCCTCGCTTTCCTTATTATAGAACTGATCGCATTTGTACTGAACGACCGCCCGCTGACTAAGTACGGAAAAACCATGTGCGAAGCCTGCAGGTATGAATAATTGCTTTTTATTTTCCCCGGTAAGTTCCAGCGCATAGCTTTTTCCGTAAGCAGGGGAGCCTTTCCGGACATCCACCACCACATCCAAAATACTGCCTTCAATTACACGTATCAGTTTAGTTTGTGCAAAAGGGGAAAGCTGGTAATGAAGGCCTCGTATTACACCATAAGACGAAGAAGATTCATTGTCCTGCACGAATCGTGTATGAATACCCGCTTCAATAAAGCTCTTCTCATTATAAGATTCAAAAAAATACCCACGGCTGTCGCCGAATATCCTTGGTTCAAAAACCAACAGACCCGGAAAACCTGTTTCGATAAATGGCATATTATAAACTCCAGTATTTCCTGCTTTTGATCTTATTGCGGTAGATCCCTTTAAGATCGGCGATCATTCCATGTGGTTTTGTGATAGTGCTGTAATAGCTGTCATCAAGACCGGTATATTCTTTATGCGGCACAGTAATAATGACCGCATCATAATCATTTGCTGTTTTCTTCACCAGCCCGAATCCATATTCATGCTCCAGTTCTTCTGAATCTGCATGAGGATCTTCCACGTCCACATTTACGTAATACTCTTTCAGCGCACTCACCACATCACTCACTTTTGAATTACGTATGTCACTTACATTCTCTTTAAAGGTTGCTCCCTTTACCAGTACTCTGGATGATTTTACATCGCCGCTATTCCTGATTATATGCTGAATCACTTTTTTGGCCACATATTTACCCATGCTGTCATTGATATTACGGCCTGCCAGTATTACTTCAGAATGATAACCAAGCTCTTTTGCTTTATAGGTCAGGTAATAAGGATCCACACCGATACAATGTCCTCCTACCAGTCCCGGCTGGAATTTCAGAAAATTCCATTTGGTACCCGCCGCTTCCAGTACTTCGTATGTATTGATGTCCATTTTGTCAAAAATAATGGACAGCTCATTCATTAAAGCAATGTTCAGGTCACGTTGTGTATTCTCAATGATCTTGGCTGCTTCCGCTACTTTAATGGAAGATGCCCTGTGCACCCCTGCTTCAACCACCAGTTCATACACCTTTGCAATAACTTCCAGCGATCCTGCATCGCACCCTGAAACCACTTTTACGATCTTAGACAACGTATGCTGTTTGTCTCCCGGGTTGATACGCTCCGGAGAATAACCTATCTTAAAATCTGTTACGCCTTTTAATCCTGATAATTTTTCTATGATCGGCAAACAATCTTCTTCGGTACAACCTGGATATACTGTTGACTCGTACACTACGTAATCACCTTTTTTGATCACCTTTCCCATCGTTTCTGAAGCTCTTTGAACCGGGATAAGATCCGGAACATTATGATCATCCACCGGGGTTGGCACTGCAACAATAAAGAATTTTGCCTCCCGCAGGACGTCTATTGAGTCGGTAAATGTTATATCACACCCGTCAAAAGATCCTTTACCCAGTTCCTTGCTTGGATCAATGCCTTGTCTCATCATATCAATACGCCTGGCATTGATATCAAAGCCAATAACGGAGATCTTCCTGGCAAATTCCAATGCAATAGGTAAGCCAACATAGCCTAAGCCGATCACAGCAAGTTTGGCTTTTTTGTCAATCAGGTTCTGGTACATGTGCAGTTTTTCTTCAGATTATTACGATGTACGAAGGTAATACTTGCCCGGCTGAAAATGAGCACAGAATTGCCGGAAGTAAATGATTCATAGATACTGCTGAAGTATTTTGATAAACCGGGGATCAGCACATCAATTCCTATTTGTTGCTTACAAACTCTTTTGGTTGCTTTCGCCATTCTTCTTCGGGAAGCGACTTAAAGTAATTATAGGTAATCTTCAATCCCTCTTTGCGGTTCACTTTTGGCTCCCAGCCCAGGATCTGTTTTGCTTTGGTGATATCGGGTTCCCGTTGCTTCGGATCATCTACCGGTAACGGTTTGAATACGATCTTTACCTTATTGCCTGTCAACTCCAGTATCTCTTTTGCAAAATCCAGCAGTGATATTTCATCAGGATTGCCAATATTGACCGGGAAATGGTAATTGCTCATTAACAGGCGATAAATTCCTTCGATCAGGTCGTCCACATAACAAAAGCTCCGGGTCTGCGATCCATCTCCAAATACGGTCAGGTCTTCTCCGCGGAGAGCCTGCCCGATGAATGCCGGTAATGCACGTCCATCGTTCAATCTCATTCTGGGACCATATGTATTAAATATGCGGACTATTCTTGTATCTACATGATGAAAAGTATGATAAGCCATCGTCATTGCTTCCTGGAAGCGCTTGGCTTCATCATATACGCCTCTTGGACCAACAGGATTCACATTTCCCCAGTATTCCTCCGTCTGCGGATGAACCAACGGGTCGCCATACACTTCGCTTGTAGAAGCTACTAATATTCGTGCATTCTTTGCTTTAGCCAGGCCAAGACAGTTATGCGTTCCAAGCGAACCGACCTTTAATGTCTGGATAGGTATTTTCAAATAATCAATCGGGCTGGCGGGAGAAGCAAAATGTAAGATAAAATCCAGATCACCCGGAATATGAATGAATTTTGAAACGTCGTGATGATAGAATTCAAATTGTTCCAGCTTAAATAAATGCCCGATATTCCTGAGATCACCGGTAATAAGGTTATCCATCCCGATAACATGATAACCTTCTTTGATAAACCTGTCAGCCAGATGAGACCCGAGAAAACCGGCGGCGCCTGTTATAAGTACTCTTTTACGTTTCATAAACTGATTTAATTAACTGTTCTTCTTCCCACACTTTCATAATGAAAGCCAAGATCTTCAATGGCATGCAGGTCAAAAAGATTCCGCCCGTCAAAGATCGCCTTATTTTTCAGGCTGGCAGCGATCCTGCTGAAATCCGGCGTACGGAATTCATTCCATTCTGTCGCAATGATAAGCGCATCTGCCCCCTGGAGCGCTTCATACTGGCCTTCGGCATAAGTGATCACATCACCGATTGTTCTTTTTACATTCTTCATCCCCTCAGGATCGAAAGCACTGACAGTAGCACCTTCTTTCAATAATGCGTCTATCATGTACAAAGCAGGCGCTTCTCTCACATCATCCGTGTTGGGCTTAAAAGCGAGACCCCACAATGCAAAATGCTTTCCTTTCAGATCGTTATTGAAATATTTTTTTATGCCTGGCATTAAATGCACTTTCTGCGATTCGTTCACATCCATTACTGCATTCAGTATCTTAAATTCATAATTCACCTCAGTAGATGATTTTACCAATGCCTGCACATCCTTTGGAAAACAACTTCCCCCGTAACCGATACCCGGGAATAGGAATCTTTTTCCAATCCTGTCGTCACTACCAATACCTCTTCTCACCATATCTACATCTGCACCAAGCAATTCGCAAAGCTTTGCCACTTCATTCATAAAAGATATTTTGGTAGCCAGGAACGAATTGGCCGCATACTTAGTAAGCTCTGCCGATCTTTCATCCATAAAGATGACCGGGTTGCCCTGGCGAACAAATGGCGCATAGAGATCGTTCATTATCTTTTTAGCCTTTTCCGATCTTGTACCTATCACTACACGATCCGGCTTCATGAAGTCATCAACAGCCACTCCTTCACGCAGAAATTCAGGATTGCTAACTACATCAAATTCTGATTTACAGTTTTTTGCAATAGCTGCCTGAACTTTTTCTGCAGTCCCTACCGGAACTGTGCTTTTATCAACTATCACTTTGTAATCAGTGAGAATTTTACCAAGATCATCGGCTACGCCAAGAATATATTTGAGGTCTGCCGAGCCATCTTCACCCGGGGGTGTAGGCAATGCAAGAAAAATAATAACTGCATCTTTGATGCCTTCTGCCAGACTGGTAGTGAAATGAAGACGCTGTTCTTTAAGATTACGGAGAAACAATTTTTCCAGGCCCGGTTCATAAATTGTGATCTCGCCATTTGTAAGACTTTCGACCTTTTTTGCATCAATATCAATGCAGGTCACATTATTACCTGTTTCTGCAAAACAAGTACCTGTTACTAAACCTACATAGCCGGTGCCGACTACTGCAATTTTCATGAGAACGTTTTTAAGTTATTCGGTTAATGATTAAATCCGGCATCCCGCCTGCGGCGGGATGCCCTGACGATCTTTATATGGTTTCGGCCGCCAAAATATAAAATAAAAAATTAATTTTCAGCATATTCCTTCACTTTCCCTGTAATAAATCCCAGTTGTTCTTCATCCAATTCAGTATGCATGGGCAGCGAGATCACCCGCTGAGTAAGCCAGTCTGTTACAGGCATGTTCTGAGCAGATGTATTGAACTGATCAAACATCTTTTGCCTGTGACCAGGAACAGGATAGTAGATCATGGAAGGTATCTTATGATCTGCGAGAAACTGGTTCAACCCGTCCCTGAATTTTACAGGATCAGCAACACCGTCAATGATGAGGGTATATTGATGAAAAACATGATGCGAGTATCCGGCACGATAAGGCGCCTTTAGAATTTTGTGGCCGTCAAATGCCTGATCATAAAAATCGGCCGCCTTTCTTCTCGCTGCAATATATTCATCCAAATGTCGCAGTTTGATATCAAGGATAGCCGCCTGTAAGGTATCCAACCGGCTGTTACACCCTACCACATCATGATAATATCTTTTGCTCTGCCCATGGTTGGCGATCATTCTCATCTTACCAGCCAGGCCATCATCGTTTGTGAAAATGGCGCCACCATCGCCAAAAGCTCCGAGATTCTTGGAAGGATAGAAAGAGGTAGCTCCTATGTGACCGATAGCGCCTGTTTTTTTCTTTGTACCATCCGAAAAAGTGTACTCACACCCGATAGCCTGTGCATTATCCTCTATCACATAAAGACCGTGTTTCCCGGCAATAGCCATGATCTCTTCCATGGGGGCAGCATGGCCATACAAATGGACAGGAACGATGGCTTTTGTTTTAGGAGTGATCATTTTCTCTAATGAGGCAGGGTCGATGCAAAATGTTTCCGGATCTACTTCTGCAAAAACCGGGGTAAGACGAAGCAGCGCTATTACTTCGGTGGTAGCGATATAAGTAAAAGAAGGTGTGATCACTTCATCACCGGGTTGTAGTCCAATGGCCATCATTGCTATCTGCAACGCATCTGTACCATTGGCGCAGGGGACAGTATGCTTCACTCCAAGATAAGAAGACAGGTTCGCCGAAAAATCATGCACAGGTTTACCATTGATAAACGCAGAACTTTCCATTACCTGCAGAACAGCTTCATCCACCTCTTTCTTGATTTTATGATACTGCGTTTTTGTATCTACCATCTGGATAGGGCGCATGTTCAGTCTGTTTAAATTCGGAGTTCTATAATGTCATACCAGTCATAGAAATCAAAGGTATCAGCTGTTCACCACGGGATATAAGATGTATCTGACTGACCGGCCTTTGCTTTCAGCGGCGCAAAAATAGCAAAATAGCTGTAGTTTAAAAGATTGCTTTTACTTTTGCCCCTTATTCGTAAATACTTTGGGGGTTATTTTATACAATATCTTTCTTGTCTTTTTGAAAACAGGTATTCATATCGCTTCGCTGTTTGACAGGAAAGCAAAAAAATGGGTGGCCGGGCGGAAGAACATTTTTGAAAAACTGGAAGCGGCTACCGGGAATAACGATAAGGTCATCTGGATGCATTGTGCCTCCTTAGGTGAATTTGAACAGGGAAGGCCATTGATCGAAAGACTCAGCACACATTATCCAACACACAAGATACTGCTTACCTTCTTCTCTCCTTCCGGCTATGAAGTACAGAAAGACTATAAAGGAGCTGACTGGGTATTCTATTTACCGGTTGACGGCCCCTTAAATGCCAAACGTTTTTTAGAAATAGTCAAACCATCACTGGTGATCTTTGTCAAGTACGAATTCTGGTTCTATTACCTTAAAAAGATCAAATACCGTAACATACCCTTGCTGCTGGTTTCTGCCTTATTCAGAAAAGACATGTCCTTCTTTAAATGGTATGGAGGGCTTCAGCGAAAAATGCTTTCCCGCTTCGATCATCTATTTGTACAAAACGAACCTTCTAAAAAAATGATCGGTAAGATCGGATTGACAGATATCTGCAGTGTTTCCGGCGATACACGATTTGATCGTGTCATAGAGATTGCAGAGAAATTTCAGCCCATTCCGGCCATTGAACAGTTCATTGGACATAACCAAGCACTAATAGCCGGCAGTACCTGGAAGGAAGATGAAGAAATGCTGCAAAAAGTATTTTCTTCCGGTAATGACTCATCATTAAAGTTGATCATCGCCCCACATGAGATCAACGAAGATCATATCCATGAACTAAGAATGCTTTTTACCGGCGCTGTTCTTTTTTCAGAACTGGCAAGCGGAAACCAGCAAGCGGAAACGGGAAATACTCTCATCATTGACAACATCGGCATGCTATCCAGACTTTATCACTACGGCCATATCGCTTTTGTAGGAGGTGCATTCAGAAAAAGCGGTGTACATAATGTGCTGGAAGCCGCCGTTCATGGCAAACCTGTTTTGTATGGCCCTGAGTATAAAAAATACTCTGAAGCTATTGAATTGGTCCGTTCAGGTGGAGGTATATGCGTGAATGATGCTGATGAATGTATAAAAACTATACAGGCCTTGCTGTCGGATGAAAGCTATTATAAATTATGTGCAGATAGCTCGTTCCGTTATGTATGGAAAAATAAAGGAGCTACAGAGAGGATCATTCAGTTCATTCAAGAAAAACGCCTTTTGACGATCTGATCAAAATGCTGAACCGCTTTGTTATCATTATTCCAGCCCAGTTTGGTTTTCAGTTCACGGGTGATCCAGTATTCAGCTTCAGGGTAAATATTAAAACTGTTGATGGTTTTGATACTGCGTTCGTACATTGCTTCATCACCACGGAACAATTCATCAATAAATAAGAAACGGTCATTAATGCCGATAGCTTTACGAAGGTCTTTAACAGGGGCTTCTTTCAGCACTTCCAGTAATTCAGTCTTCCCCTGCTTCAGTTTATCATTCAAGGACTCCTGGTCTGCAGGATTTGCGGCGGCCGTATTCACTTCCTGTACCTGCTGGGATAATGTGGGTATTTCCATCATCGGGTCAAATACCATATCCAACTGGCCGTTATCTTTTACAATGGCAACAGAACCTTTATCTACCAGTACAGTTTCCCTGACCTCTCTTACCGGCTCGGCTGCTGGTTTGGGTGCATAGCGTTCATGCTCAGGAGAAATATGCCCGGCGCCTGCCGGCATCATCACGGCTACTTTGGATGTTCCCAGTATCTTCGGCGGCTTTGGTTGCAAATGCAACAATTCCTGCTGCAATTGCTGAACAGTAGCCAGCAGATCAGACAGGTCAGAATGCTGTTCATACTGGGCTTTCAATTTTGCTATCAGGCTTTCTATCCTTTGCATTGACTGGCATTATCAGGTTGTAAAATTTTCAACGGTCAGAATAAATCATCACAGGAGGCCGGTTCAAATCGTTAATTCCCTTTCTTTGCAATCCGGGCAAAGTTTTCTGTTAAACGGGGAAAAGTGTCTTAAAAATACAAACAGTTTGCCAATAAACTGTTTACGGGAAAGGAAAAAACAAATCTTAACAATGTTTATTGAACCAAATTTGCAGGGTGGCCGACGCGGATGGATAGAAGTGATCTGCGGGTCTATGTTCAGCGGCAAGACAGAAGAGCTTATACGCCGGTTGAAAAGAGTGAAGATCGCCAACCTGAAGGTCGAAATATTCAAGC
Source organism: Chitinophagaceae bacterium (assembly GCA_016787135.1). Taxonomy (GTDB): domain Bacteria; phylum Bacteroidota; class Bacteroidia; order Chitinophagales; family Chitinophagaceae; genus VBAT01. Next base: position 6,255 of record JAEUVK010000007.1, on the reverse strand, counting down.
CGGCCATTGATATACGCTATGATGAAGTAAAGATCGTATCGCATGATACCAACGCCATACAGTCAACGCCGATAGACAATTCTCAGAAAATTCTGCTGATGGGCCAGGACGTGGATGTGATCGGGATTGATGAGGCTCAATTCTTCGATGACCAGTTGCCGTATGTATGCGATGAACTGGCCTACCGGGGTATTCGTGTCATCGTGGCCGGGCTGGATATGGATTTTACCGGTAAACCGTTCGGGCAGATGCCCTTCATCATGGCAAAAGCCGATTACGTAACCAAATTGCATGCGATCTGCGTCAAATGCGGGAATATTGCCAATTATTCTTACCGGAAAATACCCAATGAAGACCAGGTAATGCTTGGCGCTACCGATGTGTATGAGCCAAGGTGCCGGGTGTGTTATAATGAAAAATGAACAGGCTGTAATCAGATTTGGAATTAAATAGTTGAAATTTACAAGATGAGTGCTGCAAAACATATATTCACCCTTTTCAAAAAAGACCTGCTGCTGGAAGTAAGGCAGCAATACAGCTTTTATGGCATCTTATTATATATTGGGGCAACAGTGCTGGTATTGCAGATGGCCATCAACGAACCGGAAGATAAAGTTTGGAACGGCCTGTTCTGGGTAATACAATTGTTCATCTGTATCAATGCCGTGGCCAAAAGTTTTTTACAGGAAAGTAAAGGCAGAATGCTCTATTTCTATACGGTAGCTTCACCGGGTGATTTTGTTTTATCTAAACTCCTTTTCAATTCCTTGCTCATGCTGGTGATGAGCCTGCTGAGCCTTTTATTATTCACTCTTTTTCTTGGCAGCCCGGTACAAAAAGTATTTCCTTTTATCGGCCTGGTATTACTTGGCGGATGGAGCCTTAGCCTGGTATTTTCTTTTCTTGCAGCTATCGCGGCCAAAGCCCAGCAAAATGCAGCGATCATGGCTGTGTTAGGTTTTCCTCTTATCATCCCGCAACTATTGCTGCTGATGAAACTATCCAATACAGCATTTAATCCGGTACTGACCATGCCTGTTAACACGCTGCTGCTACTGGTAGCATTAGATATCATGATCATTATCCTGGCGGTTATACTATTTCCTTTTTTGTGGAAAGACTGACGGCATAATGAATACCGATTAAGAATTTGAAGTACAGGACAAATCCAGCTTTTATCCTTTACCTGTTCATTATTACCTGTTCTTTGTTCCATATTCCAATTCCCCTTATTTTTGCTGACTTTATTCCGCTGTTCCGCGAAACTCATTAACGATCCTATGGCCAATAATAAAAGCTTTATGCAGAAAAACTGGTGGAAGATCGCCTCTGTCGTTTTACTCATTTATTCTTTTACGGCAGGCCTGCTGACAAGAATTCCCGAGCTGCCTGCATTGGAACAAACCATCCGCAATCTGTATTTCCATGTATGCATGTGGTTCTGCATGATGATTCTCTTTACTGTTTCCGTAGTGAATTCTATCCGCTACCTGCGCACCTTTGATCTCAAATATGATATCTATGCCCGGCATTATGCCACCAGCGGTATTGTGTTTGGTGTGCTTGGTTACAGTACCGGCGCTATATGGATGAGCTACACATGGGCCGACCCCAACAACCCGTTATTCCAGTCATTTAGTGCGCTGGCAAGAGAACCTAAGCTAATCGGCGCTGCCATCGCCCTGCTGATCTATTTTGCTTATATGGTATTGCGTGATTCGATCAATGACATGGACAAAAGGGCAAGGATCAGTGCTGTGTATAACATATTTGCCTATGCGATGCTGTTCCCTTCCATCTGGATCGTACCAAGAATGATGGAAAGCCTGCATCCCGGCGCACAAGGAAACCCGGCATTGGATACAAGAGATATAGATGCCCACATGCGGACCATTTTTTATCCGGCTGTAGTAGGATGGACATTATTAGGTGTATGGATCACTACATTAAAAATTCGGTTAACCATATTGAAAGAAAGAAAACTGGCACAATGAAAATACTCAAACAGCTCACGCTTTTATTGTTCATGCTGGCAAGCGCTACTCTCACTTTTGCCCAGGAAAAACAATATGATTTCGGGGAAACCATGCGCAGCAACGGCCGCATTTATGTAGTGGTCGCTGTGATGGTCACAATTCTCCTTGGTCTTATATTATACATTGTACGTCTGGACCGCAAGATCAGTAAACTGGAAAAAGAATAAAAGGCAATGGGCAATGGTCTATGGACAACAAGCGATAACCGCATGTTTCATATTTCCGATTGACTATTCACCACTCCTATTCACTTATACAACGATTGCTAAAACAAAAAATTGAACTCACATGTCTGACAAGAATTACAGTTTCTTTGGCGCTGTCGAAAAAAGTTTTGACAAAGCGGCCAAATTCACCAAATGGGAAAAGGGGATACTCGAACAGATCAAAGCCTGCAACGCTGTTTACCAGATGAGGTTCCCCATTAAAAGAGATGACGGAAGCATAGAAGTGATCGAAGCCTACCGTGTGCAGCACTCGCAACACAAAACACCGTGTAAAGGCGGTATCCGTTTCGCTGCCGAAGTGAACCAGGATGAAGTAATGGCGCTGGCATCCCTGATGACCTACAAATGTGCTATTGTAAATGTGCCTTTCGGTGGTGGTAAAGGCGGCATCAAAGTAAATCCCAGAAAATACTCGGCTTATGAGCTCGAAAAGATCACCCGCCGTTATACGGCCGAGCTGATCAAAAAGAATTTTATAGGCCCCGGCACTGATGTACCAGCTCCTGATTATGGTTCCGGCGAAAGAGAAATGGCCTGGATCGTGGACACCTACACGGCTATGCATCCCGGCGAGATAGATGCCGCAGGCTGCGTGACCGGTAAACCAGTATCGCAGGGCGGCGTCCGCGGACGCCGTGAAGCTACCGGTCTCGGAGTATTCTTTGGTGTCCGTGAAGTTTGCAATATGCCCGATGTTATGCAGAAGCTCGGCATGACCGTTGGCGTGGAAGGAAAGAAGATCGTAGTACAGGGATTAGGTAATGTAGGTTATCATACAGCAAAATTCTTCCAGGACGCTGGAGCAAAGATCATTGCATTGGCGGAATATGAAGGAAGTGTTACAAATTCTGCAGGGCTGGATGTAGATGAAGTATTCAATCACCGGAAAAGCACAGGCTCAATATTGAATTTCCCTGGCGCTACTAACTTGGCGAAAAACACAGATGCACTGGAACTGGAATGTGATATTTTGATCCCTGCTGCATTGGAAAATGTAATTGACGGAGACAATGCACCAAGAGTAAAGGCCAAACTGATCGGGGAAGCTGCCAATGGCCCGCTGACACCGGAAGCTGATGAAGTATTTGCGCAAAAGGGCATCGTGGTCATCCCCGATATGTACCTGAATGCCGGTGGTGTGACCGTTTCATATTTTGAATGGCTGAAGAACCTGAGCCATGTCCGCTATGGCCGTATGGAAAAACGGTTCAACGAAAATCTGAATGCACAAATACTCGGACAGATAGAAGGACTGACCGGTAAGAAAGTAGCCGACAGGGACAGGGAATACATTGTGCATGGAGCCGATGAAGTGGACCTGGTATATAGTGGACTGGAAGAAACTATGATCGGCGCCACGCATGAGATCATGAATGAATGGAAAAACAACCCGGCCATACCGGATATGCGTACAGCAGCCTATGTTGTGGCTATTAATAAAGTAGCGACTACGTATGCCGAGCTGGGAATATTCCCATAAGAATATACTTTGAAATAAAATCCCATTTGCGCCTGCAAGTGGGATTTTTTATTTTCGATGGTTACATTTCGCTTCTATGACGGAGAAAGAATATACCCAGATGTTTTCGGCAAAAAAACTTATCCTAAAGGGCAAAAGATGGAGAAAATTTCATGAGTTTACCGTGGTTCCTACGGGACTTTGCATTGCTACAACTATAGGATGCGTAGGCAGGATAAGCAAGGTTGGTTTTACAGAATGGCCGCTCATCCCGTTCTTTTTTTTGCCTATTACATTTCTCTGCTGGTGGATCCCTTATAAAAACAGGGAGCTTAAATTTACTGACATAGAAACTTCTAATGACCAAAAAGGAAATCATGCTTTAGTCACAAATGCACTTAATAAACTTAATTGGGGAATAAAGAAGAATACACCCTATTTCATTGAATCATTCACATCTCAAGACATAGGATTTACATGGGGTAGTGACATGATTACGATTTTACTGGCTGATAAAAAGATATTGATAAATTGTATCTCAAATGTGGACATCGTAAAGAATCAGGCTTTCTTTACGTTTGGGCATCTTAGTCGTACAATTCGAAAACTAAGAGATGCAATAGAAAAGGAAATTAATGTCAGTGAGAAAGGCAAAATAGAGGTTTAGACAATCACGCCTTCTCATAAATAAACTTGTCCCCCTTGATCAGCGGGTGCCCGCCGGACAAAGTGTATTTCGAGGCTTTCAGCCGGTAATGATCAAAGAACACTTCCATCAGCCATTGTTCAAAACGGAACTCAAAATAGTTGTGGTCCTGGGTATCAATGATGAAATGTGTGAACCGTTCAGGGCAGAACTCAAACACCAAGGTAATGGTGGTTACAGGTTGCAGAACAAATCTCACCTCCCCATTCGCATTGGCCTGTAGCCAGGTACCTGAAGCGCCATTTTGCAAACTAAATAATACATGGCGTTGCAATACCGGGTTGGCGCCCGTCATCTTCAGTATGATGGCATTTTCGTTCACGGCACCGCTTCTCACCAACGCAAAATCCTTTCCTGTCCATGGCCGGCTTTGCAGAACAACATGATCATCTTCGAGTGCCCACCGGCCGGAACCATAGCGGTCAATAGCCCCGTAGGTGAAGAAGAATCTGAACGTCCCGTCCGTTTCCAGTTTGAAACCCGACGCAGTTTCTTTTACATCATTCAGGTAATACATACCTGCGACCCGCTCCGGTGTAAGTTTTGACATAGCAACAAGGTAAGTTTTTATTTGATTGCCCGGCCATTACCGGCCGGCAATTCCTGCCTCATATCCATCATTAATGCACTTCATCAGCCACCTCATTCGCTGGTAATAATCAGAACACAGCGACAGCATTTATCTTTAGCTTTCTGTTATAAAACATGCATATGAAAAAGATTGTCTCTCTCTGCTTTGTACTAACAATTACCCTTGTTGCTTTTTCCCAGCTGGCAACGCCCCCCGACGGCGGCAACAAAAAAGCCATGGTGGGTGAACGTATCGGCATCACCGATGTTACCATTCACTACGACCGGCCCGGTGTAAAAGGCCGTGAAGGAAAGGTATGGGGCACGTTGGTGCATAAAGGTTTTGCCGATCTTGGCTTTGGTACCAGTAAGGCCGCTCCGTGGCGGGCAGGGTCGAATGAAAATACCACGATCGAATTTTCTACAGAAGTAAAAATAGAAGGGCAATCTTTGCCCGCCGGCAAATACGGTTTCTTTATTGCTTACCAGCCGGAAGAATGTATCCTGATCTTTTCCAAAAACCATACTTCCTGGGGCAGTTATTTCTATGACGAAAAAGAAGATGTGCTACGGGTAAAAGTAAAACCAGTTGCACTGGATAAAAGTGTAGAATGGCTGAAGTACGAATTCATGAACGAAACAGAGAACTCCGCGACCATTTCTTTACAATGGGAAAAGCTGATGATCCCTTTCAAAGCAGAAGTTGATCTCGATAAACTGCAACTGGAATCTTTTCGCCGTGAATTAAGAGGCGAAAGAAGTTTCAGTCCGGGCTGGCAATCGTACCAGCAGGCAGCTCAATACACTGCCGACAGGAACATTGCGCTGGAAGAAGGTTTGAAATGGGCCGATCAGGCGATCAGCGATCCGTTTGCGGGTGAAGCTAACTTCCGGACATTGTCTACCAAAGCAACTCTGCTCAGTAAACTTGGACGTACTGCTGAAGCTGATTCACTGATGAAAAAAGCTGTGCCAATGGGTACTATGCAGCAGATACATCAATACGGCAGGCAATTACTGGCAGAGAAGAAAGCCAAAGAAGCACTGGAAGTATTCAAGGCCAATCATCAGAAGAATCCCAACCAGTTCACCACACTGATGGGGCTGACAAGAGGATATTCAGCCAACGCTGACTACAAAAATGCGTTGAAATATGCGAACATGGCATTGGCCTCGGCGCCGGGCCTGCAGGCAAAAACACAGGTAGAAGGAATGATAGAGAACCTGAAAGCGGGAAAAGATGTGAACTGAGACCGT
>JAEUVK010000224.1 GCA_016787135.1 Chitinophagaceae bacterium | reverse complement strand
ATGCAGGGCATCAGCAGTATCGGGACAAAAACGCAACGCAATGAAACAACAGGGCCGATGGGATGGAAGAATATTTTTTATGATTATGAAAAGGACCCTTCAAGAGCTTTAAAAATGGTATTGTATTTCAATTTTTCATCGGAGCGGTAAATGGCAAACCGATGCTTCAGCAGGTTCAATAGAGGACAGAACCCTGAATGGAGCATCGTAACAGAAACCGATCAAGTTATAAAAGCTGGTTACATAAAATGAAAAAGATATTATTATACCTGTTATTCCTGCTGTCTTCACTAAAGCTGACAGCGCAGGTAGCCATCAGCAATTTGCGATGTGAAATGCGGGAACTCCCGGCAGGAATAGATGCAGCTAATCCGCGACTGGGCTGGAACCTTGTAAGTGAACTGCGCATCGTACAACAAACGGCTTACCAGGTGATCGTATCGTCTGATGAGGAAAATCTCAGGAAGAATAAAGGGGATATGTGGAATAGCGGTAAAGTGAGTTCGTCGCAATCAATAAACATTATCTATGCCGGCAAACCTTTACAATCCGGAAAGAAATATTTCTGGAAAGTCACAAGCTATACGAACAAAGGCACAACGCCATGGAGTAATGAGGCTTACTGGATAACAGGTTTGCTGGATAAAAGTGACTGGAAAGGTAAATGGATCGGATATGATAAGGCCTCTTCATGGGATAGTATTACGAAGTGGTCCCGGTTGTCGGCCAGGTACCTTCGAAAGAGCTTTGCAGGTAATGGCGGTATAAAAAGAGCCACAGTGTTTATCGCAGGTATGGGTTTGTATGAATTATATATCAACGGGCAAAAGATCGGCGACCAGGTGCTGTCCCCTAACCCGACCGATTACCGCAAAACTGTTCTGTATAATGTGCAGGATGTGACAAAGCAAGTGAAGAGCGGGGAGAATGTGATAGCAACAGTGCTTGGAAATGGCCGTTTTTTCACGATGCGGCAGAATTACAAAACACAAAAACATAATACGTTTGGTTATCCGAAACTGCTGTTGCAACTGGAGATCGAATATGCCAATGGAGAAAAGAAAGTCGTTGTGAGTGATGAAAGCTGGAAGCTGAATGTGGATGGGCCGATACGTACCAATAATGAATATGACGGCGAAGAGTATGATGCAACGAAAGAATTTCCCGGATGGAACAATAATGACTTCAATGATGCGGCCTGGATGAACGCAGAGTTGACGGATGCTCCTACCGGAGAATTAAGAGCACAGTCGTCAGAGCCGATGAAAGTGATGCAGTCGATCCGGCCGGTAGCGATCAATGATCTCGGATACGGAAAGTATATCATCGACATGGGACAGAATTTTGCCGGCTGGCTGAAGATAAGGGTCAAAGGAAATCGTGGCAATAAAGTGGTGCTGCGTTTTGCGGAAAGCCTGCAGGTGAATGAAGAGATATTCACTTCTAATCTGCGTGATGCAAAAGTGACGGATGTCTATACATTGAAAGGAGAAGGTGTAGAAACATGGGAGCCTTCATTTGTGTATCATGGTTTTCGGTATGTAGAAGTAACCGGTTTTCCGGGCAAGCCGGTATTGGATGATTTTGAAGGCAAACTGGTGTATGATGCCATTGAAACGACAGGGGCATTCACCAGCTCAAATAAAATGCTGAATCGTATCCATCAGAATGCCTGGTGGGGCATTGCTTCCAATTATAAAGGTATGCCGGTGGATTGCCCGCAGCGAAATGAAAGACAACCCTGGTTAGGCGACCGGGCAGTAGGATCGCAGGGAGAAAGCTATTTGTTTGGCAACGGAAGACTGTATGCCAAATGGCTGGATGATATTGAAGAATCGCAACGGGAAGATGGGGCGATACCGGATGTAGCGCCGGCGTTCTGGAACTACTACAGTGATAACGTGACCTGGCCGGGTACTTACATTCTTGTTGCCAATATGCTGTATAACCAGTTTGGCGATCTCCGGTCGGTAGAAAAACATTATCCTTCCATGCGGAAATGGATATTGTATATGAAGGATAAGTACCTGAAGGATTTCATCATGACCAAAGACAAATTCGCTGACTGGTGCGTGCCGCCTGAGTCAGCAGAGTTGATCCATTCCAAAGACCCGGCACGGCAGACAGATGGTGTATTGATCGCAACAGCGTACTACCATCGTATGCTGTTTTATATGCAGCGGTTTGCGAACCTGCTGAATAAAAAGGAGGATGCAGATTCTTACCAGCAACTGATGACAGGTGTCGCAGGTGCATTCAATAAGAAATTCTATAATCCTGCTGCCAGGCAATACAGCAACAATACAGTTACAGCCAACCTGCTGCCTTTGTATTTCGGTATAGCCCCTGATTCAGCCAAAGCCGCATTGTTCGAATCTATCCGGAAGAAGATACATGTCGATAACCATGACCATATCAGCACAGGCCTGATCGGTACGCAATGGCTGATGCGTGGATTAACAGAATATGGTTATGCCGATCTTGCTTTGGCGCTGGCAGTGAACGATACCTATCCCGGCTGGGGATACATGGTAGAAAATGATGCGACCACTATCTGGGAACTGTGGAATGGGAACACGGCCAATCCCGGGATGAACTCGCAGAACCATGTGATGTTGCTGGGCGACTTACTAATATGGTATTATGAGAATCTTGCCGGTATCCGAACAGATAAAAGCAGCGTAGGTTTTAAAAAGACAATCATGAAACCGGTGTTGATCGACGGGTTGGATACAGTGGATGCTTCTTATAACTCTGTTCATGGACAGATCAAAAGCCGGATCATCAACGCGGCGGATAAATTGCAATGGATAATAACGATACCCGGCAATACCTCAGCTATCGTTCATTTCCCTGTGCCAATTGGTACCATGATCACCGATAGTGGTAAGCCCATTGACAAACTGGAAGGGGTAAAGTTTGTAAAACAGGAAGCAGATGCAGCAGTCTATGAGATAGGTTCGGGCAGCTATTCGTTTACCTGCCAGTATAAGTGGAAGGCAGGCATTGTAAAAAATGAGTTCATTTTCACTCATACTTCTTTTCC
>JAEUVK010000217.1 GCA_016787135.1 Chitinophagaceae bacterium | reverse complement strand
AACTGCTTTTGAGACAGGTTGCACTAACTTTATATGACATAGTTACGGGGATTTCCGGTCTGGATTGTGATTTGAGCATAGGGTTTAAAGTTATTTGATTTTTTGTACCCTTAGCCTGTAATTCTGTTAAGCTTCATGCATAGTATAAAAATAGCAGGAGTACAGCTATCGGTTACAGAAATATCATTGGCACATTTTCAAATTATCAAATTGACACATTGATCATATGAACTTAGGAAATTTTACCATAAAAGCAGCCGAGGCCTTTCAGCAGGCCCAGCAATTTGCTTTCAATGCGCAAAGCCCGAATATCGAGACGGAGCATATATTGAAGGCGTTGCTTGAACAGCAGGATTCCCCCGTGGATTATTTGCTGAAGAAGAATAACGTGACCGTGAACGTAGTGGACAGCAAACTTGATGAACTGATCGCCAAACTGCCCAAAACATCCGGTGATGCCGCCCAGCAGATCAGCCGCGATGCAAACAATGTGGTTTTGAGGGCCGGTGCTGCTTTAAAACAATTCAATGATGAATTCATTACACCCGAACACCTGCTTTTAGCAATTGTGCAGGGTAATGATAGTGCGGCCAAGCTATTAAAGAATGCAGGCTTAACGGAAAAAGGACTGATCGCAGCGATCAAAGAACTGCGCAAAGGCGAAACCGTTACTTCGCAGACACAGTCGCAGGAGTTCAATGCCTTGAATAAATATGCGAAGAACCTGAATGAACTGGCCAGGCAAGGTAAACTTGACCCCGTCATCGGCCGTGATGAAGAGATCAGGCGTACGCTGCATATTCTTTCAAGAAGAACGAAGAACAACCCGATACTCGTAGGTGAACCCGGTGTTGGTAAAACAGCCATTGCTGAAGGCATTGCACACCGTATCGTGAATGGTGATGTGCCGGATAACCTGAAATCAAAGATCATCTATGCATTGGATATGGGATTGCTCATTGCCGGCGCCAAGTATAAAGGTGAGTTTGAAGAAAGACTGAAAGGCGTGGTGAAGGAAGTAAGCGGCAGCGATGGCGAGATCATCTTATTCATTGACGAGATACATACGCTGGTGGGCGCCGGTGGCGGCGAAGGGGCGATGGATGCAGCGAATATCTTAAAGCCAGCCTTAGCTAAAGGCGACCTGCGAGCCGTAGGCGCTACCACGCTGAATGAGTATCAGAAATTCTTTGAAAAAGATAAAGCACTGGAACGCCGTTTCCAGAAAGTGATGGTGGATGAACCTTCAGTAGAAGATGCCATCTCCATTCTGCGTGGCTTGAAGGACAGGTATGAAACGCACCACCATGTGCGTATAAAGGACGAAGCGATCATCGCAGCGGTAGAGTTATCCAGCCGGTATATCACCGATCGTTTTTTACCGGATAAAGCCATTGACTTAATAGATGAAAGCGCTGCCAAACTTCGCCTTGAGATGAACTCCATGCCGGAAGAACTGGATACACTCGAAAGACAGATACGGCAGTTAGAGATAGAACGGGAAGCCATCAAACGGGAGAATGATGAAACGAAACTGAAAGAGCTCAATACCGAACTCGCCAACCTTGCCGTACAAAGGGATACGCTGAAAGCAAAATGGAAAGAGGAAAAAGAACTGGTGGAGAAAGTACAGAATGCCAAAGCGGAGATCGAAAGCCTGAAGCAAAAAGCAGAGCAGGCCGAACGTAATGGCGAGTATGGTTTGGTGGCTGAGATACGCTATGGTAAGATCAAAGAACAGGAAAAGATCATTGCTGATTATACAAAGCAGTTGCATGATTCTACAGAGAAACGATTGCTGAAAGAAGAAGTGGATGCAGAAGATATTGCGGAAAGCATTGCAAAGATGACCGGCATACCGGTGAGCAAGATGCTGCAGAGCGATAAAGAAAAGTTATTGAAACTGGAAGAACACCTGCATGAAAGGGTGGTGGGACAGGATGAAGCGATCACAGCCGTAGCCGATGCGATACGCAGAAGCCGGGCCGGGCTCAGCGATCCGAAAAAGCCCATCGGTTCTTTCATCTTTCTCGGTACGACCGGTGTGGGTAAAACAGAGTTGGCGAAAGCGCTGGCCGAATACCTGTTCGATGATGAAAGCATGATGACACGCATTGACATGAGTGAGTACCAGGAAAAACATACCGTGTCAAGACTCGTAGGCGCCCCTCCGGGATATGTAGGCTATGATGAAGGCGGGCAACTAACCGAAGCCGTGCGCCGCAAACCCTACAGTGTGGTATTACTGGATGAAATAGAAAAGGCACATCCCGATGTATGGAACGTGATGCTGCAGGTACTGGATGACGGCCGCCTGACCGATAACAAAGGCCGCGTGGTGAACTTCAAGAACACGATCATCATCATGACAAGCAATATCGGCAGCCACATCATACAGGAACATTTTGAAAAAGTGACGGAGAAGAACGTGGAGGATGTGACGGAAAAGGCCAAAGTGGAAGTGATGAACCTGCTGCGGCAGACGATACGCCCCGAGTTCCTGAACCGGGTGGATGAGATCATCATGTTCCGCCCGCTGATGAAGAAGGAGATAGCCGGCATAGTAAGGATACAATTAGATGCATTGAAGAAATTGCTGACCGGTAGCGGCATACAGTTGGAGCTCAGCGATTATGCGCTGGAGTTCCTTGCCGAGCAGGGCTTTGACCCGCAGTTTGGCGCCCGGCCGCTGAAGCGCCTGATACAAAAGGAAATTGTGAATGCACTGAGCAAACGGATACTCGCCGGTGATATTGACCGGGCGCACCCTGTATTGGTTGACGTATTTGACAATACAGTGGTGTTTAGAAATGAAGCGCAGGAAGCGGAGTTGGCGAAGGCGAATGGGAGGAAGAAGTAAGAAATTAAAGGAAAAAATGCAAAAGCCCCGGTGATGATCCGGGGTTTATTTTTTTCAATGTATTGATTGTCAATTATAATAGTCATTTAAAATAAATTACCCATCTTTGTATTTTACTTACATTACCAACATATAATTACCATTTAACAGTATGTTTTTGTCAACAATTTGCTTTTTATTAGTTTAATATTGAATTTTTAATGGTAAATACTATATATTTGAAATTAAATTTAATTTTATGAGTGAGCGAAATAAGATACAGGATCTGGTGGAGTTTGTGCAGAAGGCTGTCAAATTAGCCAAGTATAATTCAAATACCGGCGGAGGAATTTTGATTGCTATTAGAGTAGCTGAGAAAGGATTGTTGCCAGAGGAGCCAAGAGACATTGATTATCTACTATCTCACATGCAAGAATTGTTTATTAGACAAAAGGATTTGGCGCTATCTGCTCAAAGCCAAGCAGTATATTTTGGACGTATAAAGAAAGCAGTTGAAGACTACAAGAAATATGGGTTTGATGCAAGAGCAATATATTCTTGGTCTCCGAAACTTAGAGCAAGAAAATCCTCTTCAAAAAAAACTGTTTCCGAAAATAAAAGCGAAAATGAAATTATGAATGAGCCGACCATATCAGGGTCGATAAGTGTTAATACAAATGATCATGTTGTTAAAGAAGTTGGAGGTGTCAAGCTCAATGTAGTTACTTGGAGATTAAGACCTGGCGTTCTCGTAAAGATTGAATTGCCAGAAGATTTAAAAAAGGCCGATGTTGAAAGAATAAAACGTCTCCTTGACTTGGAAGTTGAACTAATAGAATAAAAATAAATGCCTCTTGCGAGGCATTCAAATTTTTGTCCGCTAGCAAGGACAGTAGGCCATAGAGTAGGACAGCTTAATTGTATGAGTTTACAGATGAAATAAGTCTCATAAACGAAAATAACCTGTATTACTTCTCTGATTGTCTACAACTGTGAGGGCAGTTCCCTCAAAAGTCAGTTAGGCATGATCATTATAATGCACACCTGACTTTTATCATTTACAAAAGTAGTCAAAAAATATTTGATACTTTCATTGCCCTATCGACATGGTGTGGGTCGACACACACCTGAGCCGAAGTAATTTTTTCTCTACTTTTATCACATGGCAACTCCCAAAAAATACCGGATGGACAAGACGGCCTTCAAGATCCAGACTTTTGAAGAGGCGGATGATGCCATGCGGGATTACAGTAATTTCTCACTCAAAGAACGGCTGCGTATTTACTGGCATCTTACCAGCATCGCTTACAAATTTGATTTGGACAACCCGCCTCGAATGGATAAGACAGTT
>JAEUVK010000189.1 GCA_016787135.1 Chitinophagaceae bacterium | reverse complement strand
GAAAACAGCAACTATGCATCCATGATCTTTTTTCCAAAAGGCATCAGTGATATTTCGACCAGCTTGAAATGCTGGCGGCCCCAGGGAATGCCGATAATAGTAAGAGAAAGCAATAAGCCCATGATAATATGAATAAGCGCCGTGTACCAGCCGCCGAAAAGTATCCAGATGAGATTGCAGAACATAGCGAGGCAACCGGTGTTTTGGGTATCACTCACCACTTTTTGGCCAAAGGGCCAGAGTACGAGACCTGCCAGTTTAAAACACTGCAGTCCCCATGGAATGCCGATAACAGTGAGGCACAGAACCAAACCGCCCACGAAGTAGCCGATAGCGGCAAACAAACCGCCGAATACCAGCCAGACAAGATTACCCAAAAGACTCATGGGCTAAAGTTATTATTGTTTACAAAATAGGAGAGAAGATTAACATCACTCGTGGTCGAAAGCATATGACGCCAGTTTCGGTCCGCGAAATACGAGCGGAACATCCCTTTTTCATCGTGCTTAAGAAATGTCCTTTTTTGACCCGGGCAGGGTAAAAGACCGTCTGCCCGGGCTACCGGCATCCAGTATCAAGAATCCAGCACCCGGATCGGGATCCCAACCCTCTCTTTTCCAGCAAAAAGGATATTTTCGGGCAGTTTCCAACAGCTGTGGGAAAAAGAATGGAAGTTCTCCCTAAAATTTTCATTCTCTATTCTTTATTTCTCGTTGTGAATCCCTACCTTTGCCGTCCTAAATTTTCGAACGTCATGGCAAGAGTATGTCAGGTTACAGGTAAAGTTCCGGTGGGTGGAAATAAGGTTTCTCACTCCAATATCAAGACAAAACGCCGTTTTCTGCCCAACCTGCAGAAAAAACGTTTTTACCTGCCCGAAGAAGACAAATGGATCACCCTGAAGTTGACCACGGATGCTATCCGTACCATCAATAAAAGGGGATTGTATAATGTAGTAAAGGAACTGAGGGCACAGGGTCAACACATTTAATAGTCTAAAAGCGAAATAAAATGGCAAAGAAAGGAAACCGTGTACAGGTAATTCTGGAATGTACTGAACACAAGAACAGTGGTCAGCCCGGCACCAGCCGTTATATCACGGTAAAGAACAAAAAGAACAATCCTGAAAGGATGGAGTTGAAAAAATACAACCCGATCCTGAAGAAGATGACCGTTCACAAAGAGATCAAATAATTTGAAGATGTGCGGATGGGGAGATTTGAAAATGATCTTCCTCATCACATCGGCTAATTTCCAAATTTTCAAATCGTATTACCATGGCAAAAGCAGCTAAAACCGCGATCAAGAAAGACCCAAAGCTGGCAGCAGAAGCAAAGAACTATACCAAAGTGATCAAAGCTGTGCGCAGCCCTAAGTCCGGCGCTTATACGTTTAAAGAGCAGATGGTTCACAAGGATAAAGTAAAAGAGTTCCTTGCCCAGAAATAATTACCCTCTCGTCCCCTTGAAGGCGAAAATCTGATATTTGAAGCTGCTGCTATACATTAGTGGCAGCTTTTCTGTTTTTGAGCAAAGAAGTCAAATAAGTCATTCAGGTCATACGGGTAATGACTTATATGACCCCGTTTGACTCGTTTGACCTGTATGACCACAATGATTATCTTTTATGGGACTATTCAATAAACTGTTCGGCAAAAAAGAAAAGGAAAGCCTTGACCAGGGCCTGCAAAAGACCAAGGAAGGTTTCTTTGCCAAGATCACCAAAGCGATTGCCGGTAAGAGTACCGTAGATGAAGAAGTACTCGATAACCTGGAAGAAGCATTGGTAGGGGCCGATGTAGGGATCGATACGACGGTAAAGATCATTGATCGGATAGAAAAACGGGTGTCAAAGGACAAGTACCTCAATTCATCCGAGCTGAATAAGATGTTGCAGGAAGAAATTGAGACATTACTCGTGGACGCCCAGGAATCAAATAGTTATGATTTTCATTCTGAGTTGCCGGCAAAGCCTTATGTGATACTGGTAGTGGGAGTGAACGGTGTGGGCAAGACCACAACGATCGGCAAGCTGGCCTATAATTTTAAGAAGGCAGGAAAGAGTGTTTTGCTTGGTGCTGCCGATACCTTCCGCGCCGCTGCCGTTGACCAGTTGACCATCTGGAGTGAGCGGACAGGAGTGCCGATCGTGAAACAGGCGATGGGTTCCGATCCTGCCGCTGTAGCGTTTGATACGGTACAAAGCGCTGTTGCCAAACAAAGCGACATCGTATTGATAGATACAGCAGGCCGACTGCATAACAAGGCCCACCTGATGGAAGAGCTCAGTAAGATTAAACGGGTGATACAAAAAGTGATACCCGATGCCCCGCATGAAGTGATGCTGGTGCTTGACGGGTCAACAGGGCAAAATGCATTGGAACAGGCCAGGCAATTTACGGCTGCTACTGATGTGACGGCGCTTACCATTACCAAGCTAGACGGAACCGCCAAAGGGGGAGTGGTGCTGGCTATCGCCAATCAATTCAAGATACCGGTCAAGTTTATTGGCGTAGGGGAAAAGATGGAAGACCTGCTGGTCTTTGATAAGCATGAGTTCGTGGATAGTTTATTCAGCCTGGAAGCGAAGTAATTCACTCTGGCGGATAGGTCATAGAGAGTACTCTTGCCCATGTGCCTCCGCAGCAGGCACACATTCTCAGATCTTCGTACAACTCATACCTGGCACAAACAACTATCCCTTCTTCTTTGAAGATAGCGGGTATAGAGTCGGCAGGATATACATTTCCATTTTTTTTGATGGCCCATTGACCGCAGGGAGTTCCCTGTTGCGTGATGGTCACGGCATTGCATGAGCTACTCTTGTTGCAACCGGCTATAATTACAAGGATAAGAGCCAGCACACAGAATATATATTTCATACCCGTTTATTATTGACAACCTTTCGGTCTCCAGCGTTGCCTGCCATTGTTTTCCCCGGCCAATGCTGAAGTGATCGCCCGGTGACGTATATTGGCACATGCGATGCGAGCCATGATGCCTTATCGCTTTTGCCAGATATAAATACGTTTTACAGGATCTTCCTGTATGATCCTGTACCGATCTGCCATGACACTGTCAGCATAAAGGTTCTCTGCTGTGCCTTTATTGAACATGGCTAGGTAATCATATTTGCTGACAATGATGTCAGGCCCTATCTCATTAAGAATGTATTTCAATTCCTGCATGGAATTACTGTTTCCGGCGCCAAAGTATTTGAATAGATAAGGGCGGATAATATTGGAAGGGTGGGTGGTGCTTTTTGTCAGTGGGTATTGCCTGAGCGACCAGTACCCGATATGGTAATCGGCGAAGAATATTTTCCCGGAGGCAAGCCCTTTGGCTTTAAGTACATTATTGGCATAGACAGATCTGCCGTTGTATAAAGTTCCTTCTTCATGATAATGTTTGCCAAGCCGGTAATACTCGATCATACTTTCTACACTGATCAGGAAAACAAAAATGGCCAGTTTAGGAACAGAGGGATCAAATTCTTTTGGAATGAGAAAACCAAAAACAAGGATAGCTATGAAAGGATATACCTGAACCAGGTAATGCCCGTTGACCGCTCCCGTAGAAAAGAAAGTATATACCGTGGTCAGTACAATCAGGATGGATAATGAAGGCAATTTCTGCCTTGTTTTTTTAAAAGTAAAGAAAGAGAGGCCTGATACGGCAACGATCACCCACCAGGTCTTTTTGAGTTTTAGCAAAAAAGGTATGTGCATAGCCCTGCTGTATTCTAATGGCGCCAGAAATACTGAGTCGAAGAAAAGTTTCCATTTATCATGGATAAGAAAAGGGGACGCCGCCAGCAGGAAAATGAGAAGGGTCCCGGCAACCGTGCAGGCAGCATTTTTTACCAGTGCAACAATACCCTGCGGTCTTCCGGCAATGAAATGGTACAATAGTATGGCGGGTATAGCATAGCCATAATTCATTTTACACAATACCGCACAGCCAAAAAGCATCCCTGCAATGAACAGGTTCAGCGCTGTTTTATTTTTTATAAAGAACAATAGCCCGGCCAGCATAAAGAACACAGCAATATGTTCAGACATGACCCCTTGTACGCTGCCGAACATGCTGCTGAGGATAACATACGATAAGGCAACAAGAAGGCCATTCTTCATACCGGCAGCCCTGGCGATATTCAGCAGTATCATCGAAGAGCCAAATATTGCCAGCACACCAAAAAACCGGATAGCGAAAAACGAATGCGGAAAGACATATTCGATCAACCCAAAAAGGTAAAACAGCATGGGAGGCTTCAGGTCCCATAAACGGTCATAAGGCAGGTAACCGTCAGCCACACTTTGCCCCATTAAAATAAAAGTGCTTTCATCCCCGTCAATATAATCCCTGAAAAAGAAAGGCAACCGGATGAGCAGTGCAGAAAAGAAGAGTAACAGGGTAGTAGAAGAAACGAAATTTTTTTTTGAATGACCGGTGTTTGCCTGCATTGAGACCATGCTGTTTGTTCGGTGTAAATATATACTGTAAATTATTCATACACAGCCAGGCTGTTGTAAAAGCCAGGGTTTTTATTCACGTGGCGCCGCTAAAATGAGCTACATTTGCACCTTTGTTTAATTTGCAGCGGATCAATGAAAACACGTACACTTAAAAAAGATAAGGTCAACATCATCACCCTCGGGTGCAGCAAGAATATGGTGGACAGCGAAGTGCTGAGCGGCCAGTTGCAGGCCAATGATATTGACGTTGTGCATGAGAACAAAAAACTGGATCACAACATCGTGGTGGTGAACACCTGTGGCTTTATTGACAAAGCCAAAGAAGAAAGCATCAATACCATTCTTGACCAGGTGGAATTGAAAAGAAGGGGTAAGCTGGATAAAGTATATGTGACAGGCTGCCTGAGCGAACGCTATAAGAATAACCTGGAAACGGAGATACCGGAAGTAGATGCGTATTTCGGTACCATGGAGCTGCCGCTGATCTTAAAACAATTTGAAGCGGATTATAAAACTGAATTACTCGGTGAACGCCTGCTCGCTACCCCGCAGCATTATGCCTACATGAAAATTTCTGAAGGCTGCAATCGTACCTGTGCTTTCTGCGCTATCCCGCTGATGCGTGGCAGACACATCAGCAAACCCATTGAAGAATTGGTAAAGGAAGCAGAAAGACTGGTAAAAAAAGGAGTGAAAGAGGTGATGCTGATCGCACAGGAACTCACCTATTACGGTCTTGATCTTTATAAGAAAAGAATGTTGCCCGATCTGCTCAACCGCCTCGCCGATGTAAAAGGGCTGGAATGGATACGCCTGCATTATGCCTATCCTTCCAAATTCCCGCTGGAGATATTAGATGTAATGAAGCAAAGGGAAAATATCTGCAATTACCTCGATATGCCGTTGCAACATGCCGCCAACAATATGCTGAAAGCCATGAAGCGCCAGATCACCCGGGAAGAAATGGAAGAACTGACAGCGGCTATCCGGGAGAAAGTCCCCGGTATTTGTCTGCGCACTACACTGATCGCAGGATTTCCCGGTGAAACATTGGATGACATAGAAGAACTGAAAACATTTTTACAACAACAACGCTTTGACCGCGTCGGCATCTTTACTTATTCTCATGAAGAAGGAACCAGCGGTTATGAATTGACTGACGATGTACCGCAGGAGGAAAAGGAAAGAAGGGCGCAGGAGATCATGGAAGTGCAACAGGAAATATCCTTTGAACTGAACCAGGAAAAGGTCGGTAAGGTTTTCAAAACACTCATAGATAAAAAAGAAGCCGGCCGTTACTTAGGTCGTACTGAATTCGATAGCGTGGAAGTAGATAATGAAGTAGTGATCCGTTCTACGAAAAAACTTCCTGTTGGTGGATTCGTGAACGTAAAGATCACAAAAGCGTATGACTACGACCTGGAAGGAGAAGTAGTTTAACAGTTGTCATTAAAATAAATAATTCCCCGGTTTTTATAATATTTCTTACTTTCAGTTTTCGATTTGCCGGTATATCACTGCTGTTTTTTGTAACCGCTGAAACCTTTTTCAGCAGCAAAACACATTACCATGAACCGGAAGATCATCTCCAGTCACTATTCACGCAGGCAATTCATTCATGACATGTCACTGAACGCAGGGATGGCCGCACTGGCCATGAACGGCGTACATTTATATTCCTCCTGTAATAGTTCAGTCAGTGACCAAAACAAAACATCAGCTATGGCTCAAAACAGTAAAAAGAAACCCGGGATCGCATTGGTCGGATTAGGCGGCTACGCAGGCGGACAGCTAGCCCCGGCTCTTCAGCAAACAGAGAATTGTTACCTCGCAGGTATTGTAACAGGTACACCTTCTAAAATTGAAACATGGAAAAGCCGCTACAATATCCCGGATAAGAACATTTACAATTATGAGAACTTCGACAATATAAAGGATAATGCGGATATCGATATCGTTTACGTGGTATTGCCCAATTCAATGCATGCAGAGTATGTGATCCGTGCTGCCAGAGCAGGTAAGCATGTGATATGCGAAAAGCCCATGGCGATAACTGTAGAGGATTGCGATAAGATGATCGCTGCCTGCAAAGAAGCGGGCAAAATGTTATCCATTGGGTACAGATTACATTTCGAACCGTACAATCTTGAAATGGCAAGACTGGGGCAAAAGAAAGTATATGGCAATATTAAAAAGATGAATGCAGGATTTGGTTTTACGATCGGGGACCCGACCCAGTGGCGTTTGAAGAAGTACCTTGCCGGTGGTGGCCCACTGATGGATCTTGGCATCTATTGCATACAGGGTTGTTGTTATACAACGGGTATGGAACCGATTGCTGTACGTGCACAGGAAGGAATGAAAACGGATATGGAAAAATTTAAGGAAGTGGAACAATCATTGTCGTGGCAGTTTGAATTCCCAGACGGCATCGTTGCTGAAGGGAAAACCAGTTATGCAGACTCCATGAATATCCTGCGGGCAGAAGCAGAGAAAGGATGGTTTGAAGTGAACCCTGCGTATAATTATTCTGGTCAAAAAGGAGCTACTTCCGATGGGCCAATGGATTTTCCAAAAGTAAACCAGCAGGCAAAACAAATGGATGATTTTGCCGATGCTGTCATGAATAACCGACCCACACCTGTACCGGGTGAAATGGGAAGAAGGGACGTAAAATATCTACAGGCGATTTATAAAGCTATGAGAACCGGTGAAAGGGTAGAGATAAAATAATTCCAGGCATTACCTTCTTTATTTGTTCAAATAAGCATTAGGAATATTCCGTGCCGTGTACTCAATGCCATAAGCATGCTTCAAAAGTGTGGTTACCACTTTTGAAATGGTCACTTCGTTCCGGTGCATCTGCGGCAGCAACCCCATCATGGCGTAACTGATGGGATTAACGGACGGGATCAGTGTTTCCCATTCATATCCTTTGCCCCATATCAAACCAGGAACAGTTACTGTAAGATCGGCCTTATGCAAAAGAAGAAAGCTCATCATGTCAGTTGAGTTGTTGGAATTCTGGTTGACAGTATGAAAGATGGGCGTGTGACCTCCAAAACCATTTTCATCCATGCCCGCCCTGGCATTGATATCAGCGCCATACTTTACCAGTACTTCAGCGCAGGCTGTATGATTGAATTCAGCACAGATATGTAAAAGCGTTGCTTCATACAAGGGAGTATAAGCGCAGCGAAGTGTATATATTTTCGAAACAGCATTGGGATCAGCCACGAGTTGTCGTTCCAGTATGACGGCAGCATCGAGTAAAACCGATAGCAATACTTCATCATTGAACGCAAGACCATGATCTGTAAAAGCCTTTACACAATCTTTGAACCGGGGTGTCCGGGTATATTCGCTGATCAGCTCGTAAATAAGAGGCTCACCTCGGAACAATGCATTGGGATCAATACCATGTGCAAAACATTCTCTGATGCCTTCCACAGAATGCAATTCAATATTCTCCGCTATTTTTTTAAGCCAGTCCATACCGGAAAAAGCTTATGACAATATCTCTAAAATGAAAATGGCATTTCGGTTCAGGTCATAAAAGCCAAACTCACTCGTACCCCATGCCGTTTGAGGTATCAGCTTATCCGGGGCTACGGTACCTCGCTTTACAAACTCTTCGAAAACGGCTCTGACATCACGGGTGACAATGCGTATCACTGAACCGCCCAGTAATGGATCCTCTGGTGTGTCCGCATGCCATTGCAGGTGCAGGTACAGGCCATTGCGTTGTAATACCGCATACATAGAATCAGCGAACACCTGTTCAAAACCTGTTTTCTCTTTATACCATGCCAGGTCCCTCGCGATATCCTGCGAAGGCAATACAGGCACAATGGGTCCAAGCGGAGTCTGATTATTCATAAGCAACTAACTATTGCATGAAATGCTTCCTGTAAGTTAGCGCATTTATCCACCGCAACGGTAACCTGGTGGATGAGTGGCAGGTATTCTCCTTATTTCCATCCGCCTCCCAGCGAACGGTACAATTCTACGATCGCCCCCAGTTCCTGTCTCCGGATAGCTGCCAGGCTCAATTCAGCCTGCAGGGCATTACCCTGAGCTGTGATCACTTCGAGGTAATTGGCCATATCACTCCTGAATAAAAGCTGTGAATTAAATACAGCCTGGCGCAAAGTATCTGCCCGTGCTGCGGCTATCTGTTCCTGCTGTTTTAATTTATGCGTTTGCACTAATGCATTGCTAACCTCGGTAGTCGCCCGTAATACAGATTGTCTGAATTGAATGATCGCCTGCTCTCTTTCCAATTTGGCGATCTCATACTGTGTTCTCAATGCACGTCTTTTAAATAAAGGTTGTGCCATAGAACCTGCAGCCAGGCCAAACAATGAACCGGGAATACTGAACCAGTTACTGGCTTTGAACGATTCGAGTCCACCGCCTGCCGTGATGTTCAATGCCGGGTACATATCGGCCTGTGCGATGCCCACTTGTGTATTGGCGATCATCAGCGCTAATTCTGCAGCACGTACATCGGGCCTGCGGCTGACCATTGCAACAGGAAGACCTGTTGAAAGATCATCCTTCATAGAAAGATCATTCAATGATACACTGCGTGGAACAGAGCCGGGTAATTGCCCGCTCAATACCTGCAACGCATTTTCCTGGATGGCGATGCTTTGTTCCAATTGCGGAATAAGGATCGCTGTTGATTGTTTTTGTGATTCCGCCTGTTGCACAGCCAGTGCATTTCCCAATCCTGCATTTTTCAGCAAACGGGTAGCTACTAAAAAACTATCGCTCAGTATAAGGTTCCTTTTTGCAATATTCAATTGTTTGTCGAGCATCAGCAGGTTATAGAATCCCTGTGCGATATCCGCTACCAATTGTGTCTGAACTGCCCTGGCCGCTTCAGTGGTTTGCAAGTACTGTCTGAGCACAATTTCCTTCCGCCCCCTGATCTTGCCCCATATATCGGCTTCCCAGGAAAGGTTGACAGCAGTATTATAATTCTCGAGGTAACTTTTCCCTAAAAAACTATTCAGGCTGATCCCATTCAAACTGTTATCAGATGGGCGGCTGATCTGCCCGGTGACCTGGAGATTTACTTCAGGCAACTGCAACGATCTGCTTTGTGTAACCTGTTGCCGTGCCATATCAATACGCTTAATGGCGATCAGCAGGTCGTGGTTATTCTTCAAACCGGTTTCTATCAATCGCTGTAATGTGGTATCAGTGAAAAAATTCTTCCATTCGATATCGGCAACGCTGCTGGTATCGGCAAAGCTTGCTATATTGAACTGCTTCGGCAGTTCCAGTTCAGGCCGCTGGTATTCTTTTCCTACTTTGCAGGCCGAAAGAAAAACAGCAGCAAAAAAAATTAAGCGGTAATTTTTTTTATATGTAGTATGTAACATGATCACGTTATTTATGCTTGTCAAAAAAATTATTCTGCCAGGTCAGGCACTTCGGTCGTTTCTTTTTTCCTCCCGACCTTTTCCTGCAGGTACTGGAAGATGACAAATAATACAGGTATGATGAATACACCGAGTATCACCCCTGTCAGCATTCCTCCCATAGCGCCGGTACCGATAGAGCGGTTACCCAATGCGGAACCTCCTTTGGCCCATGTGAGCGGCAACAGGCCAACAATAAATGCAAAGGATGTCATCAGGATCGGCCGCAACCTCAATTGCGCGGCTTCCAATGCAGAGGCCACCAATGTCATACCCATTCTTCGCCGCTGTACCGCATACTCAACAATGAGGATCGCATTCTTCGCTAAAAGCCCGATCAGCATGATCAAACCCACCTGCACATAGATGTTGTTCTCGATGCCAAACAGGTTGATGAATGCAAATACTCCGAATATTCCTGTTGGGACGGTCAGAATTACGGCAAGAGGAAGTATATAACTTTCGTATTGCGCCGCCAGCAGGAAGAATACAAACACCACACTCAGTATAAATATCAGGCTGGTCTGTGAACCTGCTCCAATTTCTTCTCTCGACATTCCCGACCACTCATAGGAAAACCCTCTTGGCAGGTATTTCGCTGCTACATCCTGTACTGCTTTGATCGCATCACCCGAACTATAACCGGGTTTTGACATTCCGTTTATTGTTACGGAATTGAACAGGTTATTTCTTGTCACAGTTTCCGGACCATATACTCTTTGCAATGTCACCAATGTGTTGGCGGGAACCATTTCGCCACGTTCATTCTTGACAAATACATTGTTTAGCGAAGACTCATCAGCCCGGTAGGGAACGTCGGCCTGTACCACTACACGATAGAATTTTCCAAAACGATTGAAGTCTGATGCAAGGCTGCTTCCGTAATACACCTGCAGTGTCTGCAATACTTCACTCACTGATACGCCTAACTGTTTCGCTTTGGCTTCATTGATGTTCACCATGTATTGCGGATTGCCAGTACTGAAGGTGGTAAAAGCATAAGCGATCTCTTTGCGCTGCATCAGCTCGCCGATAAGGCCATACGACATGCCGGCCAGTCTGTCCAACGGGCCACCTGTACGGTCCTGTAATATGAATTCAAACCCACTGGTATTACCAAAACCCTGCACGGTAGGGAACTGGAAAAGAAAAACACTTCCTTCCGTAATGACGCTGAGTTTTTGATTGATGATACCCATTACACCTTCCACACTGTTCACAGCGCCTCTTTTACCGGGCGATTTCATACGGATGAAACCCACGGCATAATTAGAACTGTTTGCATTGGCAAGGATATTCAAGCCTGTCACGGCGCCACGTCTTTCAATAGCTTCCACTTCACTCAGCAAGCTATCTATTTTGTTCATTACTTTCTGTGTTCTGTCCAGTGAAGCACCGGGAGGGAGGTTGACCGAATACACAATGAATCCCTGGTCTTCAGTAGGAATAAATCCTGTAGGCGCCTTACGCATCATCCAGAATGTAGCGAATGACACCAGCAACAGACCGCTGATGGCAACCCATTTTCTTTTGATCAGGAAGCCGACGGCCTTACCATATTTATCAGTGGTTGCTTTGAAACCGGCATTGAAGCCGCTGAAAAACCGTTGACCAAAGCTTTTCTTTTTACCATTCTCCCCGTTATGCGGATTCTTCAGGAACAAGGCGCATAATGCAGGGCTTAATGTCAATGCATTCACGGCTGATATCAGGATCGCAATAGCGAGTGTGAATGCAAACTGTTTATAGAATACACCTGCCGGTCCCTGCATAAAACCCACCGGGACGAACACCGCTGCCATCACCAGTGTAATGGACACGATGGCGCCCGATATCTCGTTCATGGATTGAATGGTTGCCTTCCGGGCCGGCAAATGCGTTCGTTCCATTTTTGTATGCACGGCTTCCACCACTACGATCGCATCATCCACCACAATACCGATAGCCAGCACCAATGCAAACAGGGTAAGCAGGTTGATGGTAAAACCAAATAACTGCATAAAGAAGAATGTACCGATAATGGCAACCGGAACGGCAATGGCCGGGATCAGTGTTGACCGAAAATCCTGGAGGAAAATAAATACGACCAGGAACACGAGACCAAATGCGATGAGTAAAGTTTCCAGTACCTGTGCAATGGATTCGTCCAAAAATTCCTTGGCACTGTACATATTGAAATATTCAATGCCTTTTGGAAAATTCCTTGCCGCTTTATTCATTACCTCTTCTGCCTTTGTAAGGATGTCATTGGCATTGGAGCCAGCCGTCTGGAATAAAGCAATACCAATACCCGGTTTACCGCTGATATGCGTATTGGCACTGTATGCAAAAGCGCCGAATTCAATTCGTGCGACATCTTTCAGCCGCACAACCGACCCGTCTGTCGATGCTTTTAAAATGATGTTCTCATAATCCTTGTTCTGTGAAAGTTTCCCTTTGTATTTAAGGATGTATTCAAATGATGCAGTACTGCTTTGCCCGAATCTTCCGGGTGCTGCTTCCAGGTTTTGATCCCGGATCGCATTCAGCACATCCTGAGTAGAAAGCCCGTTGGCCGTTAACCGGTCGGGTTGCAGCCATACCCGCATCGAATAATCCTTTGCACCGAACACCATCGCCTGCCCGACACCCGGTACACGCTGCAATTCAGGAAGGATATTGATCTTGGCATAGTTCTGCAAAAAAGTTTCATCATACGTGCTGTCATTACTGTAGATCAGCGGCACCATGATCATACTGTTCTGCTGCTTTTGTGTAGTGATCCCTGCCTGCACCACTTCCTGTGGTATCAGGCTGGTGGCCCTTGATACACGGCTTTGCACATTCACGGCTGCCAGGTCGGGATCGGTCCCTACTTTAAAGAATACATTCAATGTCATGGAGCCGTCGTTACTGGAGGTAGAGGTCATATAGGTCATGTTCTCCACGCCATTCACAGCTTCCTCAATGGGAGTAGCTACCGCCCTTGCCACTACTTCTGCATTGGCGCCGGGATAAGCTGCCGTTACCTGTACGGTCGGCGGTGCAATATCCGGGAACAACGTTATGGGTAATGTATATAATGACAACAACCCAAGTAAAGTGAGTATGATGGATACGACCGTAGATAATACGGGCCGTTCGATAAATCGTCTTAACATTCTGAAAGAATTTTCTGTTGATTGGTTAAATATGTCTGCCGGCCTTTTATACTTACAATGGTCTTACTTTTAACAGGCTGTCCATGGAGATCGGAACCGGCTGGATCATGGCGCCATCTCTCAAACGGTCAAGACCTGTATAAACAATTTTCTTTCCGGCTTCGATCCCGCCGGCGACGATATAATAATTCCCGTTCTTTCCGCTGATAGTGACAGGCGAACTCATCACTTTATTACTATCGGCCACGGCAAATACAAACACTTTATCCTGCAATTCAAATGTTGCTTCTGTCGGAATAACGATAGCAGACGCTATAGAGTGGGGGATACGTATCCTGCCGGTGTTCCCTGAACGGAGTAACCCATCTGTGTTGGGGAAAGCAGCCCTGAAACTGATAGCCCCCATGCCATTGTTGAATTGCCCGGATACTGTTTCCACTTTTCCTTTTTGCGGATACACACTGTTATCGGCAAGTACTAACTCAACAGGCGGCATTTGTTTTATCTTTTCTTCAATGCTTTTACCGGCATATTGGTCCTTGAACCGGAGAAAATCATTTTCACTCAAAGAGAAATAAGCATATACTTCTTTGATCTCTGAAATAACGGTTAACGGTTCTGCTGTACCAAGACCGACAAGGCTTCCTGTCTTATGAGGTATCCTGCCGATATAACCATCTACCGGCGCAGAAATAGTGGTATAGCCAAGGTTGATCGCAGCACTTTGTACCATCGCTTCGGCCTGCGATACATTTGCAAGAGCTGCATCATAGGCAGCCTGTGCCGTTTTTAACTGTACATCCGATACGACGTTGTTCTGCACGAGCGGTTTGATCTTCGCCAGGTTAATGTCAGCGTTCGACAGGTTCGCCTTTGCTGCAGCCAATATCGCTTTTGTGTTGTTCAATTGCTCAGAGTAAGGGCGGTCATTGATATGAAATAAGGCCTGGCCTTTTCGTACATGGGCGCCTTCATCCACATAGATCTTATCTAAATATCCATCCACCTGTGGGCGTATCTCAATATCCTTGCTTCCTTCTATAGAAGCGGAGAATTCCTGGTAAGTAGTAGCAGGTATGGAGGTCACTGTCAGCACCGGCAATGCCTGGGGTGGCTGTTCATATCCGCCGCCATTACCGGCAGAAGAATTACAACTGTACAATGCCAAAGCGGCGATCACAATACTAAACAGACCTGTTTGTCCTTTTAATACGGCTGTTGGTTTAACGGTCATCATCTTGTTCAATTTTTATTCTTTAATAAATCAATGGATCGTGAGGTCCGGATACCGCCTGTACCGACGAACGGGACAGGGTATTAAGGACAGAAACGTTTGTCTTTTTACGGGCACATTTGTTTTACACAATGATACGTTCACCGGTCATTGACCGGCAGGCATTCTTTAAAAATGCCATTTGTTTTCTGCATGGGTTACAGCAAAGCGTACGTTAAGATCGTTGATCGGTGTAGTAACACGTTTATAGGAAAACGGTGTTGCTTCTCTATAGTTATCAGGCAAGGTTCTTCACAAATCCTTCTACGGCATCATCCAGCACCATCTTATTCAGTTCCCCGGACACCGGCGAGCTTTCCATGATCTTGATCGAAACAAGTCCGTGGAGAATGGACCAGAAAGTATGATACTTCAAACACACATGAGCATCCGGTTGTTTACTTTTCGGGATAGCTCTTTTTATGGCCTCCATGATAAAGTAATCAAACCCTTCCTTATCACACAGGCTTCCGCCTTCACAACAGGCCATTCCCACGCCATACATCAGCCGGTAATATTCCCTGTTCTTCAACGCAAAGTTCCAGTACGAATCCGCCATGGCCTTCAACTGGTTCACCGGGTCTTTATGCTTCTCTTTTGCCTGTTGCACTTTTTTCGATAATAACCGGAACCCTTCATTGGCAAATTCAGCCAGGATCGCTTCCTTGTTCTCAAAGTGATCATAGATCACCGGTACGCTGTACTCAATGGAATCGGCGATCTTCCGGATGGACAGGGACTGCCAGCCTTCTTCCTTTACCATTTGCCATGCAGTGGAAAGAATAGCTGACCGTACTTTTTCTTTTTCCCTCAGCCGGCGTTCCGTGATACCCATATGATGATTTTACCTAACACTGTTAGCAAATGTAACAACGTTCTGCCAATAGCAAAAAAAATATTATCCACCCCGACCAGCTTTAACAGTGACAAAGAAAGAAACGCCGGCTGACAACCCTATGGCAGCCGTACCGGTTCCCATTATTTTTTTCCCGGAGCGAACGGGTAATTGGATCATCATGCTGTAAAACTAATTATCCCTGCATCGAAAAGCAGGGTAGTAATGCGGCTTTTAAAAGGGCTGTTTGCGACAACTATAGAACCCGGATCATCGTGAAGCGGTCTTTTTGTTAAATAGCATGGTGATCTTCTTTTGAATGGTTTGCCGGTCAGGCTGTGTATGTGCCATAGATAGCGCTTGCTGAAAATGCTTTTCTGCTTGTACATTATTTATCCCTGTATAAAGCTCGCCAAGCAAAACAAAATAGTAGTGGTTATCTTCCAGTTTCAGCTTCTCTGCTTCTGCGATAGCTTCCTTTTTGCCATTGGCCCTTGCAAGAGCATAAGTACGGTTAAGCGCAGCGACAGGCGAGTATTCGGTCTGTAATAAACGGTTGTACAGTTGCAGAATATTCTCCCATTTCTCTTTTGAATCCTCTTTATGGGTATGCCAGTAAGCGATACTGGCCTCCAGGTGATATTTTGAAATAGTATTACCGGTTGATGCTTTATGAAGATAATGGGCGGCCCTGCTGATCAGTTCGCGGTTCCAGAGTGCTTCATCCTGGTCATCGTATAATATGATCTCTCCGGCAGCATTCTTTCTTGCCGGGAAACGGGACGCATGAAAGCACATCAGTGCCAGCAAAGCATAAACCTCTGGCCTGCTAGTGAGTTCATATTCCGTCAACAGGTACACCAGCCTCATAGCTTCCAGGCAAAGGTCTTCCCGCAATACCGCGTCATTACATTCGGAGTAATATCCTTCATTGAACAACAGGTATAACGTTGTAAGGACAGTTGATAATCTTTCATTGATCGCCTCTTCACCGGGAAATTCAATAGCTATTTTTTCATTCCTCAGTTTCTCCCTGGCCCTTGTCAGTCGCTTATTGATCGTTTCTTTATTTGCCAGGAAAGCATGAGCGATCTCATCAATACCGAATCCGCAAAGGATACGCAGGGCCAGACCCACCTGCGCTTCTTTCGGAATGCACAGATGACAAATGGCAAACAACATCTGCAACTGGCTGTCGGTGATATTCTGTTCTGACAGATCAATATCAAACTCCTCATTGGAGTCTGCCGGCTCTTTGATCTGTGCCATGATCTTACCGGTAAAGAGGTTGTCGCGACGAACGACATTCGTGGCTTTATTCTTAGCTACAGAATAAAGCCATGCGGCCGGGTTAGGCGGTATCCCTTTATAAGGCCAGGTCTCCAGGGCTGCCAAAAAAGTTTCACCGGCTATATCCTCCGCCATTTCGATATGCCCGATACCGAAAGTTTTGCAGAGTACTGCCGTTATCTTCCTGAACTCTGTCCTGAATAAATGCGGTATCAATTCCTGTTGTGGCATATAAAACAAATAGCCCCCGCACTGTAAGAGCAGGCGGGGGACGGATTCACTTAATGCACGCCATCGCCTTTGGCTATCCTTCTTACTTCAACCGTATTGCCTTCACCTTGCAGCACTGGGCTGCCTTTGGCAAATTCAACAGCTTCCTCTACAGATTCCGCTTTTACAATAATGTACCCGCCAAGTGTTTCCTTGATCTCGCCGAAAGGGCCATTGGTGACCACTAATTTTTCATGTACGTTCTTTACCACCCGGGCATTATCAAATGGCAAACCATTGCCACCGACAAACTTGTTTTGTGCGGCAATGCCGCCGATCCAGTCCATGGTTTGCTTCATCCATACCTGTATCTGTTCCGGTGACGCCACGCTCTGGCCATCCATATGACGGAAGATCAGCATAAACTCGTTCATAATTGCAAAATTTAAAATGTTATTGAAATGAGGTTTTATACTTCAATAACAAATGAGGTGGATGAAACAGGACAGCACACAAAAGCTTTTAGATAAAAGACCTTCGATCTGCACCATATACTTCTTTTGTCACTCCATGTGTATCCGTATCAACGATCAGTATTCCTTCATTTATTTCATCCAGTTGCCCGGTCAGTATCCCTTTGTTGTTCCAGGCAGCACTGTTTCCCCCGCAATCAAAATTATCACAATGCCCCACATAGTTGGATAAAACAACGGACATAGAATATCTGCCTGCTATCTCAGATAAGGTTGGGGAAGCTTTCATCATCCCCTCCGGCGTTTTGGCTACACTGGCAATATAAATATCCGCTCCTTTTTTGCTTGCAAGGGCAGCATGTTCAGGCACAAATAATTCATAGCAAATGGCAAAGGAAATGACATGCTCGTCTTTTTTTATAAATACGTTATCCCGGCCGGCAACAAAATAGGGATACTCATCAGAATGAAGGTGCTGTTTGGCATATAGCTGTCGTGGCTGATAAGGCTGAAAAATGATCATGCCAATGAGAACACCCATTTCGCTTTTAATGGGCATACCTGCAGTAATGATGATCCGGTGTTCATCACTGAGCTGCTGCAGAATATCAAACCGGCTATCCTCTTTATCAGTTGCCAGTTCTTTAGCCAGTTCAGGTTCATACCCTGTAACAGATAATTCCGGAAAGAAGACCAGATCCGCACCGTTGGCCACTGCAAGGCCGATCAGTTCTTTGTGCCTGTTAATATTGGTCTGTACATTGCCTTTGACTGGTCTTATTTGTGCGGCGCAAATTTTCATAATTGCATAGTATTGCTACGGCTAAAATTAGTCAATAAACAGTGCAGCCAGATCATCGCAACGGAAAAGACCATAGCACAACTTTTGCCATAACAGGAAGATCAATACGGCTAAGGAGGAATATTACTCTTTCTGCGTAAGCAGCTTTTTGATTACTACGATCTGTCCCAGGTGGTAATGGCAATGCTCAATAAGCCCGGCAAGGTTCCGGTACCAGGTTCCGTACTTCCCGTCGAGGAAGTTCTCATCAAGTTTACTGTCGGGCAATTGTTCAACAAGCATTGCAAACTGTTCAGCATCTGCCCATAATTTATCTGCCAACCGCTGCCAGTCTTCTGCTGACCGTACAGGCGGATGATCGAAGCTGTACTTGTCATGTGCATCCAGCGACCCGCCTTTCAACACATTGAGCACAGCGCTTACATAGTAATGGATGTGATAGGTTAGTGCAGCGATCGTATTAAAAGAACTGATCTCTGTGGTAGCCTGCTGCCAGCTTATATCCGACAGCTGTTCTTTCAGGTTGACGGCTGTCCAGTTACCACCGAAATGAACTTCCCTGAAATGTTTGGCAATTTGTTTTAAAAGGCTCATAGGTCTGTATTCAGATTGAAAATTGATCTTTTTATTCCTTCACGGGCTGTATTGCCGGCACAAAAGATATTATCCCGGGTTTCCTTCTGATGATTACTGCCACTGTCTCTTTTTAAATACTTTGTCCAAAGGTCAGTAAATTATTGTCCGGGTCAAGCAAAGAAAATTCTTTTTGCCCCCACGGTTTGGATTGCAGGTGACCCGCCGGGTGTATGCTGATTTTTTTGGCAAGCAATGACCGGTACAAATTGTCAATGTCGCTGGTTCGTATGTACACTTGCCCGTAATTCTCTTTGGGATCCAGTTCCCTGAATTCAAAAAAATGGATCTGAGCCCTGTCCTTTTGAAGGATCAGGTAGCCGTCGTAATCTGTATTACCGGGTTCTTCAAAATCCAGCTTGCTGATGTAATAGTCCCTGGTCACATTTTTGTTACGCATAGGCAGCTTAGGATGAATGTCTGTCAGCATACTCATTCATGCTTTATTTTTTTGTGATGCCTTTTTTTACACAGTTCATGTTATGGGCAGTTTTTCTCTTTTTTATTTTAAACTATGTTTTACTTGCCATAAATAATGATAGCTGTTCATTTGAGTTCTGAAAGTATCAATTTTTTCTGCTTTAATGTGTTCTTCATTGCTTTTTCCCTTACTATCGGATCATCGCTATGTATCAATTCAAAATATTCAGTTGGTACAACTTGCCATGATAATCCATATTTATCTTTACACCATCCGCAAGAGCCTTCCTCACCACCATTTTTAGTAAGCGCCTCCCAATAATAATCCGTTTCAGCCTGGTCTTTTGTATTGATAACAAAAGAAACGGCTTCATTAAATTTGAATAGCGGGCCTGCTGCTAATATACTAAACTCCATTCCTGCTATTTCAATTACAGCTGTTTCTATGCCTGCATCATTTCCACTTTCCTCACTATCGAACTTGCGAAAATCTTTCAGCTTACCGTCTTTAAATATGGATAAATAGTAATCTGCTACGGCTTTGGCATCTTTCTCTACCCACAAATAGGGTGTTATTTTTTGCGTAGTCATATTAGGTTCTTTTGTTGAAGTTTGATTGGATGTTGTATCAATTTTACTATTATTATGAGAATTTCCACAACCCATTACACTAACTATCATTAATCCTGTCAAATATTCAAGTATAAACTTTTTCATTGAATTATTTATTTAATGATGATTATAAGTTTTCTAATTCATTTAATGTCACAGTAAAGCCTTCTTTGTGTCAACCTAAAATTGCCGTAGCGACGTCGGGATTCCGGCTTGCCGATGTGAATGACGGTTCCCTGAAAGAGAAGTAAAGTCATGAGCATCGGTTAAGAACCT
>JAEUVK010000227.1 GCA_016787135.1 Chitinophagaceae bacterium | reverse complement strand
AAGCATCTAAGCGTGAAACCTTCCTCAAGATGAGTTTACTTTTAAGGGCCGTCAAAGACTATGACGTTGATAGGCTACAGGTGTAAAAGTGGTAACACTAAAGCCGAGTAGTACTAATTGCCCGTACGCTTTAATTTTTTTATTTAGATATTCTTTCTAACAAACCCAATATGACATTATTATAGAATTATGAATTAAGAGTTAAGAGTGTAGAGTTATCTCACACTCGATTTGACTCCCGATTTTAAACTCATAACTCTAAACTTTTTATGGTGGTTTTTCCAAGGGTGTTCACCTCTTCCCATACCGAACAGAGTAGTTAAGCCCCTTATGGCCGATGGTACTGCACCACAATGCGGGAGAGTAGGTAGCTGCCATATTTATTAAAAGCCTTTCAACTTATGTTGAGAGGCTTTTTGTTTTTATGCTCATCATCTCAGCTTCTTCTTTTCCTTTACCTTGTGGCATCTTTAACAATGACGCCACATGAAGTACTTTCTTACCTCACTATCGTTTATCTTCCTCATTTCTTCCCTGATTAATGGGCAGGATACAAAAAGTGACTGGACAAACCTCTTTGACGGGAAAACCTTCACAGGATGGAAAAAACTGGCTGGTAGCGCTGAATATTCTATCGGGAACGGTATCATCACTGGTATAACGGTTCCCAATACCCCCAATACTTTCTTGGTAACAGAAAAGGAATACGAGGATTTCATTCTCGAACTGGAAGTACTGATTGAGGACACGACTTCCAATTCCGGGATACAGTTCCGAAGCCACTTTGATCCGGCCGGAAATAATGGTAAAGGAAAGGTTTTCGGGTACCAGTATGAATTAGATCCTTCTTCAAGAAGATGGACAGGCGGTTTATATGATGAGGGAAGAAGGGACTGGCTCTACCCTTTAATGCTGCATCCCGCTGGTCAAAATGCATATAAGCATGGAGTTTTTAATAAGGTGAAAATCGAATGTATTGGCAGCAATATTAAAACATGGGTGAATAATATTCCTGCCGCTTATATAGTGGATACAGTTGACCGGAAGGGCTTCATTGCGCTGCAGGTGCACAGTATTTCCAGGCCTGATATGGCCGGCAGAAAGATACACTGGAAGAATATCCGCATCAAAACATCAGGGCTGAAACCTTCCGCTTTTCCAAGGGATGTTTATGTGATGAATGCTATCCCCAATAATTTATCAGCATTTGAAAAGAGCAACGGCTGGACATTATTGTTTGATGGTAAGACCAGTAAGGGATGGATAGGTGCTTATAAAGATCATTTCCCGGAAAAAGGGTGGGAGATAAAGGACGGAACTCTCAAAGTTTTATCATCCGAAGGAAAAGAATCTACCAACGGAGGCGATATTGTCACCAAAGAAAAGTTCAGTGCTTTCGATCTCTCTTTCGAGTTCAAACTCACCGCCGGTGCAAATAGCGGTGTGAAATACTTTGTAACACTTAACGAGAATAATCAGGGCTCAGCAATCGGGCTTGAATACCAATTGCTGGATGACACCTTACACCCCGATGCCAAAATGGGAAGAGAAGGCAACCGTACTCTGGCTTCTTTATATGACCTTATCAAAGCACAGAAGACATCCCGCTTTATCAAACATCCAGGCGAATGGAATACCGGCCGCATCATTGTTTATCCTAATAACCATGTGGAGCATTATCTCAATGGTATTAAAGTACTGGAATATGAAAGGGGCTCACAAGCCTACCGCGACCTGGTAGCCATCAGCAAGTACAAAGTTTGGAGCAATTTCGGTGAAGCTAAAAAGGGACATATCCTGCTGCAGGATCATGGCAATGAAGTGAGTTTCCGGAGTATTAAGATAAGAAGGCTCAAATAAATCGGGTAATGTAAAAGACCGGTTACTTTTTCAATACTTCAGGGTTGATGATATGCGGGATATTGTTGCCTTTGTAAAACTCAATAATATTGACAGCTGCCAGCCTCGACATTTCATTTCTTGCTTCAATGGTGGCTGAACCGATATGAGGAAGTACAGCGACATTTTCCATTTGTAATAGGGGATTGTCAGGTTTCATTGGCTCCGGATTAGTGACATCCAATCCTGCGCCCCAGATAGTTTTTGTGTTCAGGGCTTTAATCAGATCGTCTTCGTTGTGTACGGGACCCCTTGTTGTGTTAATGAAGATGGAAGAGGATTTCATTTTTGAAAAAGCATGGCTATTGAAAATACCTTTCGTCTCCGGATTCAGGGAACAATGGACCGACAATACATCACTTTGCCGCAATAATTCATCAAAACTTACCCGTTTTGCCTGTAACTTTACTTCTCCTTCTTCATTTGGTTTTCTGCTGGTATAAATGATATTCATATTATAAGCGCCTTTGCTTCGCTTTGCCATTTCCATACCGATCTTTCCCAGTCCGAATATCCCCAGCGTTTTATTTTTTAATTCAAATCCAAGATTGGCCTTAGGGCGGAAATGGCTCCACTCACCTCTGATGATACTTTTATGCATGTAAAAAAACTTTCTTGATACGGCTATCATTAACCCGAATGCTATATCTGCAGTTGCATCGCTCATGGCGCCGGGAGCATAACCAAGCGGGATATGAAGCCTGGTAGCCTCCGCAACATTGATATTGTCATATCCTGCAGCAAACTGGGAAATTATATCAAGGTGTTTACATTCATTAAGGAATATATCATCGATCTTATCTGTACTGATGCAAAGTACGGCATTGGCTTTCTTTCCTTCTTTTATTAGTTCATCAGAAGGTATAGGTCTGTCGTGCGGCCAGACTGATACCATGAATCCTTCTTCACGAAGCAGATCAATTCCAATAGAAGGGATGTCTCTTGTGATAAAAATTTTTATTGGCTGATCTTTTTTCTGCATAAGCTATACAAACTATTAATTGCCGAATAGAATTCGCTCCGCATAAGTTTGCTCTCCGCTTTGTTCCGTGACTGTATTTGTGGTACCCCCAAAAAAATCACAATTTCGGCTCCCATCCTTTCTCATAGTCTCTTCTCCACAGTTTCATAGCGCCAGGATCATTAAGTATATAACCGTTCTTCGGGTTGCAATGCAATGTTCTTCCTGTTCTTTGTGCGATATTGGCCAGATGACAAAGCAAAATGGATTTAT
Organism: Chitinophagaceae bacterium; assembly: GCA_016787135.1. Taxonomy (GTDB): domain Bacteria; phylum Bacteroidota; class Bacteroidia; order Chitinophagales; family Chitinophagaceae; genus VBAT01. The sequence goes on along the minus strand of JAEUVK010000227.1, from coordinate 7,916 downwards.
GCCCTTCGTCAATCGGGGAGGTAATGGTTGCATTACCACGTATGCTGTCAACAAAATTGTTGAAATGAAAAAAATCAAGATTGCCGGTCGCACTTACGGTGTTCGTGCCGTCATTGTTTGCACCGGTCTTTACTTCCTTTATTAATTTGTTGTCGGCATCATAGAGGGTATAATCGTCATTGCCTTTGTTTACCAGTGTTCCTTTGTCTCCATAAATGACAAAGCCACGACTGGCTCCTTCCACATTATACTTGTTGCAGCTTCTTCCTTCCCATGTTATGTTTTTAGTATTGCCGAATTCAAAAGTGGCTACCTGTGTGTCCGGCGTTTCCCAGTCATCTTTGTATGCATAACGTCCGCCGGCTGATGTTACTTTTGTCGGGTAATCAACATCCAGGAACCAGCGGCACATATCTAACTCATGAGTGGCATTATTACACGTCTCTGATGTGCCCCAATGCCAGAACCAATGCCAGTTATAATGCACCAGGTTGTCTTTGTAGTCCCTTCGTGGTGCGGGCCCCTGCCATAGTTCAAAATCCAGTGTTGCCGGAACAGGGATTTTTTTCCCGGTACCAATGGACTTACGGTTATTGGCATACCAGCTCTTTCCGAAATAGGCATTACCGATAATGCCTTCTCTTACCTGTTTGACCGCTTCTATTAAATTGGGCATTGATCTTCGCTGATTGCCCATTTGTATCAGTTGTTTTGGATACTTTTTCATCGCCTGTACCAGTAATTCACCTTCATAGGGATTGTGCCCGCAGGGTTTTTCAACATATACATGTTTGCCATGAGTGACGCCTAATATAGTTGCCGGTGCATGCCAGTGATCAGGAGTGGCGACGACCAGCGCATCAAAATCTTTTTTATTGACCAGTTCTCTTATATCTTTTATAACGATTGGTTTTCTGGCAGCATTGACAAATGGCTTCATCCCATTGGCAATGGCTTTTTCTTCCACATCACAGATATAAGCTATTTCCACATTGGCGAGCTGGGAAAAACATTCAGCCAGGTATGCACCCCGGCTGTTGACACCCATCACCGCCAGAATTACTTTATTGGATGGGGCCATTTTACCGAATACAGGAAAGTTAAGAATGGTGATACCTGCAGTAGCCAGCGAAGTGTTTTTAATAAAGTCACGGCGTTTCATGATCGTTAGTTTGTGTGGTTAAAGATAACCATATCTTTCATTCGGAAATTTTTGCCCATAGCCGGATAGCCTGTTTCCCGGCTTTGTATTGCGTGGGAGATTTCCGACATTTGCGCCAACTTATACTATGACCGGAAAGGAAAGGATAATTGTATTTCTACTGGCAGCGCTAAATTTTACGCACATACTTGATTTTATTGTTATGGTGCCGCTAAGTATTTACCTGATGCCCTACTTTAATATATCTGCATTTCAATTCAGCATGCTTGTTGCCGCCTATTCGATCAGTGCTTTTTTTTCCGGGTTGATAGTAGCATTGCTGGTCGATCGTTTCGACAGGAAAAGATCATTGATCCTGGGGTATGTTGGGTTTTTATTGGGAACTATAGCCTGTGGCCTTGCCAATAGTTATGGTTTGCTGCTTGCCGCCAGAATATTTGCGGGATTATTCGGAGGTATACTGGGTGCCCAAGTCTTTTCAATTATCGCTGATCTTTTCGAGTATAAAAGGAGGGGAAGAGCAATGGGGGCTGTAATGAGCGCTTTTGCTGTAGCGACTGTCATAGGAGTTCCTTTATCACTCTACCTGACGAATCTTTTTAATTTTAACTGGCATATACCTTTTCTTATTATCGGTTCTCTGGGTATAATATTGATTCCTTTAATGATCAGGTTCATTCCAAAAATGACAGGTCATGTGGGCCTGATGCAAAACACTTCCAGGTATGATGCGCTGGTAAAAACCATAACAATACCCATACAACGATCGGCCCTTGTTTTTTCATGTCTCTTTATGTTTGGCCATTTTCTGGTGATCCCTTTTATTCCTTCGTATCTTGAATTCAATAAGGGGTTTACCAAAGAACAAATTCCTCTTATCTTGTTGACGGGCGGCACCGCCTCTTTTATATCTGCCATTTTTCTCGGTCGTTTTTCAGATAAGAAGGGTAAGCTCCCGGTATTTATTTGGTCTGTCCTGTTTTCCCTTGTCCTGATATTGATTCTTACCAATATGCCGGATATGCACCTCGCCATTGTACTACTCTTTTTTGCTATCCTGTTTATGACGGTTACCGGCCGGATAGTCATGGCCCAGGCGATGATAAGTGAGATAGTGGCCCAGGAACAGCGGGGCAGCTTTATGAGTGTTAATGGAAGCGTTCAGCAATTAGGCCAGGGGCTTGCTTCATTGGCAGCCGGGTTTATCGTATATACAGACAGAGCCACGCATAAGATATTTCAATATGATAAGGTAGGCTATTTAAGTATCCTGGTATTGATAATAAGCATGTTTATCGGCCGTTCCGTTTTCAGAGCGATCGATGTTACAGAAAAAGAATTTGAGCCGGCGCAGCTGGTGCCGGAGACTGAAGTTACCTGACCTGTTATTTCATTACCCGGTAAACAGGATAGCGCATATACGCCGGTTCAAACCACGGGGAATTCTGATAGATAAAATTCAACTGTGCTCTTCCATCTTTGGCAAAAACCGTATCTGTCAATCTTCGTTGCTCCAGTTTGGTTTTAAGGTCAGCATTATTCTTTAAGTAGTCCGCCGCAATGTCTTCAAATGCATAAGCAGAGTATCCTTCTTTTTGCCCGAGTATGGCATCAAAATAATTCCAGGCAAAATAGGAATCCTCCGCCTGCGGTTCTAATGTTTCGATCAAAAAACGATTGGCTATCTGGTTCATCGGGATATACCAGTCGCCTTTACTGAACCTGATTTCACCCGGGCTGACACTAATGGAAACATTGTTGTTGGGATGGTGCATTTCATACTGACGTGCATCAGATTTGTATTCAAGTATCCTGGTTTCCAGCACTTGTATAACAGTGTCTTTTTTTAACTGACTCATTTGTACTTTATTCAGCTTTAGCAGTTCAATGACTTTCCACCATCCCTGTGGTATGATATACGCCTTTGGTTTCTTGATCCCCGATTTCACTTTATAGAAATTATAAATGGGGACGTTTTTTTCAAACGGTTTTGTTCTATCGTAAAATAACCTTGGCAAACCGGATACCTCACTTGTTTTATAGCCAGACACATAACCTTTATATAAGACATTTTTTGAAGCAGATTTATCTAACTCCCATTTAATAGGGAAATCTTCCTGTGTTTTCACGGCCTGTTTGGTTTGCTCCCGAAGCTTTTTGATCGTTTCACTGTTCTTTGCCGTGAATTCAATGAACGATTGCATGAGTGCATAAGTAGCTTTTACCCGCTGATCATAGGGTTTCAGCATATGGGTTTCGGGTACGAAGGCAAACGTGTGCCACAAAGCCGCATACCCGCTGGCATAGCGTGGGCTGTCCCAGTATTCAGGCCAGCCATTCTCCGGTTTGTCACCAAAATGATTGACATAAGGGATCAGGTCAAATCCTTTTTGTTTCATGGAAGAATACAAAGCCGGTTCGAATTCTTTATCTAAGTATTCTCCCATTACGCCGCCTAATTTATTATGCTGTGTGGTCAGCAGCGTCATTACATGCTGGTAATCGGCGCCGTTGCTGACATGATTGTCCACGAATACATCCGGACTGATAAGATGAAATATTTCGGTAAAGGCTCGTGCGTCTTTGGAATCACACTTAATGAAGTCGCGGTTAAGATCAAGGTTCTGGGAATTGCCGCGGAAGCCGAATTCTTCGGGGCCGTTCTGATCCACCCGGTAATTGACGCTGCGGTTCAGGCAGCCGCCGATATTGTACACCGGGATGATGGCCAGCACTACATTGTCGGCTATCTTATATTTATTGGCCACAATATCCCTCACCAGCAGCATGCTTGCATCTATGCCATCCGGCTCGCCGGGGTGAATACCATTATTGATCAGAATGATGCGCTTATTGTTCTTGCGGATATTATCAAAATTGTGGTCGCCGTTATTGGAAACAACGATCAAATGCAAAGGATAGCCCGCATCGGTCATGCCCATTGCCAGCGTCTTTACCTTACCTGATCTTTCGTCTAATTTCTTCCACCAGTCAATGATCTCAAAGTAGGTAGGGGTTTGGGTGCCTTTGGATTGCTCGAATTTGGTTGGCAGAATCTGACCTGGCGACAACAAGGGTATAATTAGCAGAAAGACCAAGGGAAGTTTCATAATTGAATTTGAAACCCAAAAATAGTGTCTGCTGGATTACTGCCAATATTATTGGTTCTGAGTAATTGGTTCGAAGTATCGTCCAAAGAAAACACCTCCTATTAACCTGTTGTTTTCAGGATCACGATAATTGTCCTGATACCATGGGGTGTAATGAAATTGGTCAGGGTTGACTATTGCTACGGTTGCTTTAAACGTCTTTAAGTTTTTAAAGACCGAAAGATTCTGACTGCTTAAATCGTCATCAACTACAATGTATATAATTTTATTTTCGTATAGCGTAACTGACGATCTGAGGATTCTGATTTTTAGCGCCACAAGCGGGTTCCTAACACATCCTCCTTGCATGACAAGGCTGTCCTCAATAAGTTGTGCTACAATGTGGATTTTTCGGGAATGGTTATATATTCTTTTTAAATGCATAGGAAATGCATAATTATTCAGCAATAATCTGAATTTTAAAGAAGCGCTATCATCGAGTCTGGTAGAACTGGATTGTTTTAATATGGTATGATTCCATGAGTATTTTTCATCTATTCTTGCATAAATCTCATTAAAGAAATAAGGATTTGAGGTGTCAATTTCTTTTGCATAAATGGCAGTTCCATCATATCCGGAGACCGAAAAAGGGAAATCTTTTGCATATTGATAATAGACTGTTTTTGTCTGTGTTGACGTCCTTAATCGGGTAATTGTTTTTAAGAGCGAATCATTATGAAAAAAACCAATCACCTCATTTTCATCATGGTTTAGATGATCGTATCGAGAGTGATTTAAAATTATAGTATCTGAGAAAATTGTATTGTCTATCCTGTTTCGAATCGCATCTATACTTTGAATGGATTGCGCATAGCTATTTAAAAACATCATGGATGAAATCAGGAAAATCAGAAATCTCATGGTGCTTTTTGCTATAAAACGAACTTTGAATAGTTTTCGTGTAAACTGAGGTAACTAAAAAAGGCATTCCTGTAAGGAACGCCTTTTTAATAATTTATTGGAACAATTTACTTCGCAGCCGCTGTTTTCTTAGCCAGCTTGCTTTTCAGGTTGGCCGCTTTGTTCTTATGGATCACGCCACGTTTAGCCAGTTTGTCTATCATAGACGCTACTTCAGGGAATTTTTCAGTCGCTTCTTTGCCTTTGGCCGCTTTCAGGTCACGGATAGCATTACGGGTGGTCTTTCCGTAATATTTGTTTCTTTCCCGGCGTTTGGCAGCCTGGCGTACATCTTTTTTTGTTGCGCTATGATTAGCCATTTTCTATCAATTTTTAAGGAGGGCAAAGGTAAGCCCGGGTGCTTTAACTACCAAATTTCCAGCTATTTTAATTGGGAACGTTCCCGGAGGCTGCCGGGTGTCTTTTTCGGACAAAATGCCCCCTGATTTTCAGAGTTTTTAAGCGATATTTGTCTCCCCAATCGCTTATAAATTGCCAGATTCATGAAGGATTTCTCCTATATCACCAATTCTCATCCTGAATACATCGAAAACCTTTACCGTGATTTTGTCAAGGACCCCGGTAGTGTGGACCCGGAACTGAAAAAGTTCTTTGAAGGGTTTGATTTTGCCATCGGCAGCGGGAAGATCAGCGCCAACGGGAATGGCGCCCCTGTGGCCACCGTCGCCCCGGCAGCAACTGCTGACGGCATCAACTGGAAAAAAGAACTTGGGGCTTACAGGATGATACTTGGCTATCGCAATAAGGGCCACCTGATCGCCAGAACAAACCCTATACGTGAAAGAAGGGACCGCGATGCCAACCTCAACCTTGCCTTCTTTAACCTTACCGAAGAGGATCTGGATAAGACCTTCCAGGTGGGGGAAAGAGTAGGACTCGGCCCCACTACGTTGAGGAATATTTGGGCGCATTTAGAAAAAGTATATGCTGATCATGTCGGGATTGAATTCAAATACATCAGCAACCAGGAGAAAGTAAACTGGCTGACCACGGAGATGGAAAGGAAATTTTCTGCACCCGTTCCGTTGGATAAAAAGAAGCGGATTCTTGAGAAACTGAACCAGGGAGTGATGTTCGAAAAATTCCTGCATACAAAGTATGTCGGGCAAAAACGATTTTCATTAGAAGGGGGTGAAACGACTATTGCAGCCCTGGATGCTATCATCAATACGGCTGCTGATCATGATGTACAGGAAGTGGTGATCGGGATGGCACACCGTGGCCGGCTGAATGTGCTGGCTAATATCATGGGCAAAACGTACGAGCAAATATTCAGCGAGTTTGAAGGCACTGCGAAAATGGATCAGACCATGGGCAGCGGTGACGTAAAATATCACATGGGATTTGGCAGTGAGGTGACCACGATGAATGACAAGACCATTCATTTGAAACTGATGCCGAACCCTTCGCACCTTGAAGCTGTGGACCCGGTGGTGGTTGGTTTTTCCAGGGCCAAAGCAGATGTTATGTATCAATCGGATTATGACAAGATACTTCCGATACTGATCCATGGCGATGCATCTGTAGCAGGGCAAGGCATCGTGTATGAATTGATACAAATGAGCAAACTGAGTGGCTATGCTGTCGGTGGCGCTATTCATTTTGTGATCAATAACCAGATCGGGTTCACCACCGATTTTGATGAGGCCAGAAGTTCTGATTACTGTACTTCATTGGCCGCAGCGGTGCAGGCCCCTGTACTGCACGTAAATGGCGATGACCCGGAAGCAGTATTGAAATGTGCGGAGATCGCTACCCGTTACCGCCAGCAGTTCAACAGTGATGTATTCATTGACATGGTGTGTTACCGTCGTCATGGACACAATGAAGGGGATGACCCGAAGTTCACGCAACCGCATTTATATGCGCTGATCGATAAGCATCCTAACCCGCGGGAAGTATACATTAAATTCCTGCTGGAGAATGGAGAACCGGATGCACAGGAGCTGGCCAAAGAAATGGAGAAAAAATTCTGGGCCGACCTGCAGGAACGACTGGATGAAGTAAAGCAAAAGCCATTGCCTTATCATTACCAGCAGCCGGAATTGTGGTGGAGAAGCCTGCGCAGGGCAACGGAAGATGATTTTGACCGTTCACCTGTTACGGCTGTCAGTGATGAGAATTTTACAAAGGTGTTTGAGGCCATGATGAAGTGGCCGGATGATTTTAAACCCTTGCGGAAAGTAGAGAAGATCATACAGGACAAGGTCAAACTATTCCAGACCGAACAAAAGTTGGATTGGGCAAGTGGTGAACTGCTTGCCTATGGCAGCTTATTGCTGGAAGGGAACGATGTGCGTATGAGCGGGCAGGATGTAAGGCGTGGTACCTTCTCACATCGTCATGCTGTATTGCGTGATGAGAACACCGATGAATCTTATAACCGGTTAAGCAGCATTCCCGGCGCAAAAGGCGAGTTCAGGATATTTAACTCCTTGCTGAGCGAATATGCTGTACTGGGTTTTGAATACGGCTATTCATTGGCCAATCCTCATGCACTGGTGTTGTGGGAAGCGCAGTTTGGTGATTTCAGCAATGTTGCACAATCTATGATTGACCAGTTTATTACTTCCGGCGAGCAAAAATGGAATCGTATGAGCGGTTTGACCATGTTGTTGCCGCATGGGTATGAAGGACAGGGGCCTGAGCATAGCAGCGCAAGGCTGGAACGGTTCCTGCAGTCG
>JAEUVK010000183.1 GCA_016787135.1 Chitinophagaceae bacterium | reverse complement strand
GACCGATGTGATGATGCCGCAACTGCCCGGCAACCTGCTGGCCAGACAGGTAAAAGAAAAATATCCCGCTGTAAAGATCATGGCCCTCTCCATGAGCGGGCAGGGCGACCTGGTGAATGAAATGATCAACGATGCGGATATCTCCGGTTATGTACTGAAGAATATCGGCAAGCAGGAACTGATCAAAGCCCTGGAAAAGATAGCGGGCGGCGGTATCTACTTCAGTGAAGAAGTAATAAACGAACTGCACCGCACCAGCCAGCGCAAAAAAGAGAATGAAGAGGCCCACCTGACCGACCGGGAAATAGAGATACTGCGCCTGATAGAAAAAGAGTACAACAACAAACAGATCGCCGAGGCTTTATTCATCAGTGAAAGAACGGTAGAGACCCACCGCAAGAATATCTTCCGCAAGACCGGCACCAACAGTGTGATCGGGCTGGTGAAATATGCGTACGAGCATAAACTGGTGTAAAGTATGAAGTAAACCACAAAACGATATTTGCTGAGTGCAACCGTTTACAAATACTTATTATTCGGTTGCTATCGGGTATTGGCGCTATTGTAAATACAAAATGTATAACATCATCTGCCTGAAAGCCAGGTATTTGATTTTTTTGTAGTTTCTGATAATAGCGCCAATACATGCGTTGTACGCTATTTAGATCGACTCCAACAAAATGAAAAAATATATACTGCGAGGTATTTTACTTCTATTCATTACCTACTTGATATTTGACTTTTTCTACAATAGACATCGTATCTCAAATTTGCATTATGGGGTTAAGGCAAACGATTTAAGGGGCAGACTTCACATTCCAATTATCGATGACTACATGAAAGCTAAAAACAAGTACAATGCTTTTTTTGGTAATCGTTGGGAATCGGGAAAAGACCTACCCAAAGACCAAGAACCGCTGCATGTTTGGAAAAACGTGACACCTCTCACTGATACTACAGGACTCTACGACGAAATGGACGCTTATCGGAAAAAATTCAATGACACACTATATTTTCAAATGAACATTTACTCAAAGGTTCAAGGCGACACACAGGCGACTAGACATGGTAAATTGTTCTTTTATAATTACAATAAGTTGTTGCATATTGACCTTACTGACATTCAAATTGACAGTGTTTCAAAAAGTTGGGGACTGAAATATTTAGTTCGTTGGAGATAAACAAGCGTACAACATTCAGTTTTGCGTCAGCAGGGGTGACGAATAAATCCTCATCGTAGTGCTACTATCAGCTACATATCCGGCAGAACACGAATGAGCAACAGAATATATTTTCAACTTTTGTAACTTTAATCGGTTGCAGTTCCGGGCTGGACATTTTTCAAATGCCCTGCCGAACGCAAAGTTTTCTATGTTGTACGCTATTTTTCAGGCACACTAAAATTCAAATACCAAAACAATAGATACAATGAAAATATTTTTTATTACACTTATAATTGCAAGTTGTTTGTTTTCATGTGACCAATCACCCAAAACCACTGACAAAACTTCGACAAGTAAATCCACTTACTTTGATTATTCAAATAGCGGTGACCAAAATACTGGTGGAATAAAAATGATTCCAATTTCAACACCGAAGGGGACTTTTAAAGTCTGGACAAAACGTGTGGGAAATAATCCGAAAATAAAAGTATTACTGCTTCATGGTGGGCCAGGTGGAACACACGAATTTTTTGAAAATTTTGATGGCTATCTTCCAAATGAAGGCATCGAATATATTTATTACGACCAATTGGATTCCTATTACAGCGACAAACCAAACGACTCCTCACTCTGGACAACGCAGCATTTCGTGGAAGAAGTGGAGCAAGTGCGGAAAGCATTGAAACTCGATAAAGATAATTTCTATTTACTCGGACAATCTTGGGGCGGACTTTTGGCAATGGAATATGCGTTGAAATATCAGCAAAACCTGAAAGGATTAATAATTACAAATATGATGGCGAGTGCACCAGAATACGAAAAATACGCCAAAGATGTTCTTGCACCACAACTACCCCCCGAAGTTTGGAAAGAAATTTCTGCATTGGAAGCAAAAGGAGATTTTGAAAATCCGAGATATTCGGAATTATTGATGAAATATTATTACACACAACATGTTTTGCATAAACCATTGGAAGAATGGCCAGAATTTATAAACCGTGGCCTTTCTCACCTTAACCCGAAAATCTACATTTATATGCAGGGTTATAGCGAATTTGGAATGACGGGAAATGCAACTTTGAAAAATTGGGACGTATCAAATCGTTTAAAAGAAATATCTGTTCCTACTTTAATTATTGGCGGTAAATATGATACTATGGACCCGAAATATATGGAATGGATGTCTAAACAAGTTCAACAAGGAAGAAGTCTAACCTTAAATTCCGGGCATCTTGGGCAGTACGATGACCCCAAAAATTATTTTAGCGGGTTGATAAAATTTTTGAATGATGTAGCGAACAATCAGTTCACACCCTGAAGCCGAGGTGTGTGTCTCCACGCACCAGAACCGGCTAAACTAAAAACTTATCAAAGCTTTGCAGCTTTCCCGAAAAGTGGCCTTACAAAAACTTAAGTATATTCACATGAACCCGCTGGCAGAACACCGGCAACTGGCAAAAGATCCCTGTGACTATAAATATTCATCCGCCCGCTATTACGAATCGAATGAGAAGAACTTCCTTTTTCTGAAAGATCTGTGGGAGATAATTTAATATACAATGAGGGTGCGTGGAGACACGCACCACGGCGCCATAAAAAATTAAACAAAAAAAAATGAGAAAAGTAACCCTCCCGGCCATTGCAATTTTAGCTTCAATAGTCTTGCATGCACAGCCGCTATTTTCAAAAGACCAGCAGAAAATACAGCAGGCGGTTGTAAAAATGTTTGAAGCCTTATCTGGCCGGGATTCAGCAGCCCTGAAAACCTATTGCACCCCTGATATTACATTGTACGAATATGGACTGGTATGGAATATCGATACCCTTATCAGGAAAGGGATCACCCTGAACCAGGCAGCCGATTTCAGGCGTACCAACACGTTTGATTTCATTCATATCGAAACGGATAAATCTACGGCATGGGTAACTTACCGGCTTAATTCGGCTATTACCAGAGAGGGCAGGCAAACAATGATACAATGGCTGGAAACAGTAGTTTTGGTGAAAATAAAAAAGCAATGGCGTGTAAAACACCTCCATTCCACACTGATCAAAAGAAGTTAACAACCTGTATGCTATACTCCCATCATTCAATCAAATGAAAAAAACTGTTTCCGTTATTCTTTTCTGACTATTAAATAACCGCTTGTACCTGCCTGCAGGTTTATTATCATGATACCACAGGAATACATCATCCGCCATGCACAGCCGGAAGAGTTTGCCGCCATCGGCCAGCTGATGGTAAATGTGTATTCACAACTGGATGGTTTTCCCAAACCACATGAACAACCAGCCTATTACCAGATGCTGCGGAATATCGGGGAACTGACGAAAAAACCGGGAACCGAATTGCTGGCTGCAGTGTCACCCGGCGGGGATATTGCAGGAGCGGTGGTTTACTTCAGCGATATGCAGTATTATGGCTCCGGCGGTACGGCCACGCAGGAAAAGAATGCTGCAGGTTTCCGTTTGCTGGCAGTGGATACATCTGTAAGAGGCAAGGGCATCGGCAAGGCATTGACGTTAGCTTGCATTCAGAAAGCAAAAGAACAAAATCTCTCGCAGGTGATCATTCACAGCACCGAAGCCATGCAAACCGCCTGGAAAATGTATGAGGCCATCGGCTTCAAACGGTCAGAGGACCTTGATTTCATGCAGGGTGAATTGCCGGTATTCGGGTTCAGGTTATTGCTTCAATAAAAACACGAAAGCATAAAACGGTTGAAGAATTGTTTGTGTTTAGCTGCTACTCAACGGCTTCTTCGTTTTTTTTCTTGTTGACGAACAGCCTGCCCCGCCAAGGACAAACAGCCCGATAAGATAGCCAAGCCAGTAAAAGAAACCAGTATTATTTACGGCATAAAGGCCTGTATCCACCCCAAACAATTTCCCGATCACGGAAAAAATGAACAGGAAACCGTGCAGGATCCCTGAAAAGAAACCGTATTGCTTTACAGTAGTCCCTTCATGGGCGCAGGAAGAAAGAAAGAGCAGGCAGATAACAAGAAAGATCAATGCGGGTATGCTTTTTTTCATTGCTCTCTGTTTTTTGCAGTGAAAATAAACCCGGCACCAGTTAAAACCTATGAGGTTCATCAACCGGTCATTAATCCTTTTGAAAATGAATACTACTTTTACCAGGCGGGCTCACATAACCTGATGACTAAATTATTAAATCAGCAGGCGCCAATATTCATTACTTAATATCCCCTATGCCTTTTGAATCCTTTCCTGTTCATACATCGTATATCATCCCATCATGGAAAGAAAAATATATAACCCCATCCAGAAAGACACGGTCACCTTTCTGAAGACCGCTGCAGATACCAACGGCGAATACACCCTTGTGGAAGTAGAACTGGCCGATGGCGGCGGCGTAGGCCTGCATTACCATAAGACCTATTCAGAAAAATTCGATTGCCTGCAGGGAGAAGTGCAGGTGCAACTGGGAAAGGTGATGCATACACTGCAGCCGGGCCAGTCAGCGATGGCTGAAGCGAACATTAATCACCTTTTCCGCAACCGCAGCGGGAAGCCCTGTACATTCCGGGTTGAGCTTCGCCCTGCCAGCCGTGGTTTTGAGCAATCCCTCCAGATCGGTTATGGCTTAGCCAGCGACGGGCTGTGTAAACCCAACGGGTTTCCAAAAGATAAACTGGCGTTGGCCTGGTTATTTGAGATCAGCGAAAGCAACCTGCCGGGCTGGATGAGCCTGTTCGAATTCATCCTGAGAAGACAGGCTAAGAAGGCAAGGGCAAAAGGAACTGATCGGAAGCTACTGAAAAAATATGTACGGTTTTAGAGCAGTGGCGGTGCTATATAAAAGAGAAAGTCCCTTTGCAGGGACTTTCTCTTTATCGCATTGCTGAACGTTCAGCGAAGTATTAATTACCTATTTTGAATTCCACCCTTCTGTTGGCAGCACGGCCGGCAGTGGTTTTATTATCGGCGATCGGCTGTGTCTGGCCATAACCTGTTGTAGTGAGCCTGTCTGCGCTTACGCCTTTCTTCACTAAGTAAGCTTTTACTGCAGCTGCTCTCTTTTCAGAAAGTTTCTGGTTAAGGGCCGGTGTACCGGTGTTATCAGTATGACCTTCGATAGATACATTCAGTGTTGGGTGTTCCTGCATGATCTTAGCGCCTTTGTCAAGTTCGGCCATCGCTACTTTGGTCAATGTAGCGCTGCCGGTTACGAACTGTACTTTACCGGCATCGAACTTGAACTGTTCGAGGGTGGGGCAACCGTTATTTTCAGGAAGACCTTTTTCTGTCGGGCATTTATCTTCTTCATCCGGCACTGTATCGCCATCTGTATCTACGAGCGGGCAACCCTGGTAGCGGGCCAAACCCGGAACGGTAGGACATTTATCTTCTTCATCATTGATACCGTCTTTATCTGTATCAGGTATCGGGCAACCTTGATAGCGGGCTAAACCTGCTACAGTCGGGCATTTATCTTCTTCATCATTGATACCGTCTTTATCTGTATCAGGAACGGGGCAGCCGTCATATTTCTTCAGACCCGGAACAGTAGGGCATTTATCGAGACTGTCGATGATACCATCCTTATCTGTGTCAACAGGAGGTTTGGGAGGCTCGATCACTTTCGGTTCTTTTTTCTTCCCTACCCTGCCGGCAATACCAATGGAATGAAAAAAGTGATAATTGGCCGTTTCAGTAGTAACAGGCACGCGGTATTGAGAAGTGATGAACAAATGGGTCTCATCATAAAAATTCACTTTCAAACCAAGACCTGTAGGAAGATAAGCGCCAAAATATTTGCCGCCATACATGTGTCCGCCAAGACCGGCGATCAAATAAGGCTGCACCCAGTATTTCTCAGAGAACATTTTAAAATTCATAGTAGCATCTGCAGAAAGCAGGAACTTGTCGCTGGAAGGTGTGGCCTTATTGGGGAAAGGATACCTAGTGAACGTAGCATTTAATGTGCCGGCAAAGTCAATGTGTTTTTTCAGGCCTTTGAAATAATTGATACCAAGACCCGGGGACATTTCCCTGAATTTTGCCCATCTTTTATTTCCGAGTACCTGTGATAAAGAGGTAGTGCGGATACGGGAAGCGGTAGCAAAATCAGTCAGGGAGAAACTGATACCTACTGCAGCCGGTCTTATTTCATCATCCTGTGCAAAACCAGAGCTGATAAAAGCAGACAGAGCCATTAGAACGGCCAGGAACTTCTTCATAAAGCGATAGTTTGGTTTAAACGTGACAAAAATAGCGGGTATGTTCAATATCCGAAAATAAATTATTTACCTGCTATTCACGGTTTTGGAGGGGTGTTCTTTTACCCGTTATTGTAATGGTCCCCGCCCGGCCGGAACCGGATCCGGTGGCCTTATGATTCCGGTTATTTCCCGGCAAAATAGCGTTCTTTCAGGAATTTGTCCTCGCCATAAATGTCGTCATAAAAGACAACATTCCCATCCTTTCCTTCGCATGTGATATACCTGATATAGACCGGGAGCCGGTTGCGGATACCGATACTGTGTTTTTCTTTACGCTCCAGCCATACTGTAAGGGAATCTTCCTTTGCCTGAAATTTCTTTTCATCGGGGTTATCATATTCAAGGATACTATAGGCCAGCTTTTGCCACTCCTGTACCCGCACACAACCATGGCTCAGCGACCGCATTTCCCGGCTGAAAAGGTAACGCTGGTTGGTATCATGCAGGTAAACCGCATATTTATTATTGAAGTTGAATTTCAGGATACCCAGTGCATTATCATCCCCGCTGCCCTGTACCACTTTGTAAGGAATACCCTTACTGTACTTCTTCCAGTCAACCGCGGCAGGGTCCACTTCATTACCCTCCCCGTCGATCAGGCTATACCCTTTTTTAGCGAGATAAGCAGAGTCCCTTTTTATACCCGGCAGTATTTCTTTTACAATAATACTGTTCGGGATCGTCCATTGCGGATAGGTGATCATTTCGGATATGGCGCTGGTCAATAACGGTGTCCGGGTAAGTGGTTTGCCGCAAATGATCTTTGAGAGGATCTTCACGGTATCATTATCCCATAAACGCATAGAGAAAGAAGGCAGGTTGACCCAGAGATAACGTGAAGGCATAGTATCGGGCAGCGATTTATACCTGTCCATGGCAATAGCTATCCGGACGAATTTTTCTTTATCTGACAGGTTAAGCATCCGCAGGGTGCCTTCACCCGCTTTGCCATCAACCGTTATGCCTTGTTTCTTCTGAAATTTCTTTACGGCTTCTGCCAGCGCAACAGAATCAGCAGGGATACTATCGTAGGCAATAAAGCCTCCCTCATACAACCGGGTTTGCAACGCTTTTTTATAAACGGCCCTTGATCCGGCATCTTTGCCGGGTGAAGGAACAATGGTAAAATCCCGGTTAACAGCACTGTCTAAAAATCTTTTGACCGCTGTCTTTAGTTCTATGTAAGCAGGATGTCTGGGTTCCAGGGCCTGCAGGGTGTTCGACAATGACCCTGATTGCTGAAGGGCCTGCCATTGCTGCTGGTAAAATTCATCGGTAAGTGCCGAATCTTTCCGGAGAGTGATACTGTCTTTGGGCAGGCGCCCGAGCTTTATATCTTTTACCACTTTGAAAAAAGCATCCGTAAGCAGCAGATCTGCTTTTGACCACAAGGCCGCATCCGTTCGTGCTTTCTCCCTCCACTTGTCCTGAATAAAACGCTTATTGATAGAATCCAGCTGTAAAAAATGATAGTCTTCGGGGAAAAGGCCGTAGAGCTTTGCATTTGCTACCAGGCTCATTATTGAATCCCCGAGTGGCTTCCATTCCTCTTTACTGCTCCATATTGCATCAAAATTGTTTTTCTCATATACTGTTTGCAGCAGGGAAATATTAGCCAGGATAACAGAATCCCCCATATCACCATTATTGTTTCCCGCATACTCCAAAAATTCCCTGATAATATCTTTTGCTTTTACATCCAATTGCTCGGGAGATGCGGCGATGTCGGTAGAGGGAGGTTTTTTACCACCATTGCAGGCGGTCAGAAAAGTAAGTAATGCAAAGACCGCAATGACGGGGTACAAAGATCCTTTTTTATTCATAGATAGTAAAATGGTGGTGGCATACCCGGCAACAGGTACGCCGCAAAATTAGCAGCAAACCCTTACGCCTGTACGCTCTTATATAAGTATTTTTCAACAGCTATTTTCACTCACATTATATAGCGATGACGTCGATCACCGCATCGGCGTTCAACGGCCCGTAAATATGCGGGAAAGTATCCTGTGTAGAAGGCGACCAGTCAAACACATATTTACTGGCCAGTTTATCGGTATCTATCACCAGTTTCACCAGGCCGGCCTGACCGGCAAAATAACGTTCCAATACACCTGCTACCTGGTGCTCCTGCGAGCAGTGAATAAAACCCTCTTCTTTTAACGATGGATGTTCGTAATACCCCATTTCTTTGGCTGCATTCCAGCCAACAGAAGTGGTGACATGATAAATGATTGGCATGATCGTCAGATAATGGCAAAGGTCAGGATAAGACCCGTTTAATATGTTGTTCGAGTAAAAGAAAATCAACTAAGGTAACAGCCGTCGCTGCCTCCACAATGACAGGCGCCCGAAGTGCCACACACAGGTCATGACGGCCTTTCACAGAGAAATCCTCTGTCTTCCCGGTATCCCAGTTCAGGCTGTTCTGTTGCCTCGGAGTAGAAGATGTTGGTTTGATGGCAATACGAAAAACCAGTTCATTGCCATTGCTGATACCGCCCACAATACCTCCTGCATGATTGGTCCTTGTCTTGCCTTCCATACTTTCAATAGCATCATTATGCTCGCTGCCGAACATTTTTGCTGCAGCGAAGCCCGTCCCGAATTCAACGCCTCTTACCGCAGGTATGGCAAACAGGATATGCGCCAATGATGATTCCAGTGAATCAAAGTAGGGCTCGCCTAAACCAACAGGCAATCCATTCACACGGCATTCCACAACTCCTCCGACAGAATCTTTGGCATCGATGGCTTTTTGTAATCCCTTTTCCAGGTCGTTTTCACCGGCGATCTCTGTAACGGCTGCATGAATGCTGATACCAGCCATTATTTTTTTGGCAATAGCCCCTGCTGCTACCAGTCCCGTTGTCAATCTCGCACTGAAATGCCCGCCACCACGATAATCTTCATGACCGCCGAACTTCTGGTGGGCCACCCAGTCGGCATGACCCGGCCGCGGAATGCTCCGCTGTTTCTGGTAATCTTCGCTGCGGGTATTATTATTTTCAAAAAGAATAGTGATGGGAAAGCCAGTTGTCTTTCCATTAAAGAGACCGCTTGTGAAAATGGGATAATCCGCCTCCTGTCTGGGTGTGGTACCTTTTTGTTTGCCGCCTTTTCTTCTTTCCAGGTCAGGCAGCAGGTCTTCTTCTGTCAATGATAAACCGGCCGGGCATCCGTCAATGACAATGCCCACCGATTCGCCATGCGATTCACCAAATATAGAAATACGAAATATCCTTCCGAAACTATTCATGAAACTTCAGCTTATTACTTAAAGATACGTGAGCGCCTAATTGCTGCAAATGATCATAAAAATCAGGGTAGGATTTGCTTACCGCTTCCGCATTGTCGATCACCATTTCACTGTCAGCCTTCAATGCAGCCACAGCACAGGCCATCGCAATGCGGTGATCATGATGAGACTGAACATCGGCGCCTTTGACACCTTTACCACCATGTACGATCATCATGTCATCCTCCAGGTCAATGGTCACACCCATCATATCAAACTCATCCTGCAGGGTAATGGCCCGGTTGCTTTCCTTATGTGCCAGCCGGCTCACCCCTTTTATCCTTGTCTTTCCTTTGCAATAGGCAGCTAATGCTACTAATGGCGGAAAAAGATCGGGGCAATCTGTAGCGTCAAAATCAAATGCATTCATTTCCGTAGGCACTAATCGTATCCCTTTTGCTTCAATGGCCATCCCGGCATTCGCGGCCATCAATGCATCTATAATGGCTTTATCTGCCTGCGCAGAAGCCATATCCAAACCACTGACGAGAATCGGGCCTGCGATAGCCCCGGCTACCAATAAGAAAGCGCCGCCGCTCCAGTCGCCTTCTACTGTATAGTTGTGAGTGATGAGTTCAGAGTTATGAGTTCTCCCGTCAAAATAAAATTCTTCATAGTTCTTATTGACAGGGATCTTGAAACCAAACTGCTTCATTACATCCAGGGTAAGATCTATATAGGGTTTACTTTTAAGATCGTTCACTTTAATAGAAACGTCTTTTGCATCTGCGGCAGCATATGCCAAAAGTAATCCTGTTAAAAACTGTGAGCTCAGCGATCCATCCACTTCAATATTCTTCGGTACCAGCGGCCCTTGTACGATCAAAGGCAATTTCCCTTCGTTGCTTTTCACCTTTACATCCAGCCGTGGCAATATTTCATCAAAGAAGTCCATCGGTCTTGTCACCAGGCTTCCGGAGCCATTAATGGTAATTTCTTTATCACTTAATGCGACCAAAGGGGTAAACATTCTGATACTTAATCCGCTCTCCCCGCAATCGATCTCATCAGCAACCGGGTCCACTCCCCCGCTTTCCACTTTCCATTCTCCATTCTCCTCTGTCACCTTCGCCCCCAGCCGCTGAATGATATCCAATGCCGCTTTATCATCGTTGCTATGCCCGGGGTTCTGAATGATTGTCGTCCCTTTTGCCAGCAACGCCGCAGCACAAGCTCTTTGCATAGAGCTTTTGGATGCAGGCGCCTGGATCGTTCCTTTTAATGAGGATGGATGTATAGTTACTTTCACTATTGTAATTCGTTAATGATATTCTCCAATTTATTTATTGGGATAGACCTCACTATACCTTTACCTATTTTTTCCAGCAGTATATAATTCATTTCCTTTTTCTCCCGCTTCTTATCCATTTTCATCACACTGAAGACCCTTTGCTTATCAAATTCAGCAAAGGTAGGCAGGTCGTATTGCAATAATAACCTTGCTACCCGGCTCGCATCTTTGAACCCTGTCATTTCTTCCGATATCACAGAAGCATAGGCCATACCTATCGCCACCGCCTGGCCATGCATCAGTTCATATTGATTTTCCAAAGCATGTCCCAGTGTATGGCCGAAGTTCAATAAACGCCTGTCGCCTTTTTCAAACTCATCCTGTTGCACCACTTTCACTTTAATAATAGCATTTCTTCTCACCAGGTCACTGATAGCTTTCTTATTCTTCTGATAGAAAGGGATATTATTGGTTTCCAGCTGCCGGAACATCGCCGCATCTTTGATACAGGCGTGTTTGATGATCTCGGCAAAACCATTCTCCCATTCCCGCTGCGGCAGTGAACCAAGCAAACTCATATCATGCAAAATGAAGGATGGCTGCCTGATCACTCCCACCATATTCTTATATACGCCTACGTCTATCCCGTTCTTTCCCCCTATAGAAGCATCTACCAATGCCAGCAAAGAAGCGGGAATAAAACCGAAATTTATCCCTCTCATGTAAACCGACGCCACATAGCCTGTAATATCCGTGATCACGCCTCCTCCTATCCCGATCAATGTTGTTTTCCTGTCTGCCTCAAACTCTAGCAGTTGTTCGATCACTGCATCTGCAGTAGCCTGTACTTTATAATCCTCTCCTGCTTTCAGCACTATCGTATTCCATCCATTGAACTTTTTGCTGTGTGCATCATATACATTCTCATCCGTGATGATGACAGAATACTTCTGGTCAACGATCTTTTTCAGGTAAGAAAAACTGCCGTCGAACCAGAAAGCAGTGGTCGCAGTGGAAAATCTATAATTGATATGCTTCATACCCTGATCCGCCGCAGCGGAGAGTAATTAAATTTAACTGACGATCAGCATTACTGCAGTACAAGTGTATCATTCGTTTTGCAAAGGGCAAACAGCAAGGGACGCTGACAATAGCAATGTTACCGGCCCATTCACAACTCACCACATACCACTCACGAATCCAGCACCTTCTTCTGGTGATTGATACTTTCCATATGCACCGCATCAAAATACTTTGTGATGAACTCTTTGCTTAACCCTAATTTCTCTGCTTTGACAGATGCTTTTTCAATGATCTCGTTCCAGCGGGTGGTCTGCAGGATCGTGATATTGTTCTCCTTCTTATACTGCCCGATCTTTTCGGCCACCTTCATACGCTGCCCCAGTATCTGCATCAGTTCATCATCCAGGTGGTTGATCTTTTGACGTAAGGCTTCCAGCGCCGCATGGTATTCCTCTGAATTCACATCCTCTTTCCTCCAGATGATCCTGTCTAGCATGTCTTTCAGTGCTTCCGGTGTTACCTGCTGCTTCGCATCACTCCACGCTTTATCCGGGTCAATATGGCTTTCGATCATCAGGCCGTCATAGTCAAGATCGATGGCACGCTGCATCACTTCCAGTAAAATATCACGTCGTCCGCAGATATGCGATGGATCATTGATCATCGGCATATCCGGATGTTTCAGTTTCATATCAATGGCCAGGTGCCACATGGGTGCATTACGGTATTCAGCATTGCCATAAGAAGAGAAGCCACGGTGGATCAAACCAATTTGTTTGATACCTGCTCTTGCTACACGTTCAACTGCACCGCTCCACAATTCCATATCGGGGTTCACCGGGTTCTTGATCATCACCGGCACATCCACACCTCTTAATGCATCTGCTACTTCCTGCACACTGAAAGGATTCACCGTTGTTCGTGCGCCGATCCACAACACATCCACATCAAAGGTCAGTGCATCCTGCACCTGTTTGCCGGTAGCTACTTCCACGGTTGTCGGCAAGCCGGTTAGTTTTTTTGCCTGCTGTAACCAGGGCAACCCTTTGGCGCCGATACCTTCGAACATGCCGGGTTTGGTACGCGGCTTCCAGATGCCGGCACGCAGCATATCCACTTTGCCGGTGGCTGCGAGACGTTGGGCTGTTGCCAGTACCTGCTCTTCTGTTTCTGCACTGCACGGCCCGCTGATAATGAGCGGCCGCTTGCTCCATGCCTGTTGCACAGGACTTGTTGTTGTCGGTTTTTCTAACGTTTGCATTGTTGTTGATTCGTGTTTGTAAAGTTAACCCCTTTGGTTTAAGGGCAGTTTATTATTTGTTTAATTTTTGTTACCAGCATTTGTTTTCTATGGCATCGCCTGTTGCGTCGCACACTTTATCGTTCGGTTCGCTACTCAGCTTTTAGGATTTCAAACAAACAATCCAGTCTGTCAATTTTATCTTTCGGCAGGTGAATAAAGAATAAGCCACCCATAGCGCTTTCCCAATAACCACCGATTTCAACAATTTTATTCTTCATTTTTTCACATTGCACTGACTCAACAATCTCCCTTGGCCATATATACCTGAAAATTTCAAACGGCGATTCCTTATACAAACCCAAAAAAGTTAATTTGCCATCTGCTTCCTCAACCTCAATTTCACAACCATAAGTTATAAAGTCAATAAAAATGCACGATTCGAGGCACCTGTATATTCCGGCTGATACTTTCTCGATATAAATTTTTTCTGTCGTGCTTTCATAGTTTATATGAATCGGACAAGCCTTCCCCATATTTTTATCTCTTTAATTAAAATAATCTCCAAAAATCATGGTTCAGACTATTTAATAATCCGCTTTATCTTATTCGCATCGCCGATCAGCTTCAGCAGGTATTCATTATCCTCTTTCTCTATACTTTCCCTGAACCGGTTCAGTTGCGCAATATGCTCTTTCAATACGTCCAGTACATTCTCCTTATTCTGCATAAAGATCGGCACCCACATGGCCGGGTTACTTTTGGCCAAACGAACCGTACTTTCAAAACCGGCGCTGGCCAGCTCAAAAATGGCCTGTTCTTCCTTTTCCTTTTCTAAAACAGTATTGGCAAGGGCAAACGACGTGATATGCGAAATGTGGCTGACATACGCTGCATGCAAATCGTGTGCCTTAGCTTCCATTTCCAGCAGGTGCATCCCGATCTTTTTATACATATATTTTACCCATTCCAGCGCATCGGCATCGCTTTCTTCCGGGTTGCAGATGATCACGGCCTTATTCTCATAGGCGCCACGCATGGCCGCCTGTGGTCCGCTGTATTCGGTACCCCACATCGGATGCGTGGCTACATATCTCCCCCTTTTGGGATGATTGCTAATCGCATTAATTAATTGTGATTTGGTTGACCCCAGGTCAACCACTACCTGGTTATTTATTTTATCCATGATGGACGGCAACAGGTCAACCAATTTATCAACCGGTATGGCCAGCACCACTACATCGGATGCAGCGATAGCATCATCAATACTCATCACTTCATCCACCAACTCGAGTTCCAGCGCTTTCTGCTCATGCTCCTTATTCGCATCCACACCGATCAGTCGCGATGATATCTTCTTCTCATGCAGCCGGATGGCCAATGAACCGCCTATCAGCCCCACTCCTACTATCGCAATTCTTTTTCTTTCCATTATTCTAATTATGAATTATGAGTTAAGAAGTATGAATCGTCACGTTCGTAATTCATCCTCCTGCATTCTTGATTCTATTAATTGCTTCTTCAAACTTTTCCACTGCTGCACACAAACTAACCCGCACATATCTGCCACCAGCACTGCCGAATATCCCGCCAGGTGTGATGAATACATTTGAGTTATACAGCACTTCATCACTGAGCGTATAGCCGTCCTTGTATTTTGAAGGAACCTTCGCCCACACAAACAGACCTGCCTGCTCTTTGGAGAACTTACACCTGAGCAGCTTCAGTAATACAAACACTTTTTCTCTTCGTTGCCTGTAAACAGTATTTACTTCGTCCTGCCATTCTTTTCCCAGAGACAAAGCTTTGGCAGCAGCCAACTGAACGGGTAAGAACATTCCGCTGTCCATATTACTTTTGAAACGCAGTACTTCATCAATTCTTTCTTTGGCGCCGCAAAGCATCCCTACCCGCCAGCCGGCCATGTTATGCGACTTGCTCAATGAATTCAGTTCGATCACACAATCTTCAGCCCCGTCAATGTTCAACAGACTCGCCGGTGTTTCATTCAAGATGAAAGAAT
The DNA here is from genome assembly GCA_016787135.1 of Chitinophagaceae bacterium. GTDB lineage: Bacteria > Bacteroidota > Bacteroidia > Chitinophagales > Chitinophagaceae > VBAT01. The sequence goes on along the minus strand of JAEUVK010000183.1, from coordinate 47,107 downwards.
AGGGATTGTCATGAACAATAAGAATATTATGCTTCTTCCCGAATGCCACCAGTTTTTTAAACAATTCTTTTGAAGGCAACTGTCCCGTTGGCATCTGCGGGTAATTCACGAACATCAGCTTCACTTTATCCAGTTTCCTTTGCTCCAGTTTTTCAAGATCCGGTTCGTAATTATTCTTTTCTTTCAAAATATAATCCACACATTTACCTCCTGCCAGTTTTACGGCGCTTCTGTATGTCGGGTAACCGGGATTCGGCACCAGCACCTCATCCCCTTTATCGAGATAAGTCATGCAGATATGCATGATGCCTTCTTTGCTGCCGATCAATGGCAATATTTCCGTATCAGCATTCAAATCCACCTCATACCATTTTTTATACCACTCACTGATCGCCTTTCGCAATACCGGCGAACCTTTATAAGACTGGTAGGCGTGTACATTCTGTTTGGCGCTTTCTTCCTGCAGCACCCTGATCACATCCGGGTGCGGTGGCAGATCCGGGCTGCCGATACCGAGATTGATGATCTGCTTACCTTGCTTATTCAGTTCATCTATTTCCCGCAGCTTCTGTGAGAAATAATACTCCCCGATCCCTTCTAATCTTTTACTGGTTTGTATATTCATATTGCTTCCTTCATAATTAAGATCACTTCCACACCCCCCTTTTATAAACACCATATACTTTCAATTCTGCCGTCAACTGCTTTATCGTTTCAATCACATGATCGAATTGTTCTGCCGAATCAAATTCCATATCCGCATGAAAGCTGTACTTGAAATCACTGCCTGGTATCGGGAAGCTTTGCAGCTTACTGAGGTTGATCCCGCCTTCCGAAATTTTGGTGAGTACCTTTGCCAGGCTTCCTCTTGAATGATCGGTATGAAAATTGACAGATGCTTTATCCGCGTTCTGCACTTTGTCAGCAACTTCTTCTCTTTGCAGCACTAAAAACCTTGTATAATTATTCCTGAGTGTATGAATGTTCGGGGCGATCACATTCAGATCGTATAATTCAGCCGCCAGTTTACTGGCGATGGCAGCCACATGTTTGCTCTTATGCTGGTGAATATGCTTAGCGCTTAATGCAGTATCATCTGTTTCCACAAGTTTCCATTTGTATTTATCCAAAAAATCATAGCACTGTTGTAATGCCATCGTGTGAGAGTGCACCTCCCGGATGTCTTCCAGTTTCACCCCGGGATTTACCAGCAGGTTTTGTTTTATCTGTAAATACACCTCGCCCACGATAGTCAGATTGGATTTTTGCAGCAGGTTGTAGTTGGCAAGGATACTTCCTGCGATAGAGTTCTCTATAGCCATTACTCCGCCATCGCTTTCTTTTTTATTCGCAGCGATCTTTACTACCTCGCGGAATGTATCGCAGGTGATCACTTCCACATCCTTCCCATAGAAGAGTTGAGCCGCTACCTGGTGAAAGCTGCCTTCGTAGCCCTGTATAGAAACTTTCTTACTCATGTTTTTAAAACAGGAATCCCGGCCGTTTGGCCGGGATCCTTTATGTTGATTTTATTTTTTCTTAGTTTGTTTTCAACAAAAGCATTCCCGGCCTCTTTCCAAAAAAGAAGTAATAAAAGTAAAAACCAAAAAATGCTCTCATCATTGACATGCAACAAATATATGTTTTATTGATAAATAAAATCAATCCTTGTATAAAATTATTTTCTGCGGCCACCGCTTTCTGCATCGTTCATCCTGATCTTTCTCCCCCTGTAGTTCTTTCCATCTATTGCTCTGATCATTTTTTTTGCAGCCCCGGCCTCTACCTCTACCCAGCTATTCATTTCTTTCATGTCTATTCTTCCCAGCACATCTTTTCTCAGATCACTCATATCTAGAATGAATTGCAGGAAACTTGCTTTATAGAAGCCGTCCTTTGTTCCAAGATTCACAAACAAGCGTTGGTAAGAGCCGCTACCGTTAGCACTTCCGAACTTTCTACCTTGTGTGTCGCGGTGCGCTGTACGTTCAGTTCTTTCGCCCCGTCGTTCTTCCCGCATGTTCAGATCAGCCGCATTCTCATAGTATTTAAGGAAACGATCGAACTCTAATGCCGCTACCCGTTGTAAGATCTCCTCCTTTTCTACTGAAGCAAACTTTTCTTTTAGCGCCGGCAAGTACGCTTCATATTCTCCATGACTGATATCGGCCTGCAGCATTTTATCTATAAAATGAAAGAATTGCTTACGGCAAACATCTTTACCCGAAGGAATATCCATTTTATGAAAACGGGTATTCACTAATTTTTCAATCTGTCTTAACCGGTATATCTCTTTGGGAGTAACTATTGAGATCGAAATACCACTTCTTCCTGCTCTGCCTGTTCTTCCGCTTCTATGAGTATATACTTCCGTATCATCCGGTAATTCATAATTGATAACATGGGTGATGCCCTGTACATCAATTCCTCTTGCTGCAACATCGGTGGCGATCAGCAACTGCAAGTTCTTTTCCCGGAAACGGCCCATCACTTTATCCCTTTGCTGCTGTGTCAGGTCTCCATGCAAGGCTTCAATATCATATCCTTCACGAATGAGGGATTCGGTTATTTCCTGCGCATCGGCTTTTGTTCTTGTGAAGATGATGCCGTACAGGCCAGGATTAAAGTCAATGATCCGTTTCAATGTTTCATACCTGTTCACATGCTGTGTCGCATAGTACTGGTGGTCTATATTCGCATTACCAGCATTTACTTTTCCTATCGTGATCTCAAAAGGTTTGTCCATGTATTTCTTACTCACCTGCCTGATCTCCGGGGGCATAGTAGCGCTGAAAAGCCAGGTACTCTGACGGTTGGGGGTATTCTGTAAAATGAACTCAATATCATCCTTGAAACCCATATTCAGCATTTCATCTGCTTCGTCCAGTACTACATAATGAATATTTTCCAGGTTCACCGCTTTTCTTTCTATCAGGTCTATCAAACGACCGGGCGTAGCAACGACAATATGCGTTCCCCGTTTCAGGTCTCTTATTTGCTGTGTGATGGAAGTACCACCGTAAACAGCGGTGACCGTTACGAGCTCCTTCTTACTTTTGAAAGAACCAAGGTCTTTTGCTATTTGTAAACAAAGCTCTCTGGTGGGACAAATGATCAATGCCTGCGGGAACCGGTCTGCTTTATTAATTAATTGTAGAAGCGGTAATCCGAAAGCGGCAGTTTTACCGGTGCCTGTTTGTGCCAGCCCGATAAAATCTTTTGTTCCCTGTAACAGAACAGGAATGGCCTTTTCCTGTATGGGTGTAGGTTGTGTAAATCCCAATGCCTGGATAGAATGCAACAAACCTTCTTCTATCCCTAATACGTCAAATGTGATCACTTACTGATAAATTTTAAGATTTCAAGATGCGGCCGCAAAGGTAACCTATTTAAATGGAGTAAGCCGGCATATCAATAAGCGCCGTGCTTAAAAAAGAAAGCCATCCGCCTGTCGGCGAATGGCCTCTAACGATTGCTTGCCAATATGAAAATTTATTTTCGCCTGGCAACAGAAAAACCTTTTGGAAGGTTCTTCCTTACGCCAGATGATTACTTCTTCAGAGAATCAGCAGCAGCCTTTACAGTGTCAGCAGCAGCTTTAGTAGCAGAATCAGCGGCAGCAGCAGCATCAGCAGCTACTTTTGCAAGGCTGTCAGCAACACGTGCAGAATCAGCAGCTTTAGCAGCAGCGTCATCAGCAGTTGCGTCATTGTTACAAGCTACAAAACCGAGGCTGGCTACAGCCAATAAGATGAAAAGCTTTTTCATTTGTTGTGATTTTTTTGAGTTTAAATGAAATATTTCGCTGTTTATACCTGAAAGAGGAAAAGGTAACCCGGTCTTTTAAACTTTTTTTTTCAGGCAGCCCGAGGGTTACTATTTTTAAAAAAAAGTATTAAATACGGTACAGTGACACAAGAAGGCATTGAAAAAGCTTTGCTCCGGGGGCTGGCACAGAACGACAGAAAGGCCGTTGAAACGATCTACAGGGAGAATTACAATATGGTTCAGGCCCTGATAATCAACAACAACGGATCGGCAGATGATGCTAAGGATATATTCCAGGAGGCTATGATAGTTCTTTATGAAAAGGCGAGGTCAGGCAATTTTGAACTCAACTGCCAGATCAAAACTTACGTGTATTCGGTCAGCAGGCGTTTGTGGTTAAAAAAATTACAACAGGCCAGCCGGTATGGCGAGATCGGCGACACGGACAATGTGGTTCCGGTAGAAGAGGATGTGGAGGACCACGAAAAGAAGAACCTGGAGTTTGAAATGATGGAAAAAGCGATCGGCAGTCTGGGCGAACCCTGCAAAAGCCTGCTTGAGGCTTTTTACCTGCAAAAAAAGAATATGCAGGAAATAGCAGGCAGTTTTGGCTACACCAATGCAGAGAATGCCAAGACCCAGAAGTACAAATGCCTGATGCGGTTAAAGAAAATATTTTTTACTCACTATAAAAACGGGAACGGTGATGAATGATAATAACGAAATAATGATCCTTGACGCTGTTGAACGTTATATCCGCGGGGAAATGAATCCGGATGAAAGGCTCTATTTTGAGAACCTTCGCAAAACAAACCCGGCGATCGATCAATTGGTGGTAGAACATACTTTGTTCCTGCAGCAGATGAACCAGTTTGGGGAAAGAAGGAATTTCAAGACTGCATTGCAGGAAGTGCATACCGGTCTGTCAGAGCAGGGTAAGATCCATGCAGACAAACTGAACGGTAAGGCCAGGGTGGTTTACCTGTGGAAACGGTATAGAAGAGTGGCTGCTATTGCAGCATCTATTGCCGGTATAACTACCATTGCACTGAGCAGCCTGGTATGGTCCATATCCCCCAAACCTATAAAGGGAGATATTGAAAAATTGAGCCGCGACCTATTTGTGCAGCAGGTCAAAACTGACTTATTACAGAACGATCTCGATAAAGTAAAAAAGAAGAATTCAAAGGCTGATGCTGACAAAACCATTGAATATAAAACAGCCGCCACCGGTTTCCTGATTGACGGAAAAGGTCTGATGATCACGAATGCCCATGTAGTAAAGAATTCCAGGAATATCAGGGTCTTTAATGTAAAAGGCCAGCAATTCAATGCATTTGTGGTGAAACTGGATGTCCTGAGAGATGTAGCCATCATTAAAATAGATGATTCCAAGTTTAAATCTGTAGCAGCACTGCCCTATGGCATTGCTAAATCATCCACGGATATTGCTGAACCGATATTCACTCTTGGCTTTCCAAGAGATGAGATCGTTTACGGAGAAGGCTACATGAGTGCCCGGACAGGATACAAAGGTGATACTTTGAGCTGCCAGATAGCCGTTCCGGCCAACCCCGGCAACAGCGGCGGCCCTGTATTCAATCACAAAGGCGAAGTGATAGGTATCCTTAGTGCCAGGCAGACCCAGGCAGAAGAAGCGGTATTTGCCATCCAGTCAAAATATATTTTCAATGCCGTGGACGAGATAAAGAAGAATGATGAATACAGGAACGTAAAAGTATCTACCAGGTCAACCCTGACCGGTATGAACAAAGTGGAACAGGTAAAAAAGATCCAGGATTATGTATTCATGGTAAAAGGAGATTAACCCTATCAAACTATACCCAGAACAAAGCCCTCTGCTGACGCAAAGGGCTTTTGTATATAAAGTGGTCAGTAATCGTTTAGCTCCATAATCTCTGCGGGTACTCTCCTTTTGCGATCAGGTCGTTCAGGCTTTTCTCCACAAAAGGCGCATCTTCTTTATAGGTCACCCCAAACCAGGAAGAGGTAGTAGGAATGATCTCTACCTTGCCGCCTTCTTTAATGAACTGGTCGGCTACGATCGGAATGAAGAATTCCGACTTTAATTCCTGGCCATGTTTTTGCAGAAACTCCCTGAAAAGTTTTTGGGTATAAGAGAAATAAGAAGGGTCAAAACACCAGAAGTTCATAGATACTCTTGTATCCAATGAAAGTTCTTTAGGCTCCAGCCCGTCATCGCACAATATCTTTCCGTCTTTCTTCGCAATATTGATACGCTCTGTAATGGTGGCCAGGTTTCCTTTTGCATCCAGCCCGCACACCCCTCTGTTCACTGTGCCATGTTCTGATAATGTCCGGAGAAGATCATACCCCACAATGGCATGCACTTTCGCAGAACAATCTGTTGTCAGGAATTTAGCTGCATTCTGAAAAGCATTGGAACCATAAAAGTCGTCGGCATTGATGACCGCAAACGGTTCTTTCACTACATCCACCGCACTTAATACCGCATGGGCTGTACCCCAGGGCTTTTTTCTATCGGCGGGAAACGTATAACCTTCAGTAAATCCTTCCATATCCTGGAAAACATATTCTGTAGCGATCCGTCCCTTTAATTTAGGTTCAAATATATTCCTGAAATCATCAGCGAAATCCCTTCGTATAATAAATACCACCTTACCAAAACCCGCCCGTATAGCATCAAAGATCGAATAATCCATGATCGTTTCTCCGCCAGGCCCGAATCCCTGTATCTGTTTCATGCTTCCATAACGTGAGGCCATGCCGGCTGCCAGTATTACCAATGTGGGCTTCATAATAGTGTTAAATTTGCGCACGAAAATAGTTTAAAATCAGTAAGAAGTCCAGCCTGTTTTCCACATGCAGTTAGCATTTGATGATATAACGACCGGGTCTATTCAATTCTCCGGCATAAAAGATATCGAGGTCTCTGTACTGAGGCTTGACAAAATTCATCCTGTGATCTCCGGTAATAAATGGTTCAAACTTCGTTATTACCTGCAGGAAGCAAAGGAGCAAAAAAAGAAAAGGATCATCACTTTTGGCGGCGCTTACTCCAATCACATTGTTGCCACTGCTGCCACCTGCAAAATGTCAGACTTAGAAGCAGCCGGCATCATCAGGGGGGAAGAGCCGCCATCATATTCCCATACACTTCTAAAAGCAAAAGAATATGGAATGCAATTGCATTTCACCAGTAGGGAAGAGTACCATCATAAAAAAGTACCGGCAGAACTGCTGAATGATGAGAGTTACCTTATCTGTGAAGGAGGTTTCGGCGAAAAAGGAGCAGAGGGGGCGGCAACGATACTTGATCATACTAAAAATGATTTCACGCATTACTGCTGCGCTGTCGGTACCGGCACGATGATGGCAGGATTGATCAAAGCTGCATTGCCTGATCAGAAAGTGACCGGGGTCTCCGTCATGAAAAACAATTATGAACTGGCAGACAATGTGAGATCATTGACAAATGAAAAAAATAAAGAATGGGAGATCATACACGACTATCATTTCGGGGGATACGCCAAATACCAACCCGCACTGATCGGGTTCATGAACGAGTTTTACAGGCAAACCCATATCCCTTCCGACTTTGTTTACACAGGAAAACTATTCTATGCGATCTCTGATCTTGCCCAAAAACACTTCTTTCCCGCAGGAAGCAGGCTGCTGATCATTCACAGCGGCGGCCTGCAGGGAAATATCTCCCTGAAAAAAGGAACGTTAATCTTCTGAGATTTACAGTTTTCAAATATTATCTTTGATCATCATTGAACATGATCCGAAACCTGACCCATATCTTAATGAATAAAGCCATAATCACCTTATTCGCACTCATCACCTGCATTGCACTACAGGCCCAGGATACGCTTCCGAAATTTTCTGTAAAAAATCCGGGTAACGATCGTATCGTTATTGACTGGTTCAATACATTTGATAACGTAAAACAGATCAGCATACAGCGGTCATCCGACAGTCTTAAGAATTTTAAAACTATTCTGACCGTTCCTGACCCTACCCTGCCGCAAAACGGTTACGCAGATACCAAGGCGCCTGCCGCAAACATGTTTTACCGGCTTTATATTTTATTAGACAAGGGTGTTTATTTTTTCAGCGATGCCAAAAGACCGGCATGGGATACTCTTGTAAAAAGAGAAATGCTGGCTACTGAAAAATTGAACCTGAACCTGCCTGTCATTCCCAGCAATGCCATAAGCGGCCCCGCGGTTTCTGGTAACAATAACGTTGTAAAGACAGAACTGTGGTCTCCTTCTAAATTCGTCTATACTTTCAAAGACGGCTATATCCGCATCACACTGCCCGAAGACGAAAAGAAATACAGTATCAAATTTTTTACAGAGGACAATAAACCGCTTTTTGAATTAAAAGACATTAAAGAAAGAAGTTTCAAACTGGATAAAGCCAACTTCTATAGATCAGGCTGGTTTAAATTTGAACTATACGAAGACGGGGAATTGAAAGAGAAGAATAAGTTCTTTTTACCAAAGGAATTTTAGGCTTAGAATACAAAGAAAGAGACTGTCCCAATACTTCCGGGCACTAATAGTTCATTGCCAAATCAACAACCCTTTTCGCTCCCTTTTTCTTCAACCCCTCAGCTCAGCTTCAAATACTTTTTCAAAATTCCGTTTTACCTTTTCTTTTGCTTCTTCAAAACCTACTTTAGCGCCTAATTCTTTTTCAATAGATGTAACCTGTTTATTCTGGATACCGCAGGGAATGATAAAATTAAAATAGCTGAGATCGGTGTTTACATTCAGCGCAAACCCATGCATAGTGATCCAGCGGCTGCTCCGTACACCAATAGCACATATCTTCCGTTCTTTACCGGGCTTATTGGCATCTATCCATACGCCGGTCTCTCCTGCTGATCGCCCCGCCTCTATACCATATTCTGCCAATACCAGGATAATTACTTCTTCAATATTGCGCAAATACTTTCCGATATCGGTATAGAACTTCTCCAGGTCCAGGATAGGATAGCCCACGATCTGCTGAGGGCCATGAAAAGTAATGTCGCCTCCCCGGTTGGTACGGAAGAATTCAATGCCTTTCATGGTACGCATCTCATCACTGATCAGCACATTTTCTATATTGCCGCTTTTGCCGAGTGTGTAAACAGGAGGATGCTCAACAAATAACAGGTAATGATGAGTGGTGAGTGGTGAGTGGGCGGAAGTACCTGTTTCCCGGGTATTATCTGTGTACTCCAGTTCCCGCAATGCTGATTTGATCTTTACATTCTCCTGTAAGAGCTGCTCCTGGTAGTCCCATGCAGACTGATAGTCCATCTGTCCCAGGTCTTTAAAAATAACTTCCTGTTTATCCATAATTGAAATCACGAATTTACCGACAAAAACCCAACCATTACCTTTGCAGGCTATGCAGGAAGAATTAAAGAATAATAATGCGGAAATTCAGGAGAATAACGACGATCTGTACGAAAGGTTCAGCTTCAAAACTGATAAAGGACAAGAACCTTACCGTATTGATAAGTTCCTGATGAACCGCATTGAAGGCGCCACCCGTAATAAACTACAGCAGGCGATCAATGCGGGTATGGTATTGGTGAATGGCAAGGAAGTAAGGCCTAATTATAAAGTAAAAGCGTTTGATGAGATCGTTGTTTACTCGGATATGGACCCGGAAGAAACGGAGATCGTGCCGGAAAAAATGGACCTGAACATGGTATATGAAGATGCCCACATCATGCTCGTCAATAAACCTCCCGGCATGGTGGTGCACCCCGGTAGCGGCAATTACAGCGGCACATTATTGAATGGAGTTGCCTGGTACCTGAAAGAGCAGATACCCGGCTTCAAAGAAGACACCCTTCCGAGATTTGGTATGGTCCACCGCATTGATAAAAACACCAGCGGTTTGCTGATACTGGCTAAAACAGATAAAGCTATGCGTCACCTGGCCAAACAATTCTTTGATCATACCATACAGCGACAATATATAGCATTGGTATGGGGCGACCTGAAGAACGACGAAGGCACGATCGTGGCCCATGTAGGCAGGCACATGCGCATGAGAAAATTATTTGAAGCCTATCCGGATGGCGAACACGGAAAAGAAGCGATCACACATTATAAAGTGAAAGAACGGTTTGGATATGTAACACTGGTGGAATGTATTTTAGAAACCGGCCGCACTCACCAGATACGGGTACACATGAAGCATATTGGTCACCCGCTGTTCAATGATGATTTCTATGGCGGTGATAAGATCGTAAAAGGAACCGTTTATGCCAAGTATAAACAGTTTGTCGAAAACTGTTTTATCATTTGTCCCAGGCAGGCTTTACATGCCAAAACACTTGGCTTTACCCATCCAGATACCGGTAAAGAAATGTTCTTTGATACCGAATTACCGGATGATATGGCACAGGTGATCGATAAATGGAGAAAGTACTCTTCTGCTGTTGGCAGTTCGAATATCTGAGGACGGAAGTAAGAATGAAGTCAGACATCAGCCATCATTCTTACCTCTTACTTCCGACCTCATACTTCACTCCCTGAAGTCAAATAATGTCGCTGTAAAAACACCCCTCTCCCGTTTTTTGAACATCACATCCCAGTTACCTTTGTAACGAAGTATCTTGGGAACAAGGTATTCGCCGAATTTCTGCATCTGTACTTCCATATGCACATCGAAGTCATATACACCCGCTTTATAACTCATATCATAATTGCGGGCCAGCACTTCCATCGTCTTTGCCTGAAACCAGGTGGTCATATTATCAATGACGATCCTGTCCTTATCATCTGGCGATAAATTCTCTCTTGCTTTGACAGTGAAAATGTAACAGGACTGGCCTTCGTATTCCTGCTGATCAATGGTAAAATCATACAACTCCGCCACATCCGGATCAAAGATGTTGATCTTGTTGCCGATGAACGGGATACCGGGTATCTTTTTCCCGGGGTTGAAGAACAATTTTTTCAATTGCTCTTTGCTCTTCTCAATGCCGCTTTTTCCTTTTGCAGTAAAGGTGACCCCTTTTACAACATTGGTTTCATTGCACACTGAATCCGTGGTGAAGAAAAGTCCGGCATATAATTCGGCCGTATAATAATTATAATTCCTTTTTCTGTCGTAAAAATCGCCGCTGGTATTTTCTTCCAGCACCTGCATGGTACGGCAGCGGGCCGACCTGCTCTGTTTTGTTTTACTGTACAGGGATGCCTTTTGGTTTCCTTTCTTATCTATGATACGGATATCATTCAGAGAAGTAAACCCCAAAACACGAAGGTTCCTGAATGCTTTATAAAAGGTAGTATCGTTCTTCACCCGTTCCATGAATTTCGGCACATTGATATCATTACGGACCACTACTTCCGAGAGACTGATCATCTGCGCCAGTCTTGCATTATCAGCTGAGTCTTCCTGTGCAAAACAAAAAGAATGAATAAAGAGGAGAATACTAAAAAGAAGAAGCCGTTTCATATTGCTTACTTCTCCGGGAAAAGCATTTTATAGTCCACTTTTACTTTGCCCCTGGAAATATCGGTCAGTTTGCCCTTCATTAGTTTTCTTTTCAACGGCGAAATATGGTCAATGAATAATTTCCCTTCAATATGATCGTATTCATGAAGGATCACCCTTGCTGTGATACCGGTAAAAGTCTTTATGTGCGATTCAAATTTCTCATCACGGTATTGCAGTGTCACCGTTTTCTGGCGATAAATATCTTCTCTTATTTTGGGGATACTGAGGCAACCTTCGTTATACGGCCATTCGGCGCCGTTCAATTCTACAATATGAGCATTGATAAAGACAGCTTTCATTCCCGGCGCATCAGGATAGTCATATTCTTCATCTTCTTCCATTGACCGGAATATCTGTTCGGTATCGATCACAAACAGGCGGATATCTTTATTTACCTGCGGGGCAGCCAGGCCCACTCCATTGCTGGCGTACATGGTCTCCCACATATCAGCGATGAGTTTTTCCAGCCCCGGATGATCGGGCATGATATCAGTGGCGACTTTTCTCAGTACCGGGTGGCCATATGCGACAATAGGAAGGATCATTCAATTTAAATTGATGCAAAAGTACGGATATCAGGCTTTTCGGTCAAAGATGCACAGTCGCAGGTATCCTTACGGCGTCTGATAATCAATAAAGAATTTTAAAACTGCCGCATGTATTCCTGCAGCATGATAGTAGCCGCTATCTCATCCACGAGGGCCTTATTACGTCTTTCCTTTTTTTTCAGTCCCATTTCCAGCATGGAATCTTTGGCCATTTTGGAAGTAAAACGTTCATCCACTTTTTTAACAGCCATAGAAGGAAAATTCTTTTGCAGTTCTTTGATACATTTTTCTACCAATGGCGTAGCATGGGTATCGGTATCGTCCCAGTTCTTGGGTTCGCCGATGATGATGAGTTCCACCTGCTCTTTACTGAAATACTCTTTTAAAAAAGGGATCAGTTGCTTTGACTCTACCGTAGTAAGACCGGTGGCGATGATCTGCAGCGGATCGGTAACGGCGATACCGGTTCGTTTGAGTCCGTAATCTATGGCGAGGATGCGGGGCAAGAAGAGTGTAGAGTTAGGAGTTTAGAGTTAAAAGTTGATAAAAAGATCGGCGATAACAAAGATGGCGAAAACCACGGATGCTATGCCATTGGCGGTCATAAAAGCAATATTTACTTTTCGAAGATCATCGGGTTTGACAAGAGAATGCTGGTAAACCAGCATACCTGCAAATACGGCTACCCCTGCCCAGTATAGCCAGTGAAAGCCTCCGTATATACCGGCGATGATCACCGCAGCAGAACTAAGCAGGTGCAATAATTCAGATACCCGTAACGCCTTTGCCTTTCCCAGCCATGCCGGCATAGAATATAGTTTTTGCGACTTATCGAACTCTTCATCCTGCAAAGCATAGATGATATCAAAACCGCTGACCCAGAAGATAACAGCCAGTGAAAACAGGATCGGCAGCCAGTGGAACACACCTGTGACAGCAAGATATGCACCTATCGGAGCTAATGACAACCCTAATCCTAATACTAAGTGACAAAGCGGTGTAAACCTTTTTGTATAACTATACCCCAGCACCACCAGCAAGGCTATTGGTGAAAGAAAGAAACAAAGCCGGTTAATGAAAAAAGTACAGGCGATAAATAAAATACAGTTGATGATCGTAAACCACAGGACGCTGTTCGCCTTGATAATCCCGGCCGGAATCTCCCGGATCGCCGTTCTCGGATTATTGGCATCGAACTGCCTGTCGAGATAGCGGTTGAAAGCCATAGCTGCGCTGCGGGCAAAGATCATGCAAAGAATGACAAGAATTAAATACCTCGCAATTAGATAAGCGGAACCTTCTCCCTCAAGAAGTTTCGCAGTTAATGAATCTGGAGAAATCAGTTTTGTAATACTTTCACTTCTTTTTATGTCTTCTGCCCAGCCAACAGTTTTATTAAGGTTCCACTGCCCAACTCCATAACCAATTTCATATGGTATGCCGATAAAAAACCCAATCATCGCAAAGGGCATGGCGAAGATGGTGTGGGAGAATTTTATGAGTGATAAATAATTTCTGACCTTTATCATGTATAAATTTTAATAACCGCAGCCCATGGTTTAAACCATGGGCTGCAAATATCGTATATCCTGCGCATCCTACACCCGTCCTCTCACCAGTTCCCACAACACCACCCCCGCCGCAGTTGCAATATTCAACGAATGTTTCATACCTAATTGGGGTATCTCGATACAACCATCACATAAGTGAATCGTAGATTGCTCCACCCCCGTCACTTCATTACCAAACACCACGGCGATCTTTTCATCCGGTTCAAAGCCAATAGCATTTAATTTATAACTGCCTTCTGCCTGCTCGGCAGCATACACATTATAGCCCTGCACTCTCAGTTCTTCAACAGCTTCCACTGATGTTTTAAAGTACTTCCAGGTCACCGTTTCTTCAGCCCCAAGCGCTGTTTTCTTTATTTCCTTATGGGGAGGTTTGGCAGAATAGCCAATAATATAGATCGCTTCCACCAAAAAAGCATCGGAAGTCCGGAACACACTCCCGACATTGTATGCACTGCGGATATTTTCCAGCACTACAATGATGGGCATCTTATCCGATCCTTTGAATTCTTCCACCGATTTACGGCCTAGTTCTGCCATGCTCAGTTTTCGCATATCTCCTTAATACTTTAATACCTTCCTGAGTATCTTTTCCCCTTCTTTATTACTGAATGAAAAATAATAGATACCGGTTTGCCAGCCCTGCATACCCTTTATCGAAATAAAATTCGACAAAGGCAGCGCATGAATGACCTGCGAATGAACCAGCCGGCCCATTCCATCAAATACTCTCAGCGTGATATCCTGAACAGTCTTTGTTTTCACACGGATCGTTCCGTTACCGGGTGTCGGGTTAGGATAAATATCCACGATCATAGTACCTAGCGTATTCGTTTTCCAGTCTTCGCAATTCCCTTCATTCGGCAGGTTGTTATCGATCCATGCCATGCGCTGGGATATCCATTGTTTCAAAGCACTTATCTCGCCGCTATAATCAGCAGGGATTGGGTTGGGGTTGGGCCATATATATTGACCCAGCACCGGCCATCTCTGAAAATGACGCTGGCGGGCTTCAGCGGTCAGGTTCACCACTGAGTCTATAAGTTGAAACAGGTATGCATCACCGGTCACTGTCTGCCGCATGGTCTTCCACCGGCAACGCAAATTGCTTTTAAAAGCCGTATCTGTCATCAGCCGGTCCCACCAGAATGGTATGAGTCCTGCGCCATCACCGGGGCATACATAATTGAACCGGTAAGCCCAGCCTGTAACGTCACTGCCGCTGCAATAGTTGGCATTACGGAATGCGAGGTCATAATCCCATACCGGCCCGGCATAGATCCTGCGGTCCTTGCTGTTCCTGTCTTTATAGAAATAAGTACTCAGGCGATAGCCATCCACGTTACGGCTGATCTCATTGACGATAAAGTAGTCAACGAAAGAACCAAGTTCAGCGAACTTTCTTACCCCGGTTGATTTGTCCTGGAAATCATTTGACGCCAGCGCATTCTCAAAACTGTCCACATAACTCTTCAGGTAGTCTTTTTGAGCCTGAACTATATTCTCGGGTTTGGGATAAACATAAGAGAATTGTCTTCTGTTCCCATTGGTGGAATTAGGTGAAGCGTAAGACGAGAACCACCCGTTAGGCTCTTTATCCAGGCTAAAGATATACCCTCCGGTGACAGCATCTCCCGACACATCCGTGTTGGCAATTTTGGTAACCGGCACTCTGCCACTTCCCCTTTTGATCTTCTCCATGAACACATAGATACCCTTGTAATCATTATTCACCACTACCTCCACAAACCGGCAATGTGCCGCCCAGTGCCCCAGCTCATTCGACATGGTATAGGCAAGGAAATTCCGCATCAGTGTTTTATCCGTATAAGGGGCATATAACACCCAGTCGCTTTCGGATGGCATTCCAAACAATGATCTGTTCAGTGAATTGCCGCCCGCATCCCATAATTCAATACCATAAGATTTCATCGGGAACATTTGTGATGATTGCCCTCTTATCTCTATACCGATCTTCCCGTTATATTGATTAAAAGGGTCGGTCACATTATTACGGACACCGGCTCCGTTATAAATGATACCCATATCTGCCATGATCTTCGGATCATCCACAACGGTCTGGCCATTGGTATTGATAATAATAATGGGCAGGTTGGAAGAGGTGAGTACCTGTGCATAAGAGAGGATACTGAAAAGAGCAGCAATACCCGGCAGCAGTTTCTTCTTCATACGGAAAACTTAACAGTCAAAAGTACTTCTTTCCTGAATGACTTACCAGCAAAAAAGCCTTCATGCTTCCATGAAGGCTTCCTAAAAGTTAAGCGTCTCCCTACTTCAGATTCACTAACTTCTTATCCTTAGGATACCTGACGCTATAAGTAAACCTCACTTTCCTACTCTCCCCGGGCTTCAGGGCTATCTTCCAGGTCAGTACACCCACTTCTTCATTTACCATCGCTTCTCCCCCCTCTTCGAGTTTCACTTCTACTTCCTTGATTGTACTCAACGGGTACTGGTCTTTCAGTAAAAGATTGATATCCGTTGATTTATTGTTCTTCACTGTGATCTCATACGTGAATGTCTGTTTATTGCTGCCGCCGCTTGATTTCAGGCTGCTGAGCTCTTTCACCAGCGAACGTTTTACCGCCAGTCGTTTATCTTTTCCTAACGAAAGATTCAATGTATCCGCTGTCGTATTCGGATCAATGACTGATTTTCCGATATAGGTATTATCCATGATGATATTCGCATCGCCCGGCAGCAGGTCAAGATTCTGCCAGTCGGCGACTTCCGCCAGCAGGTAAGCTTCCTTATCCACTCTTGGGATGGCATAATTCTTCAGGATGCAATCAATCTCCTGGTCTTTGATCGTTACACTGTGTATCCTGCCATTACTCTGGATATCATAAGGCAGGTCGATCTCAAAGTTGGTATTAAGCTGGCCCTGGTTGAGTGTAGTGTACTGTTGCAAGGTGCTCGGGTCAATGGTTTTGTTTTCTTCTTTATACCCATCCGCATCTGCAGCTATCACCACTTCATTTAATTGTTTCTCATCTTTGAACGATTGCACCATGTTACGGGCATTATTCATAGTGGGAGCACTTCTGCGCAAAGCGCCATACAATTCAGGGACATATAACTGCAGGTACCAGGGAGAAAGAATGGGTGCAGCTACACCAAAATTGGGAGTACCTGTACTCAATGTCAGCTTTGTCTTTTTCCAGTCAATACCGGTATTCTGGGTAACAGAAGCCTTATACACCAGTTTCACTTTATTTGTCTTTGAGTTTACCCGGATATCATACATTGGTGTCCAGCCAGCATTGTTGGTATAATACGACAATGCTACAGGTATCTCACCGGTATTCTTGCAGATCACCTGCATGATCAGCTGACCATAAGGTTTCTGCTTTTCAGGAGCAAGTCCTTTGGCTATATCATTGATCTTTTTGCGCAGCTCTTCTATCCTTTCGTTGGCACGATCAATATTCTGATTGTAGTTAAAAATATTCGTCTTCGCCTTTTCGATCTTTGCGTTGTAATACTCCACCAGTTTGATCACTTCATCACTGGTCAGTTGTTTGCCGTTACTGCTGCCGGTGCTCACAGTTGTTTCAATGAGCAGGCCGGTTTTGGTCATCGTTTCCTGTTCAATGGTCACACTATTACGGATGCGGCTGATATCCCGGCCGGTCAGTTTGATGCTATCCTCTAACTTTTCCACCTCCCTGTTTTTGACGATTACAGGCGGCTGCGGGTAAAAGAGATTGAACTGGTGAGACAATAATGTCACATCTTCCGGGCAACTGATCTGCAGGCTGTTCACATCAATAGCCGTACTTAGCTGGTTAATGACGATCGTTTTGACATTACTGCTGCTGCGGACCTTTGCTGTATGGGTCAGTTCGGCGCCGTACCCAAAATAAACTGTAGCGCTGGTGATCTCTGCATCGGCTTTGGCGGTATCCCCGCTGCTGCGGGAGATGGTTTGGGCATTCAGAAGGGCACAGGAGAGTACGATCCCTGTGATCAGGAGAATTTTTTTCATGGCTTTTAAGTTTCTCTATAGATGCCCGAAGAAAAAATGTTACATAAAAAAGCACCCTGTGGTATCCGTCATCCACATAGTCATTTTACGATTTCACCCAATCTGCCATTCACTGCCTTTTTTTATAGGGGAAACAGGAAGAAATTCTCCACAATTACCGGAAACGAATCCCCGCCTTTTTAAAAAGCCTACAAACCCGTTATTTTTGCCGCCTCCCTTCAAATACGGGATCGTGTCAATGGCCAAAGCGAATGTTTCCGAAACTCCTTTAATGCAGCAGCATGGGGCGATCAAGAAAAAATATCCTGATGCTATCTTACTGTTCCGTGTCGGTGATTTTTATGAAACATTCGGGCAGGATGCAGTTGTAGCTTCACGGATACTCGGCATCACATTGACCAAAAGAAATAACGGCGCTGCGTCCACATTAGAGCTGGCCGGGTTTCCACACCATGCGCTGGATACGTATTTACATAAATTAGTCAAAGCCGGTCACCGGGTGGCGATCTGCGATCAACTGGAAGATCCCAAACAGGCCAAAGGGATTGTGAAAAGGGGAGTTACCGATATGGTGACACCGGGCACTACCATCAATGATAAACTGCTCGAACATCACAGCAACAATTTCCTGGCCGCCGTTCACTTTGCAGACAATGACCAATATGGGTTGGCCTTCCTGGATATCTCCACCGGTGAGTTTTTAATAGCTGAAGGCGACCGCGAATATGCCGATAAGTTATTGCAGAGTTTCAAACCGGCGGAAGTCGTTTTTCAAAGGCATAAGCAAAAGATCTTTAAAGAATTCTTCGGCGCCAAAGTATATACTTACACTTTAGATGAATGGATATTTGATAATAACTATGCGGTTGATACATTACTGAAGCATTTCCAGACCCATTCGCTGAAAGGTTTTGGTGTGGAGGAACTGAAGAATGGCCTTACTGCTGCCGGCGCTATCATTCATTACTTAAAAGATACTGAACACCCCAACCTGCAGCATATCACTTCGCTGCAGCGGATAGACCGGGATGATTTTTTGTGGATGGACCGTTTTACCATCCGCAACCTGGAACTAGTGTATGGCAACTCCGAAGGCAATCATACCTTATTAAGCGTATTGGACAACACCGTATCCCCGATGGGGGCCAGGCTGCTGAAACGCTGGATCGTCTTCCCGCTGAGAGAGATCAATAAGATCAACGAAAGACTGGAACTCGTTGAGTTCTTCATCAAAGAAACTGACCTGAGGAATAAGATATCGCAATCCATCAAACAATGCGGCGATATTGAGCGACTGGTCTCCAAGATCCCGCTGAAAAAGATCAACCCAAGAGAAGTATTACACCTGGCAAGAGGGTTGAAACAGGTGGAATTCATTAAACAATTATGCCTTTCTTCTTCGAATGAATATTTAAAAAGATTAGGCGATGCATTGAATCCCTGCCCTTACATCGCAGAGAAAATATTCAAAGAGATCGTGGACAATCCCCCGGCGCTGGCTGCAAAAGGCGGCATGATCAACAGCCATGTCAGTGATGAACTTGACCAGTTACGGAAAATATCACATAGCGGGAAAGAATACCTGGCACAGCTGCAAATGAAAGAAGCAGACGCTACCGGCATCTCTTCTTTGAAGATCGGTTTCAACAATGTATTTGGTTATTATCTTGAAGTAACCAATTCGCATAAAAATAAAGTACCCGGAGCATGGATGCGCAAGCAGACATTAGCCAATGCAGAACGTTACATTACCCCGGAGTTGAAAGAATACGAAGAAAAGATCACCGGGGCTGAAGAGAAGATATTACAGATCGAACTGCAGTTATACGAAGCACTGCTGAATGAGCTGTTTGATTATTTGGCCCCGGTGCAGAACAACGGGAACATACTTGCTGTGTTGGATTGCATCATTTGCTTTGCCAATAATGCTTTGCAATACCAATACAAAAAACCTCAGTTGCATGAAGGCCAGGAAATGATCATCAAAGAAGGAAGGCACCCGGTCATTGAAAGAAATTTACCGATCGGCGAGCCCTTCATCAGCAATGACCTTGAACTGAATAAAACGGAACAGCAGATCATCATCCTTACCGGGCCGAACATGAGTGGTAAAAGCGCCTTGCTGCGCCAGACCGCCCTCATCACGCTGATGGCCCATATGGGAAGTTTTGTGCCGGCCAGTGATGCAAGGATCTCTCTGACCGATAAAATATTTACCCGGGTTGGTGCATCCGATAATCTTACCGGCGGTGAATCTACGTTCATGGTAGAAATGAACGAAACAGCGAGCATCATCAATAATATCACCCCGCGCAGTCTGATATTGTTGGACGAGATCGGCCGGGGAACATCCACCTATGATGGTATCTCCATTGCCTGGAGCATTGCCGAATACCTGCACCAGTCACCCCATCAGCCCAAAACACTTTTTGCTACCCATTATCATGAACTCAACGAACTGGAAGAAAAATTTCCACGGGTAAAGAATTATCATATCACCAATAAAGAGGTGGGGAATAAGATCATATTCCTGCGCAAACTGGCAAGAGGCGGAAGCACTCACAGCTTTGGTATCCATGTGGCAAAGATGGCGGGGATGCCGCCGGTACTCATTGAAAGGGCGAATGATATCTTAAAACAGCTAGAGAGCAAACATGTGGATGAAAGAGGCCAGATGTCAGAGGCAAGAAGCCAGAAACTGGATAGTAAAGTAAAAAATCTTTCACTGCCGCAAATGCAGCTTTCCATATTCGATGCTCACAGCGAAACTTTTGATGAAATAAGAAAATTGCTGGAAGGCATTGACATCAACCGTCTCACTCCTGTAGAAGCTTTGCTGAAACTGCAGGAGATAAAAAGCAAATTGAAATAGACCAGGTCATTTCGGTCAAACGGGTCATAAAAGTCAGTGAAGCTATTTGACCGGTACGACCTGCCTGACCCGCTGACTGCTGACTACAAATAACTCGTCCACCATTTTTGCTGCGAACTCTTAAAGCGGTCATATTTTTTACACAATGGATATAAAGACAGCACCACGGCTATCCATATGAGATACACGACCCACAAGCTATAACCAAAATCAAGCGGCCTGAATAAGAATGGAGAACCCGGCGATACAATATTATCTACGCCATGTTTCCCGCTGGCGAAGAAAGCGATCACACAAAGAATGTGGATCAGATAAAAATGCAGAATATAGAAAAAGAAGGGCACACGGCCATAGGTAACAAAGAACCCGGTTATACTGTTTTTTATATTCTCAATGAAAGCCAGTAATAAAATGGCCGGCCCGAGTGTCATACACAAATACACTAATGATGGCGGATACTTATTGGCATTAAAAAAAGAAATGATGGTATATATGCTACCCCTTGATTGCTCAGCCCAGGGAACAGGATCGCCATAATTATTAAAGCCCCGGAGAATGAAGAAAAGAAAGATCAGCGATGAACCAATATAAACCAATGCTTTTTTTCTGAATAAAGCATCTGTATCCCGGTGAAATAATTTCCCGAAACAATAACCCAGCGCCATCACCCCGCTCCAGGGCAGAAAGGCATAGGCGATCAGTAAACCCCGGTTGCCACCAAATGACTGGAAATAAAAATTACCATGTACCAGATTCCACCAAAAACCCGACGGGCCATTATTCATTTTTTCCGGCACATCCGCCAGGTTATGAAAAAAGACGACAAGCAACCCGTAGATGAGAATAACCGGGTAGGGGAACCGTACCAGCAAACCGAGAATGATCATGCTGGCGCCAATGGCCCAGATCACCTGCATGATGAAAACATGATACGCCGGATCGAATGTTATCCCGAGTGTCACGATGACGAACTCCATCAATACCAGCCATAAACCCCTTTTGATAAGGAACAGGCTTAACTCTTTTTTGGGTTTCCGCATTCCTTGTAAAAAAGCTGAAGTACCCGCCAGGAAAACAAAAGTGGGAGCACAAAAATGGGTGATCCACCGGGTAAGGAACAATACCGGCGTTGTCGTAGCCAGGTTGGTCGGCACATCCGAAGCTCCTTGAATATGAAAAAAATCACGGACATGGTCCAGCGCCATGATAACGATCACGATACCTCTGAGCAGGTCAATAGATTGGATGCGCTGTCTGGGAGCGGTCAATTCCGGCATGTTGTTGGTTTTGGAACCGAGAAGTTAGGAATATTTCCACCCATATATTGCGCTTTCTGATGAGTGGCGGGCCTTTTTTCACATTAACAAAGGCTTTCAGCGAAAAATAAAGGACCCTGATTGCCAAATACAAAAAAAACTTACTTTTACTGTAAATCATGCAACTATGCAACTGCTTAAACTATCTGCATTCTCATTACTCATTTTAATTTTTGCTGTTTCCTGCGAAAAGGAAGTGGAAAAAGAAAAGGTCACGGATTACGCCAAATCTGAGATCCCGATGACAGGGGCACAGGAAACACCCGCTACTCCTTCCACAGGACAAGGTTCACTTGACGTATTTTACAGCAAAAGCACCAAGGTTTTACAATACACTTTCCGCTGGAACGGCCTGGCTGATACCATTACCGGGATCCATATTCACGGCCTGGCGCCTACCGGTTATGCAGCTGGTATTGTACAAAACATCCTTACCACAAAAAATGAAGCTGTTTTCCCGTTCAGGGGTGGCAGCTATACAGGAACCCTGCTGGTGGACGGAGCAAAAGTGAAAGAAGAGGACCTGCTGAACCATTTATACTACCTGAATATTCACACAAAGACCTATCCTGCCGGAGAGATCCGCGGTCAGGTAAGGTTCCAATAAGCTTATTGACCATTCCAATAAAACGACCCGTTTCATTTGTATTGAAACGGGTCGTTTATTTAGTATCAAACCAGACAGGTTTGCTGTCATTCCAGTCCCCGTTATAATTGATGTATAGCTCTTCGCCGGCTTTGATAAAACGAATTGCTTTTATACTGATCGTATTGTTCCCGAAATCCATTTCATATTCACAGTTGGAACGGTATGAGTGGTTATATACAGGTACATACCCAAGAGCCATACAGCACTGATCATTTTTGGTGCCCCACTCAAAAATATAATCATGCAGCAGGGTCTGGTCCAGCAGTCTTCTTTCCTCCCGGCTCATGACGATCACCGGAGCGATCTCCACAATTGTGCTTTCTTCGATATTCTCCGAAGTAAAAACGCCACGTCCCATGGCACCTGCGGGACCAATAAATAAAAAAGGAAGAATCATGAAGGGCAAATACTAAGCACAAAATACGAAATACGAAATTCAAAACAGACCCGGTGATAAAAGACCATTAAGTTTTCAGATTTCGTCTTTCTGTCTTCGTGCTTCTACAGGCTTCCTTCGTATTTTTGAAACATGTCGCTGGAGAATGAACTGATTACCGTCAAAGAGCAATTTGAAGCTGTCATCAAAACTGAAGACAAGCTGCAGATCAAAGATTTTCTGAATGACCAGAACATCAGCGATGTGGCTGAGCTCGTCTATGAATTTCCCGAGTATGAGAGCAGCATCATCGCCAATATGTCCATGAACAGGGCTGCCAGTGTTTTTAAGATACTGGAATTACCTACACAAAAGAAGATCATCAAAGCCCTGCCCCCGAATACCGTCGCTGCATTATTGAACGATCTGCCGGCTGATGACCGCACCGATTTTCTGGAAGAATTACCCAGCAATGCCGTCCGTGAACTGATCAAATTGCTCGACCCTGAAGAAAGAAAGATCACTCTGTCGCTGCTGGGTTACCCGGAAAACAGTATCGGCAGGCTGATGACGCCGGATTATGTATATGTTTATCCGCACAACACGATAGAAGAGGTATTTGCCACTATCCGGAAATTCGGGAAGGACAGCGAGACCATCAATGTGATCTACGTGATCAATAATAAGGGAGAATTGTTGGACGATATCCGCATCCGCGATTTCATACTTAACCCACCTGATAAAAAGGTTTCGGAACTGATGGATGACCGTGTAGTAGCGCTTCATCCGGAAGATGACCAGGAAACGGCGGCTGAAGTTTTCAAAATGAATAACCGGGTAGCGCTGCCTGTAGTCAGCAAAAGCAACAAATTGCTCGGTATTGTTACAATTGATGATATCTTATGGGTAGCAAGCGAAGAATTTAGCGAGGATATGCAGAAGATGGGAGGTACCTCAGCATTCAATGAACCTTATCTCGAAATACCGATCTTAAAACTTTTCAAAAAAAGGGTAGTATGGCTGGTGGTCCTTTTCCTGGGAGAATTACTGACAGCTACGGCTATGGCGTATTTTGAAGATGAAATAAAAAAGGCAGTGGTGCTGGCCCTTTTCGTTCCCCTTATCATCTCCAGCGGAGGTAATAGCGGCTCACAGGCATCTACACTGATCATCCAGGCAATGGCTGTAGGTGAAATAACACTGAGAGATTGGTGGCGGGTAATGAGGAGGGAGATCATTTCAGGCTTGCTGCTGGGTACAGTACTCGGGTTGATCGGTTTCTTCCGCATTTTCGCCTGGCATTCATTCGCTCCATCTCTCTACGGCGACCATTGGCTGCCGATCGGCATCACTGTTGGTATCACACTGCTCGGCGTAGTATTATGGGGAACGCTTTCGGGCAGTATGCTCCCGATGGTACTAAAGAAACTTGGCGCTGACCCGG
Source organism: Chitinophagaceae bacterium (assembly GCA_016787135.1). Lineage (GTDB taxonomy): Bacteria > Bacteroidota > Bacteroidia > Chitinophagales > Chitinophagaceae > VBAT01. The sequence goes on along the minus strand of JAEUVK010000183.1, from coordinate 23,030 downwards.
CTGTCAGTTCGGCCCCGTTCGTGGCTACGCTGGTAGATGTAACGGGACTGATCATTTATTTTTCCGTTGCCTTCCTGATATTAAGCGGAAGCCTTTTGTAAGTAAGGTGGAATTTCATTATACGCTATTGATTGCTGCCAAAAATTTTTATTTTACAACGGTTAAATCTTGCCACCTGACAATCGTTTGCATGTTTCGAAATGTATAACTTTGCCGCAACCTAAACCTAAAACCTCATGTGTGGAATTGTCGGATATACCGGGCCCAGGGAAGCATATCCCATTATCATCAAAGGATTAAAAAGACTGGAATATCGTGGCTATGACAGTACCGGCGTCGCCCTGCAGAATGGTCAGGGGGTAAAAGTATATAAGAAAAAAGGGAAAGTAGCCGAACTGGAAGACGCCATTGTTGGCAAAGATCTTCATGCACATGTTGGCATCGGTCATACCCGCTGGGCCACCCACGGCGAACCCAGTGACCGCAATGCACATCCACACCAGTCATCGAGCGGCAAACTGGCGATGATCCACAATGGTATCATTGAGAACTACGCCCAGCTCAAAAGCGAACTGATTAATAAAGGATACCAGTTCAAAAGCGATACTGATACAGAAGTTCTATTAAACTTCATTGAAGAAATTAAAACCAACAATAATTGTTCGTTGGAAGAAGCAGTAAGGGTAGCATTGAAAAGAGTGGTTGGCGCTTATGTTATCTTACTGGTAGATGCAGATGATCCGGACACGATCATTGCAGCCCGGAAAGGGAGCCCGTTGGTGATAGGGGTAGGTAAAGGAGAGCATTTCCTTGGCTCCGATGCATCACCCATGCTCGAATACACCAAAGAAGTGGTGTATGTGAACGATTACGAGCTGGCTATTGTAAAACCAGATGAGCTTATTCTTAAAAACCTGGGCAATGAAAAGCTCACCCCGTATGTACAAAAGCTGGATCTTGAATTAGCGGCTATTGAAAAAGGCGGATATGATCATTTCATGCTGAAAGAGATCTTTGAACAGCCGCAAACGATATATGATTGCCTTCGCGGAAGATTAGACGCCGTTGCAGGTACTATCACCATGAGTGGTATTCAGCAATACGCCGACCAGATAGTAAAAGCCAGCCGCATTGTGATCATTGCCTGTGGCACCAGTTGGCACGCCGGGCTGGTAGCTGAATATATTATCGAAGAACTTTGCCGCATCAACGTGGAAGTGGAGTATGCTTCCGAATTCCGGTATCGAAACCCCGTTATCAGTAAAGGCGATGTCATCATTGCTATTTCACAAAGCGGTGAAACAGCCGACACATTAGTAGCTATTGAAACAGCCAAAGCCAAAGGCGCAATCATACTCGGCGTGGTGAATGTGGTGGGGTCATCCATTGCCCGTGCCTCTCATGGCGGCGCTTACACACATGCCGGACCCGAGATAGGTGTCGCTTCAACGAAAGCATTTACAGCGCAACTCGCCGTATTGACCATGATGGCATTAAAGATCGCCTACATCAAGGGAAGTGTTTCCCATGACAGGTATATGCACCTGCTGAATGAACTGCATGAGATACCTGAAAAAGTAGCCTGGATACTTAAGCACAGCGATCATGTCAGGATGCTTGCAGAAAAATACAAAGATGCCAGGGACTTCCTCTATCTCGGCCGTGGTTATAATTTCCCTGTAGCCCTGGAAGGAGCATTAAAACTGAAAGAGATATCTTACATACATGCCGAAGGCTATCCTGCTGCTGAAATGAAACATGGTCCCATCGCCCTTGTAGATGAAACGCTCCCGGTTGTCTTTGTTGCCACAAGGGATACCTATCATGAAAAAGTGGTAAGCAATATGCAGGAGATCAAAGCGAGAAAGGGTAAAGTAATATCTGTTATCACGGAAGGGGATGAAATGTCTGCCAGTCTTTCGAATGATGTCATGATCATTCCCGAAGCGGACGAGATCGTAGCGCCTATGCTGAGTGTAGTACCACTGCAACTGTTAGCCTATTATATAGGAGTAGCCAAAGGGCAGGATGTGGACAAACCGAGGAACCTGGCGAAAAGTGTAACGGTGGAATAGTTGCTGTTTGAGGCTACTGGTTTCTTGTTTCTGACTATTAAACAAGCCCTGGCAAAACATAACTACCTTGCCTATCAAGATCAATTAATAGTTTCATCACTTAAATAACCGGCAACTGGCAACAATAAGATGAACAAGATCAACAAGCAACCCATCTCCTCTCTCGGATACGACTTCATCAAACCGCAATTCATTCCTAAAGGCAAGGACGAATACTACCTGCGCAATATCCAGCACCGGACAGAAAACAAATACCGGCCCCTGACCGCTATCGAGATCAAACAACTGATCGCCAACGACAATACTTCCGATGACTGGAAAAACATTTGGGTAACCAATGAATTTAATGCAGAGCTGGTGCAGCGCTGCAAATTCTTCGGATTGGTACGCATCGGCAAACTGGAACCTTTCTTCCTGGAGTTTCATAACCTGCGTATGCCGGTAGGTCTGTATAACAGCATTATCATCAGTGCAGATTTCGGAGATAATGTTGCAGTGGACAATGTGAATTATTTAAGCCATTATATCGTCGGCAATGATGTGATACTTGGTAATATCAATGAACTCGCCACCACCGATCATTCCAAATTCGGTAACGGCGTTATCAAAAAAGGAGAAGACGAATCGGTACGTATCTGGCTGGAGCTTTGCAATGAAAATGGCGGCCGCAGTGTACTTCCTTTCAATGGTATGAAAGCCGGTGATGCTCACCTTTGGAGTAAATACCGGGCCGATGATGTATTGATGACAAAGTTCAAAGAGTTCACCGATAAAAAATACGACGTCCGCCGCGGTTACTACGGCAAGATCGGCGACCGAACCGTGATCAAGAATACACGTATCATTAAAGATGCATGGATCGGAAGTGATGTTTACATCAAAGGGGCTAACAAACTAAAGAATCTTACGATCAATTCAAGGCCTGAGGCCCATACCCAGATCGGGGAAGGTTGTGAACTGGTGAACGGTATCATTGGCTATGGTTGCCGCATTTTTTATGGTGTAAAAGCGGTCCGTTTTATCCTGGCTGATAATTCACAATTGAAATACGGGGCCCGCCTCATCAATTCTTATCTTGGTGAGAATTCGACGATCTCCTGCTGCGAAGTGCTCAATTCACTGATATTTCCTGCACATGAACAGCACCATAATAATTCATTTTTATGCGCTGCCGTAGTAATGGGGCAGAGCAATATGGCAGCAGGGGCCACTATCGGTTCCAATCATAATTCAAGGGGCCCCGATGGGGAGATCGTAGCCGGCCGTGGTTTCTGGCCGGGGTTATGTGTTAGTTTGAAACATAATTCAAAGTTTGCCTCATTCACCATTATTGCAAAAGGCGATTTTCAGTCCGAACTGAATATTCCCATCCCTTTTTCTTTACTGAATAATGACGTCAGCAATAATAAGTTGGTGGTAATGCCCGGCTATTGGTTCATGTATAATATGTATGCGCTGGCACGCAATGCAGGTAAATACGGAAGCCGTGATAAACGTATTGACCAGTCCATACAGTATGAGTATGATTTCCTGGCGCCGGATACCATTAATGAAATGTTCGGTTCACTGGTATTGATGAAAAAAGCAACGGGAGAAACTTTCCTGGCAAGAGAAGGAAAAAAGATCAGTGAAGAGGCAGCCCTGCGCCATGGCGAAAAATTGCTGGAAGAAAATGCTATTCCTGATAATTCGGAGATACTGGCGACGGGCATGGAAAACTCTGACAGGAAGATACAATTGGTGAAATTGCCCAAAGCCTACCGTTTGTTCAAAGAACTGATCGCTTATTATGGCATTACTCACCTGGTACAGTTCATTCAGGAAAAGAATATCGCCTCATTTGAAGAACTGAAAACCGCTTTAAAAAGACCGGCACGCATTCAATGGATGAACGTGGGCGGCCAGCTTATTCCCGAACGCTCAGTAAAGACACTTTTAAAGAACATACATACCGGCAACATAAAAAGCTGGGATGAAGTGCATGAGTTCTATAAAGAAACCAGTGACCGGTATGCTGCACAAAAGCTGGAGCATGCTTTTGCTTCTTTGCTTGAAATAAAAAGATTGCCAGCCGACAAGTTCTCCAAAAAACTATTTCATGAATGGCTGCGTGAAGCTATCGTTACCAAAGAATGGATGACAAAGAATATTTATGATTCCCGCGCCAAAGATTACAACAATGAATTCAGGAAGATGGTGTATGACTCTGAAAAGGAAATGGAAAAGGTGATCGGTAAATTGAAAGACAATGCTTTCATCAACCAGCAGCTGGAAGAATTGAAGCAGTTCAAAAAACAGGTACTGGGGATCATCAAAGGTTTTGGCTTATAAAACCCTCTTATTGTTTTATAAATCGTATCACATTGGTTTTCCCTTCAGCCGATACTCCAACCAACTGGTAAGTCCCTGCAGGCAGCATGGCTGTCGGAATAGTAAGTGTCGTATTACCCAGCGACAGAGAGTGATGCTGTTGCTGTACCACCCTGCCCTGCATATCCACTACAAGAAGATCCATTTTCTGCCGGGAGGAAGAAGCAACGGTTAATGAAGCGCTTCCTGAAACAATAGTAGGGATAAGCGAAGTAAGGAGTAATCCTGCTGCGCCATTCAGTACTGCCACTGTTTTACTGTATGAGATCGTTCCGTCCGCATCGGTCATCTTCAGGCGGTAATAGTTTACACCGTTTTGCAGACCATTGTCAGTATAATTATAAAAACGGTCTGTTTCACTTCCGCCAACTGTAGCGATCATCTTAAAATTCTTATCAACTCCTGTCCTTTGCAGTTCAAACTTTGCAGAGGAAGAACAACAGGCCGCAAGTTCCCAGTTCAGCAGGGCTTTGGATGAACTGAGTTTTGATACATTGAAGGAAATAAGGTTGATGGGAAGGGGGTTGGCAGAATAACTTAGATCAGTACCTAATGTAAACGCATTTGTGGGGGTAAGAAAACCTGATACCCCCCCGGTAGAAGCAATTGTACCTGTTTCATACCCTCCTGTTGTTATCGGGCCGCTGATAACATTCGTTGCTAATTTGCTCCAGACAAACCCATCCCATCTCGCAACATAAGTACTGGCTAATACTTTACAAAAACTTGTAAGGTGAACGTCCAGTGAAACATTTTTTGTTGAAGCGCCGCTATTCTGTTCCAATGTCCAGTATTCAACATAGCTGACATGATTTAGATCTGATGTTACCCCCGGACCATAGGGAGTAGTACTTTGCGGGTTAGCTCTTTTATACTCTGCAGTAAACTGGTCATTTATCAACTCACCTGAAACGTTGGTCATACTTATTGGCGCATAAATACTTCCTAGCCCAAGAGGGAAAGTAAAATTATCATTGCCAATCTTCCTCATAGGACCACTGACAAAACTATTTGAAGAACCTGCTGAAGAAGTTGCATTATCCAATAAGACAAGAATGTTGCTTGATGAAGTATTTAACAACCCGTTTGTCAACTCAAGTCTATAAGGAAGGGTAAGTGTAGAAAGTAGTGTAGCCCCGGCTGAATTATTAATGTTTAAAGCTACATTATTTGTTACTGTCCCATTAACAGTAATATTTTGATTTACTGAACCATTTAATTGCAATTCCGGTAAACCCGATCCTGATTCTGTAATTGCTCCATTGGAGGTGATCTGACCTTTTACTTTCACAGACGTATTTGCAGTACTATTAGACAAATTAAAGATGGCAGAATTTCCAATCGTTAAATTACCCTTAACGAGAATATCACTTGTAAAATCAACGGTAAGTGTAGTACTTGAATTCAAGATCAAATTGCCATTCACCGTCAGAATTGTCGACCCGCTTGATAGGTAAGTCACAGGGGCCCCATACGTCGTCGATGAAAGTTCAAGATTTCCATAAGTCTTTCCAGTTAAGGATACAGAATAGCTTCCAACCGGCACATCAAACTCAAAAACCCCATTTTCTGTTCCAACTACTGCCGACAGTTGGCTAACGATTGCAGCATGTGCTCTTTGGGTATTATGAATATATCGCCCGCCATTATTGATACGAAAAGTATTTGTGACCGAAAAAACCGGGCTACTCATTGCACCGGAAGAATTTTGAAATATTCCATTGGCATTTATTATTACTGCATCACCTGGTCCTGTAACCGATAACCCAGGCATTGCTGTATTAGCTGACGGCAAAATCAATCTGATTATGTTTGGAATGGTCGGAGTAATTGTTAATGAATTGACTGATACCGATACATTACCTGAAGGCAGAGTAACAGTATAAACGCCCCCAGCAATTGAGTTATCTAGTACAACATTGTCAGAAGGCCCTGGCACAACATCACCCAGCCAGTTGGCAGCTGTTGTCCAAAGACCATCTGCACCTCCGCCATCCCATGTTATCTGGGCATTTGAAGAGAAAAAAAATGATAATAGAAATAACAGGATTAAACACCTTTTCATCCGCTATATTTTGCGGGCAGGACTGAAAAGGCTTTGCAGAGGCGTCGGTTTAATACCTTTAAGTTACGGATTCTGTCTCAACCTGAACGAACTGAAAAAGGCTGTGTAAAAAAAATCTCCCGCCTGAGGCGGGAGAAAAGAGTTGGAGCGATACCTTACCGGTACCTCCTGCTTACTTCTTCAGGGAATCAGCAGCGGCCTTTACAGTGTCGGCAGCAGCTTTAGTCGCAGAGTCAGCGGCAGCAGCATCAGCAGCTACTTTTGCAAGGCTGTCAGCAACACGGGCAGAATCAGCCGCTTTTTGTGCAGCATCTTCAGTTGAAGCTTCGTTACCGCAAGAGGCGAATACAAAAGAGATAGCGAGGATCGCAAGAACTTTTTTCATTTGTTTGTTGGTTTTAATTTTTAGTGGCGCAAAACTAATAGCCGACTTTCATATATCAAAGCAGGAAGGATAGAAAATTTCTGCTTACTGACCCTAATCAACTGGCAACCAGCGCCCCTACTCCAACTCCTGATTCAAGCCCCGCAGCTCATTTCTTCCTGAAGAACAACCTCACCGGCACCCCGGTAAAATCGAAATGTTTACGGAGTTGATTTTCCAGATAATTCTTATAAGGTTGTTTGACATCGTCGGGAAAATTGCAGAAGAAGGCAAAGGAAGGGACCTTTGTCGGCAACTGCGTCACAAATTTTATTTTAAGGGGATGCCCCCGCACCACCGGCGCATGATAGGCCTCCACTGCTTTCAGCATTACGTTATTAAGCTCGGACGTTGGCACCTTTTTCCTCCGGTTATCATATACCTCCAGCGCCACTTCCATGGCTTTGAAGATGCGGGTCTTTTCTTTAGCTGAAATAAAAAGAATGGTCACATCGGTAAAAGGCGCCAGTCTTTCTTTCAGTTGCTTCTCGTATTCCCTGGCCGTATTGGTCTCTTTTTCTACCAGGTCCCATTTATTCACCAGCACTACTACCCCTTTTCCTTTGCGTACAGCGAGACTGAAGATATTCAGATCCTGTGCAGCGATCCCTTTCTCCGCATCCAGCAAAAGCATGCATACATCCGCTTCATCCAGCGCTTTGATGGCCCTGATCACAGAGTAGAACTCCAGGTCTTCATGCACTTTTGTTTTGCGCCTTATACCCGCTGTATCGATCAGTACAAATTCCTTTTGAAAAAGGTTGTAATGGGTATGGATTGTATCCCTTGTTGTTCCTGCTATGTCGCTGACGATCGTTCTCTCCTGTCCGATCAGGGCATTCAGCAATGATGATTTACCAACATTTGGCTGCCCGATGATCGCAAACCTGGGTAATGCATCCTTATCCTGGTTCTCTGTTTCTGTGTCTTCCGATGCTTCGGCAGGAATTAATTCAGCAATGGCATCCAGCAATTCACCTGAGCCACTGCCGCTGGCAGCGGCAATGAAAAAGATCCGGTCAAAACCAAGACTATAAAACTCGGATGCTTCGAGCATCCGGTCATTGTTATCCACTTTATTGACAGTGAGAAAAACCGGTTTGGTACTGCGCCGCAATACATGGGCCATAGAATCATCCAGGTCGGTCATGCCGGTTTGCGCATCGGTCATAAAGATGATAGCATCGGCTTCATCTACGGCGATCATCACCTGTTTAGCGATCTCTTTTTCAAACACATCTTCACTGCCTGCCACAAAGCCGCCGGTATCGATCACATTGAATGTTTTTCCATTCCAGTCGGCCACGCCGTACTGCCTGTCGCGGGTTACACCACTAACATCATCTACGATCGCCTTTCGCTGCTCCAGCAACCGGTTGAAGAAAGTGCTTTTGCCCACATTAGGCCGCCCTACTATTGCTACTGTAAACGACATAAAAGCCCCTCCAGACCTCCCCCGGGGAGGCTCTTGAAATTTTCTATTGATTAAACTAGTTATACCCTACGGCCTCTTCTTAATCCCCTCCAAAGGAGGGGCTTGGGGAGGCCTAATACCCATATTCTTTCAACTGCATCTCATTTTCCCGCCACTTAGGTTTTACTTTCACAAACAGCTCGAGGAAAACCTTCTGCTGTAAAAATGCTTCTATTTCTTTCCTTGCTTCTGTGCCAAGCCTTTTGATCATGTTTCCTTTCTCTCCGATGATAATCGCTTTCTGCGTTTCCCTATGCACAATGATATCGGCAATTATTTTCACGAGTGTGGTCTTTTCTTTGAACTCCCTTACCAGTACGGCTGTATGATACGGGATCTCGTCAGAAATCAATTCGTATATCTTTTCCCTTATCAGCTCGCTCACAAAAAATTTAGTGGGCAGGTCACTGATATCATCACCGGAGTAGAATGGTTCTCCCTCTGGCAACAGTTCCAGTATCGGCTGTAAGAACTTCCTGATATTGATCCCGCTCAATGCCGATACCGTGATCACTTTCTTGCAATACGTTTTTTCTTCAAAATAAGTGACCGCTTCCTTTATCTTTTCCTGCGAAGCCCTGTCGATCTTATTGATGACTACAATAGCCGGGACTTTTAATTTCAATGCTTCAAAAATGTCATTGACCTCCTGCCAGTTCTCATTCACATCCACGATCAGCAATGCCACATCTGCATCTTCCAGTGCACTTTTCACAGCATCCATCATCTTTTCATGCAGCTTATATTTCGGTTCAATGATACCGGGAGTGTCGGAAAAAACTATTTGGTAATCTTTCTCTGTCAATATGGTCTTGATACGGTGCCTTGTCGTCTGCACTTTAGGCGATACAATAGCCATCTTCTCTCCCATCAGTGTATTGAGAAGAGTGCTTTTGCCCGCATTGGGACGGCCGAAAATATTAACAAAACCTGTTTTCATAAATAAACCCGAAGGTGTACACTTCAGGCTACAAGAATTGAGGAGGTGATCAGTCTTTGCCAGTTGAAGTGAACAACTGTTTCGGAAAATTTAAAAAGGCCAAACCTGGGTCTGGCCTTTGTTTGTTGCGAAGGGGAGGATCGAACTCCCGACCTTTGGGTTATGAGCCCAACGAGCTACCGCTGCTCTACTTCGCGATGTGGGTGGCAAAGGTAAGGGGTATAACCTTACAGGCCAAACTTAAAGCAAAATAAAAAAGGCCCTGCTGACAGAACCTTTTTTATTATTAACCCTGTATGTATATGACAAAACTTAAGAGCGGGAAATACTGCTGGCGCCGCTCGTCTTGATATCGCGGATAGTACCCGTCCCTTTATAATCAATATCACTGGCACCGCTGGCCGTTGCCGATAGTTCTTTATTTACCGTGATCCTGATACCGCTGGCCCCTGATGCTTTTACATTACAATAATCTGCGGCGAGATCAAACCCTTTGAATGAACTGGCGCCACTGGCGTCTATATCCAGATTCATAGCTGAACCGGATATTTTAACATCAGAGGCACCACTGATATCGAAGGTCAGCTTTTTAATATCCAGTTTTCCTTTCAGGTCACTGGCACCGGACAGATCCACCAGCAGGTCATCTGCCTTCAGCACACCTACCACAGACACATTACAGGCACCACTGGCTTTGAGTTTGTCGATGTTCTTAAAAGATATATATGCCTTTAGTTTTTTATCGCCTCTCGTCCATTTCATTCCCTTATTATCCCAGCTGATATCCAGCACACCATTCTTTACTTCCACCTTTATATTTTCCAGGTATTTCGCTTCTCCGGCACTGACCGCTACCTTTTCCTCGCTGGATTGGGTCAGATAAATATCGAATGCATGTGATACGCTGATAGCATGGAAATTCTTTACTTCTCTTACCTGCACATTGGGATCGCTTACCGTTGGCTGCGCCAACAATGCCCCGCTGATCAAAAACATGCCTGCAATCGCTGATAATCTTTTCATTGTTGTATTTTTTATTACGTAAGTCTCTTTAAAAAAGTATCGTGGCTATACTTTATACTTTTCAGATCCTGGAAACATGGCCACCGGTATTCGTTTTGATATTGCGGATACCACCCTGCCCTTTGTATTTTATATAACCGCCCGTGTTGGCTTTAGCATTTAACTCTTTATCCACGTTTATAAAGACCTGAGCTCCTGTACTCACTTCCGCGTCACAATTACTTGTCCTAAGACCTTCTCCAAAGAACTTGCTGCCTGTGTCGCCATCCACACCCAGGTTATCTGCACTGCCTGTAAGCGTGATCTTTGACCCTGTATTCTGATCCACTTTCAGCGTGGTTATACTTATCTCACCTTTTATCATTCCACCGGTATTGGCTTTAAGATCAAGAGATGCCGATTTCAATACCCCGTTTATTTCGATCTGTGCCCCGGTGGTAACGTCGAGCCTGTCCAATTTTTTATATGATACATAAGCCCGCAGGTTCTTGCTTTCATTCCTCCTGTTGATGGCCCCTGTTTTTGTTTCATAGTGGATCTTCAGGATGCCATTTACTACTTCGGTCACGATCTTATCCCGGTATTCAGTTTTATCGGCGCTTACTGCCACTTCTTCTGTATTACCTTCTGTCAGGATCAGTTTGATACCCGTTGCCACATCAATACCATGAAAAGTGCCCACTGTCCTTTTTTCCACGTTGGGATCACTTATAGTTTTCTGTGCCAGCAGGTTGTAGAAGGTACAGGCGAGAAGTGCCGAAATAAAGAATCTCTTCATAAACAAAATGGTTTTGCTGTATTACGAAGGCTATAGTAGAAAAGTTACAGCCGGTCAAAAGTTTTTTTACCCTTAATTTTGTCATAGTTCTTATTTACGTGTCAGACGCCATTCAAGAAGTCAGACACTCAGCGTTTCCCGGGGTGTTTGCTGTCATGCTGAGCGAACCGAAGCATAACAGCGATCTGAGATCATACCCGTAAACCTGATCAGGGTAATGCCTGCGCAGGGAAGGAGGTCATTGTATTTCCCCTTTCTCCAACAGCATTTCCCTCTCATTTTTTACTCACTTAAAAACTAAAAAAATGAAGAGGATTGCAATCATCCATTTTTTATTATCCGGCAGTGCTGCCGTGTTTGCACAGCACGAGGCCAAAGACAGCTTCTATTTATTAAGCCCGGTGGAAGTAAAAGCTATCCGCGTAGGCGAAAATGCACCGTTCACCAAAACCAATCTTACTAAAAAAGAGATCGGCAAACTCAATCTCGGCCAGGATATTCCTTTTCTGCTCAATCAGACGCCTTCGGTGGTGATCAATTCCGATGCAGGTAATGGTGTAGGATATACCGGTATCCGTATCCGGGGCACAGATGCCACAAGGATCAACGTTACACTGAACGGAATCCCTTACAACGACCCGGAAAGCCAGGGCACCTTCTTTGTTGATCTTCCTGATTTTTCATCATCGGTCGGGAGTGTGCAAATACAAAGAGGCGTGGGTACTTCTTCCAATGGCGCCGGCGCATTTGGCGCCAGTATTAACTTCAGTACGAATGAAGTGAATAAAGATGCGTATGCAGAATTCAACAACAGTATCGGCTCATTCAATACATGGAAGAATACCGTGAAAGCAGGTACCGGCTTGCTAGGAGATCATTTCACGATTGATGCCCGCCTCTCCCGCATCAGCAGCCATGGTTATATTGACCGGGCCAAAACCGGTCTAAGGTCGTTCTATTTTTCGACTGCATACCTGGCAGCAAAATCGTCGCTGAGGCTAAATATATTTTCCGGAAAAGAAAAGACCTACCAGGCATGGAACGGTGTATCAGAAACTGATCTGAAAAACGGCAACCGAACCATCAACTATGCAGGTATGGAAAAGCCAGGTGAACCCTATAATAATGAGACAGATAATTTTCAGCAGGACCATTACCAGTTATTCTTCGATCACCGGTTCACTGAAAAGCTGACTTTTAATACGGCGGTATTCCTGATCAAGGGGAAAGGGTATTATGAACAATATAAAGCTGACAGGGATTATGCTGATTACGGCATAGCTGACCCTGCACCGGGTGTTTCATCAACCGACCTCATACGCCAGCTGTACTTAGAAAATAATTTTTACGGTAATATCTTTTCCCTGCAACTGAAGAACAAATTATCTCAGTTCACCTTCGGTGGCGGTTGGACAAGATTTGACAACAACCATTACGGCGATGTGATCTGGGCACAGAATGGCTTGCCCGCACCCACAGTAAGATGGTATGATCATGATGCAAAAAAGACAGACCTCAACGTTTATATCAAACAGCAAACTGAATTTCAGCCAAACTGGTATTTGTTCTACGATTTGCAATACCGGCATATCTTCTATGACATCGATGGTTTCCGGGATAACCCTTTGGTAAAAGTGAGCAGCGATTATGATTTTTTCAACCCAAAAGCAGGTATCAGCTATAACAAGAACGGCTGGAAAGGATTTTTTTCCTATAGCATCGCCGGCAAAGAACCTAACCGGGATGATTTTGAGGCAGGCATCAGCCAGCAACCCAAAAGGGAAAGGCTGAATGACATTGAACTGGGCATCGAACGATCTCTCAGCAAAACGAACTGGTCGGCCACTCTTTACTATATGCCGTACAAAGATCAGTTGGTATTGACCGGCAAGATCAATGATGTAGGCGCCTATACAAGGACCAATATACCGAAGAGTTACAGACTGGGTATGGAATTACAGGGCGGCACCAAAGTGAACGACTGGATGAATATCGCCGCAAACTTTGCTATAAGTAGAAACAAAGTACAGGATTTCACTGAGTACATTGACGACTATGATCTCGGAGGACAAAAGACGAACCATTATAATGAAACTGATATTGCTTTTTCACCTTCGGCGGTCGGAAGCGGAGTAATTAATTTTTTACCTCTAAAAAATTTTGAACTGGGTCTGATCGGCAAATACGTCAGTAAACAATACTTAGACAATACCCAGAATGAAAACAGAAAACTGGATGCGTTCTATACCCAGGACCTGCGGCTGATCTATACAATAAAAGGGAAATGGCTGAAGGAAATGAATATCACCGGCCAGGTGAATAACATCTTCGATACAAAGTATGAGCCCAATGGCTATACGTTCAGCTATATCTATGGGGGTGATACTATCACAGAGAACTATTACTTCCCGATGGCTGGAACGAATTTTATGATAGCAGTGAATATAAAACTATAACGAAGTATGAGGTCAGAAGTATGAAGTATACGTTACTTCCTGCTTCTGACTTCCGGCTTCTTACTTCTGGCTTCCGAATTTTTCCTGCCAGTCCAGTACACCACCCAGGACGTTGACCGTAGTGGTAAAGCCAAGTGTTTCTAAAAAAAGACAGGCCGTAACGCTTCTCTTGCCACTGCGGCAATGAATGATCACCTCTTCATTTTTCAGATCCTCGATATCATCTATCTGCATCGCCTGTATGGTCCCCAGGGGTACCAGTTTCCCGCCGATATTGAATTCAGCATATTCATGCGGTTCCCGGACATCGATCAGATTGATCTTTTCGCCGGCATCTATCCGGCTTTTGAGCTCTTCTACGGTAATATTCTGCATAAGTATCTTATTCGTCAGGCGAAGTTACGGGAAGACTGTCAGTTACAGGCTTCTCTGTCTGCAGCCATACATCCATTAACTGGCCTGTACGGATATAGCGAAACTTCCTTTCCTCATCATAACGTTCAGGGCTTTGACGGTATATATATGCGCTGCATGTATCAGTAATATCTGTAGCAATTACCGCTCCCATCATCAATCCGTTTGACTCTATCAGGGCCTTTGCGTCACAGTATGTCATACCCACCAGGTTAGGAACCACAAACTTTTCACTGCCTACTCCGCTGCCAAGTACAAAGGAAATCGTGCTGCCCATACGGATCTTTGTTCCGGGTGCGATAATATTCCCCTTATACATTTGTCTTAACACTGCATTCTTCGCAAAATTCGATTCATAAATGGTGTCACCCACCCGCAGTCCCATATTCTTCAATTCCATTTCAGCACTGCGAAAACTGAAGCCGACAAGATTGGGCATTTCAACAGACGGAGGTACGGCACGGTTAATGGTCAGGTAAACGGTGCGATTCACTTTTACAATCTCATCAGCCTCGGGCACCTGGCGCAGTACTAATAATGGCTTTACAGTATCTACATATATGGAATCCTGTATCTCTACTTCAAACCCGGCGTTTTCTAAAATCTTTTCAGCTTCTTCAAAGGTCTTGCCCGCAACAGAAGGAACGGTCTTTGACTCATCATGATGCGTGATCCAGTTCAACGAAAAAATAAAAATGAATAATACTGCCACAGCAATTAATACTCCTGCCAGCATATTGAGCCATAACGGCCGGTGTGTGATGAATTTGAACATAGTACCAGTTACGGGTTAATGGTTAAAAGCTAATGGTTAATCTGCAGGGTCTATACCACTTAACTATTAACTCATGAAATCTTAAAAACATTCTTCCACCAATTTAGTGTAAAATTCTGTCAGACTCCATCCCATCGCCCTTACCTGCTGGGGCACAATGCTGGCATCGCTCTGCCCCGGGATGGTATTTACTTCCAGCATAAACGGTTTTCCCGCTTCTTCATTGTAAATAAAATCAATTCTTACTACGCCGCGACAATTAAAAACAGCATATATTCTTTTGGCCGCATCCCTTATTTTATCAGCTACCGCTTCATCCACTTCGGCCGGTGTTATTTCCGTTGACTTTCCCTGGTATTTGGCCTCAAAATCAAAAAAGTCCTTGTCATCATGTGCCCTTACCTCTGTCAGTGGCAATACAATAATGCTACCTTCTGTTTTAAAGACACCCACAGTGAATTCACGACCCTGTATCATTTCTTCTACCAATACCTGGTCATCTTCATGAAATGCTTTTTCGATAGCCCCGGCAAGGTCTTCCGCTTTTGTGACTTTGCTCATACCAATACTGGACCCTCCATTGTTGGGCTTTACGAATACAGGCAGCTTAAGTTCATTAGCAATCTGTGAGCCCGGAACAGGAGTATGCTTGAACAGGTGCAGTGAATTTGCTACGCCGATACCAGCCATCTTAGCTACGGCTACCGTATATCTTTTGTTGAATGTGATAGCTGATGTAGCCGCATCGCAACTGGTATAAGGTATCTTCAGTGTATCAAAATATCCCTGCAGTTTACCATCTTCTCCCGGAGTGCCGTGCATACCAATGAATACCGCATCAAATTTTATCTTCCGGTTATTGACGGTAAGCGTGAAGTCGTTCTTATCTACTTCTGTCTTGCCGCCGCCCGGCAACTCATAGAACCAACCTTGCGGATTCACATCGATTGTAAAAACATCAAATCTTTCTTTATCCAGGTGATTACCGATGGTGGCAGCGCTTTTATAAGATATTACCGCTTCACCTGAAAAACCGCCGGTTACAAGGGCTATGGTCTTCTTCATGGAGTGTAGGGAGATTTAGCTGCGCAAATATTGAGGAAAAAAAGTGTAGCAGGAAATTTCAATTGCTAAAAATGATTTATTTCTCCCGGCCTACTCCGGGATTGCCGGTATCCAGTAAAAATCTCCAGTCTCCATCCGGCTGTTTCTTCCAGATAGAAACATAAGTGCCTTTGATAACTGTATCTGTTGTGGTCAGCGTATAAATCCCATAGGTAAATCCCAGGTCGCCGGCAGCACCTGCCTCAGCTGCCGATGGTTCCCATGTCAGAGTGAAAGAAGAATCATTAGTTTTTTGCAGGTATTCCCTGGCATCCTTTCCTATGATCGGGTAATGTCCGGGTCTTAGCAATACTCCGGCTGTATCTATGTACTGCAGGAAAGCAGCTTTCATGCCTTTTTGCTTTGAAAGACCCGAAAAAGCGATATCCGCTTTCATCATGGATTGTTTGACTGCTTCGGAATTGGCTCCTTTTTTTTCAGAACACGAGGCTAATGCCAATAAAAAGATGACTCCAAATAGAAGTAATAAACGCATATTGGAATATTTAAACTCCTCACTGAACGATATCTGAAGAATAAGAAAGGTGAAGGCTGTTTCTCCTTCACCTTTTTACGACGGGAAATATCACCCGCCAAAGATGAGCAGCAAAGCTGCTATATTTATTAATAACTCTAAGATAAATCCTATCCTAAAAAACTACAACTATATTCACCGCTTTTTTATGCACACTGTGCATAATTTTATGCAGGTTATATATGCAGCTTGTCTTTCTTGGCGATCAGTTGCTCTACTGTTTCCTGGTACATCTCATCAGGCACACAGCAATCGACCGGGCATACAGCAGCACATTGTGGTTCTTCATGAAAACCCTGGCACTCTGTACACTTATTCGGGGTGATGTAATAGATATCCGTTGCAATAGGAGCGTTTTTCTGGTCTGCATCCACTACTGATCCATCGAGCAGTGTGAAAGAACCTTTAACAGTAGTACCATCTGAAACAGCCCATTCTACTCCGCCTTCATAAATAGCATTGTTGGGACATTCGGGCTCGCAGGCACCGCAATTGATACATTCTTCTGTGATCTTAATAGCCATATACTTTGATTAAAATGTGAGGTAATTTTACGGCCCTAAGTTATTGAAACTATATTAATCTTTGCACATGATTTTAAGCAGCCGAATTGAGGTACTATCAGAGCTTGGAAAATATATGCTGTCAGATAACCCGTCATGGCAGGAGGCTAAGGTAAAAGCGGGCCATGAAAATGGCTGGTTCATTCCCGAATTCGTTGACCTCGCAACAAAAAACATTGCAGCGTCATTTTTGCGTAAAGATGTGCTGGAAAAATGGGCGGCAGCCTATCAAATACCCGTAGAAAATAGTCATCCAAAAACTATTGGTATTATTATGGCGGGCAATATCCCGCTGGTAGGTTTTCATGACCTGTTATGTGTTTTCATTACCGGGAACAAAGCGATGGTCAAGCCTTCTTCAAAAGACGATACACTTATGCGTCATCTTGTTGATAAAATGGGGAAATGGGATGAAGAAGTAAGAACTCTTATTAGTTTCTCTGAAATGCTGAAGAACTGTGACGCCTATATTGCTACCGGCAGCAATAATTCAGCAGGCTATTTTGAGTATTATTTCAAAAAACACCCCCACATTATCCGCCGCAACCGTACATCTGTTGCCGTACTGACCGGTAATGAAACGAAAGAGGATTTAGTAAAACTGGCGGATGACGTTTACCTCTATTTTGGGCTTGGCTGCCGCAACGTGACCAAGATCTATGTGCCGAAGGAATATGACTTCATTCCCCTGTTAAGTGCTTTTGAGAAATATAATTACCTCGCCGATAATCATAAATACAAGAACAACTACGACTATAACCTGGCCATTCATATACTGAATAAAAAGCTGTACATGGGCAACCCCTCCATCTTGCTGGTGGAAGAGAGCTCCCCCTTCTCCCCTGTCAGCCAGCTTCATTATGAATTTTACGATGATGGCGAAAAACTGGCTGCAGACCTTAAACAAAACGATTCGATACAATGTATTACGGGTAAAGGGTTCCTCCCCTTTGGTGAGGCGCAATATCCCTGCATTGACGAATACGCCGATGGAGTGGATACTCTAAAATTCCTTATCGGGCTGTAAAAAAACGAGTTCTCTTTACCATGAATAATTGATAAATTTGACAGAAAGTACGAAAGGCTTAGTAAATGATTTGTTAAACTGAACTTGCGGGTATTTAATCAGTTAGACAGTTTGTTACTTTGTGTGGCAAAGGCACACTATTTGAAGAAGAGCCTTTTTGAAAATAAAAATCTGAACAAATAAAAAAGTATAATCGAATATGAAATGGAAACAACTATTGCTGATCGTTGCTATTAGTGCAACTTCAGCCGTTGGCAGTGTGTGGGTTTACAACAATATCTCCCCTAAAGAAACTGCCTATGGCAAGATCACGAATGACAGTCTCCCTGCAAATTATGCAGGCTTTTCCGACAATTTGGCCGGTGTAGCTGAGCCGATAGATTTTACCAAGGCAGCTAATGCTGCAGTGCCGGCAGTGGTACATATCAAAACAAAAATCCCGGCAAAAAGAGTGAGCAATAACCTTGGCCGCAGCCGTGGCAATTCTATGGACGATCTTTTTGAACGGTTCTTTGACTTTGGCCCGCAGATCCAACCGGAACAAAGGGCTTCCGGCAGTGGCGTACTGATCAGTGATGATGGCTATATCGTTACTAACAACCATGTAGTATCTGACGGCAGCACCGGGGTGGCAGATGAGATCACTGTTACCCTCAACAATAAAAAAGTTTATAAAGCAAAAGTGATAGGCCGGGACCCAAGCAGCGATATCGCTGTGATAAAGATTGATGCGACCAATCTTCCTTACCTGCTATATGGCAATTCGGACAATGTAAAGCTGGGACAATGGGTATTGGCTGTAGGTTATCCGCTTACACTGGAAACCACAGTTACAGCAGGTATCGTCAGCGCAAAAGGAAGGTCGATTGGTATCAACCAGCGGCAGAGCCAGACACCTATCGAATCATTTATACAAACGGATGCGGCAGTAAACCAGGGTAATAGCGGTGGCGCCCTGATCACTACTGAAGGACAACTGATTGGTATCAACTCAGCCATACTTGCTCCAAACGGCACTTATGCCGGTTATTCATTTGCCATCCCGGTAAACCTTGTAAAGAAGATCGTGAATGACCTGATCAAATTTGGTGATGTAAAAAGACCTTATCTCGGCATACAGGTTGAACCCACCAAATTTGAAGCTGGTGATGGTGCCCACATTGGCACAGTGGCCAAAGATGGCGCTGCGGCTAACATCGGTTTGAAAAAAGGGGATATCATTACCGGGATCAATGATGTGCCTGTTAACTCATGGACAGAACTCCAGGGCACTATTGCTTCTTACAATGCAGGTGATAAAGTAAAGATCACTTACAAACGTGAGGGAAAGGAATTTTCGACAAATGCTACCCTGAGCTCGAAGACCGGTACGTATGATGAACTGGCTTCAAATGGCATCAATGAAGCATTGGGCGCCGAACTGGAAACGTTAGATAAGAAAAAGGCACAGGAGTATGATGTAGAAGGTGGCGTGGTAGTAAAGAATATAAAGAAAGATACGCCTCTCGGCCGTACCCGTATGCAGGATGGCTTTATCATCCTGAGCGTAAATGGCCAGGATGTAACAAGTGTACAGTCGCTTACAAGGCTGCTTTCAACCCTGGAAGGGACAGTACAGGTGGAAGGTGTGTATCCGGGTTATGATGGTATTTATCGTTACCCGCTCAGCCTTGATGATGAATAATTTTTAAAATAAACCTGATAATAGAAATCCCCGTTTTGATGACGGGGATTTCTATTTCCGGAAAGGATTATTTCTCGAACACAAGGAAATCCCACCTGTTCATGACAAATGTCCTGTAAGCGCTAAAATCTTTGGAAATGCCTGAAAAAACGTTGATATAAACTCCGCTTACTACGGAGCCAATGATGTCAAATTCAAGGTTGTCATGTGATGAAAGATTAAGCAATACCACCACTTCTCTTTCTCCCCATTTGCGTAACCAGGCTAAAACATTCGCATTATTCGTTGTTTCCAGGCGGTATATTCTCACATCCGGATCGCCGGAACGGAGAGCAGGATTATTTACCCGGAGAGTAAAGAGAGTTTTATAAAATTCATGTAATGAATTTTTACCAGACCACGGTATAAGGTCCTTATCAAAGAAATGAAGCCGTTTATCCACCATCGGCAATTCCTGCCCGCTATAGATCAAAGGAATGCCGCTCCATGCAGCACACAATACGGCAAAAGGAACGGCGGCATGGCCCATCCTTTCATATTCGCTTCCGCTATGCGAGTTCTCATCATGATTACTGGTAAAAAATACCCTCAAAGCATCGGGTGGAAACTTATCGCTGTACTTATATAAAACTTCGTCGAGTCCATTCATACCCGTTTCCCCTTTCCAATATTTTTCCATGGAGTGCAGCAACTCCCATGAGTAGGAAGCGTCAAACACCTCATGATAGTTTACTTCTTCCGTTTCAGCCAGCCAGAAAAGATGCTTCATCGCATCAAGCTCCGTTCTCGCTTCTTTCCAGAAATCGATCGGTACGAGGTGGGCCATATCACAGCGGAACCCATCCAGGTCACATTCCTTTACCCAGAATTTCATGGCATTTATCATAGCCTTTCGCAATTCTGTATTGGAATAATCAAGATGTATTACATCTTCCCAGTCGGGAAACGGCGGACGAAAATTGCCATTCTCATCCTTTGAGAAAAACTCAGGATTGGACACCGTCCAGACATGGTCCCACCCGGTATGATTGGCCACCCAGTCAATCATTACTTTCAATCCCAGTTTATGCGCCTTCCTGACAGTGCTTTTAAAATCTTTTAATGTGCCAAACTCCGGGTTGATGGACATATAATCCGAACAGGCATAATAACTGCCCAGCGTTCCTTTCCTGTTCCTGACCGAAATGGGTGTAATAGGCATGAACCAGATCGTTTGCACACCCATATCTTTTAATCTCGGTAAATGTTTGGCAAAAGCGTTGAAAGTTCCTTCAGGGGTATATTGACGGACATTCACTTCATAGATACTGGTAGTATGCGCCCATTCAGCAGTTGGAAAAGGTTTGTTCATCGGGTTTCTCTTTGTGTCTTACCAATCAGAAGCAGGGCTTCCTTTATTTGGCACAATATTAAGCCAACTAAAGCTAAATTTGCCTGTTGTTTATCACATCTGCATATGAAAAGTTTTGAAGTACCGATCATTTACCGCAGTCCGCTGATCACCGCCATCAAAAAAAAGCGGAAGGAAACTGACAAGCTGAAAAAGGATTTTACGCCTACCCTGCTTGATTTCGGCCCGGTACATATTTACCTAGCACGGCACTTCGGTTTTTGTTATGGGGTAGAAAATGCGATAGAGATCGCTTTCAGAACCGTGGAGGAAAACCCGGGTAAGCGGATATTCTTATTAAGCGAAATGATTCACAATCCGCAAGTAAATACAGACCTGCAGTCACATGGTGTTATTTTCTTACAGGACACTTATGGTAAACAGCTTATCCCTTTTGAATCACTAACCGCCGATGATATTGTTTTGATCCCTGCCTTCGGTACCACGCTGGAAATTGAAAAAAGACTCAACGATCTCGGTATCCCGACAGAAAAATACAACACCACCTGCCCCTTTGTTGAAAAAGTGTGGAACCGTAGCGAAGCCATCGCAAAGAAAAATTATACCATCGTTATTCATGGCAAACCGAACCACGAAGAAACAAGGGCCACTTTTTCCCATGCCGCCGTGAATGCCCCATCTGTCGTGGTAAAGGATATGAAACAAACAAAAGAACTGGCTAAATATATCACAGGTGAAAAGAAAACTGCGCAGTTCTATGAAGAATTCAAAGGACAGTATTCAGTAAACTTTAACGCAGGCACCGACCTGCAAAGGATCGGTGTAGTGAACCAGACCACGATGCTGGCCAGCGACACACAGGCCATTGCTGATTACCTGAAGCAGGTGATGATAAAAACGTACGGAGCCGAGAATACAGAAGAGCATTTTGCGGATACCCGGGATACACTTTGCTATGCCACCAACGACAACCAGACTGCTGTCATGGGTATGCTGGAAACAAAAGCTGATCTTGCAATGGTGGTTGGCGGATATAATTCATCCAACACTTCCCATCTGGTTGAACTCTGTGAAGCCAAACTGCCCACCTATTTTATCAGCAGCGAAGAAAAAATCGTGTCAGCAAAAGACATCCTGCACTATGACTTTCATGGCAGACAGGAAATACTCACCAGCAATTACCTGCCCCATCATGAGCCGGCGAAGATATTAATCACCAGCGGCGCCTCCTGCCCCGATGCGCTGGTGGAGGGGGTGATCAGGAAGATCATTGGTTATTATAACCTTGAAAGAACAATAGAAAAAGTCGTCAGTCAGTTCAGGTAATATTTAATCATTAGATAGAAATCAAAAAAGCCCAGCAGGATCGAAAAACCTAAGGTCAGTGCACCAAAAATCGCATGACGATATAATGACCTAAACGATCTATTGAACTCCTCTTCGTCATTATAATCAACCCCCTTTAAAGCAGAACGGGTCATTTTCCAGTAATAATATATCTGCATGGCAAAAAGTGCAAGATATACTACTACATAGAATGGTGTTACAGTGCGGCGAAACAACAATAGCTTATTGCCAGAATAAATACTGTGGTCAAGTTTTATTACTTCAATAAGAGTTGATACGATATAAAGCAGTGAAATGATAATGCTGATCAAAATGATAACTCTTACGACACCGGCAAACCTCCGGATGTAATGCTTTCCCGAAGCGTTAAGCCTTATCTCAAACAGTTCCTGTTGCCCTGTTTGCTCCATAAAATTGAAATGAATGTCGTTTATTTATACAACTGGTCGTAATATTCATGCGCCATCCGGTTGCTGTCGAACTGGAAGCGGACATCCCGCATACCGTTCTTCATCACATCACGCCAGGTAGCATGATCATCATAATACAAGGGCAGTATCTGCTTCTCCAATATCTCGTACAACTGGTCGAGGTCATACTGGTCCTGCTCATGCACGGCCATATT
>JAEUVK010000167.1 GCA_016787135.1 Chitinophagaceae bacterium | reverse complement strand
AAAGGCTTCCATCTCTACCGCCATACAGTTGTGTTCGATTACGATCTCCGGCATTCCACTGGTGGCCCGGTAGAAAACATCACTTGAGTGGATGTTACCTGTTCTTATATCTGTATTTTGAGATTTAGCGGTTTCATTGATGATGTCATACGCCTTTCCCTGGTGGCCGATAGCGTTTTCGTCAATATCAAAGGCATACTTCGCATAGGTGGATTCGCTGCAAGCCTTATTCACGTTGATTACGTCATACAATTTTACAGAAGGCATATACGAACCGCAGGTGCCGATGCGCATGATGCACTCCACATCGTACTGGGTGTATAATTCGTATGAGTAGATGCCAATAGAAGGACACCCCATTCCACTGGCGCCGACCGTGACAGGAACACCTTTATACAATCCTGAAAAAAAGTAAACATTACGGGTACTGCTGACCAGCACCACTTCTTCCAGCATTTTATCGGCAATGTATCTGGCTCGCAACGGATCACCGGGCATGAGGACAACCGGGGCTATTTCTCCGGGTTCGGCGCTGATATGTATGCTCATCTGGTTCGGTTTAACGAGGTGAAGGTATAGGATTTATCGCTTTGACATATACCTTCTTTGTGGTATATCAATAAAAATAACAGCTTTATAATGATCATTCCGCATAAAACTGCAATCAGCGATCATCTGTTCCGGGATGCTTATTCACGTTCCCAGGTCAATAAAAAACCGGAAGAAATTTCCCCCGGCTTTCTTTATTCTGATTGAAAACTGTTATTACTTTTTCAGCCGCTGATAGGTCTCCACGGCCTTGCTGCCATCGGGCTCTGTAATAGTTTGTGTGAATTCATCCGTCCCTTTCATTTCAATGGCAACATCAAAATCCTTTCCTCTTACCTGGTGATACGTAGAGACCATCATGGTTTCTTTTACCTTGTCATTGCCCGTCATGGTAAACTTGCCGAAACCTACACCCGTGTGATATTTATTCAGCGAATCCATATAGGAATGCCCCCAGATCACATGGCCGGCATAATAGGCTTTGTATTGGATCGTTTTTTGGGGAATAGTGTCTTTGCCGGTAATGTACCAGGCGCCTGTAAGTTTCCATACACCGTCCAGCGGGCTTGTTACATCGCTGCCTGCGTTCTCATATTCCTCTGTCAGTGTAAAGGTTTGTCCGTTGAATGAGATATCGGGAATTATCTGCTTATATCCTTTTTGGGTTTTATCTATGGTTAATTTATAGTTTCTTGCCTCTTCATTTTTAGTTGTATCAGACGCACTGAAGATCACATTTTCCATGACGGTATCAATGGTGCTGCTGTAACTGCCCACTCCAAAGGCGCTGGCAGAATCGGTTGGGTCCACGTTGGCGTACATCATGTGATCAGGAGTAAAGATCTTTAACTGCTGCAGGGTGGTGTAGGTCGTATCTGTCTTTTCGCTTTTGACAGATTGCGAAAGCATTTTGTAGGTGCCGGTCATGCTTACATTCTCTGTTTTGTCAGCGCCTTTGCAGCCGGCAAGCACAAGCAACGCTGAGGCTAAAATGATTCTCATGTCTGACTGGTTTTGTAGTTAAACAATAAAATAAGAGGGCAGGAATGATGATCTTAGAAAGAAGTATTTGGAAAGGGGGCGGGTATAATCTCTTACCTAATGTAAACAAATTGCAGAAGTAAATACACAAATCAGGGCATTTTATTTTGTCACGCTTAATTTTGTACAGCTTGTTTATCCGGAAGCAAACCGGAATTTTGATAAGAATCATCTAATTCATCGCTATATGAGTACTGCAACAAAAACACAATACGATCCCATTAAATACAAAACTCCAACAGGTAATAAGCTATCGTGCAAAGGATGGATACAGGAAGCCGCTTTGCGGATGTTATTGAACAACCTTAACCCCGAAGTGGCCGAAAGGCCTGATGACCTGATTGTATATGGTGGCAGGGGCAAGGCAGCCCGCAACTTCGAAGCATTGGACAATATCATCAAAGCATTAAAGGTGCTGGAGAATGATGAGTCGTTGCTTATTCAATCTGGTAAGCCGGTGGGTATTCTCAAAACACATAAAGATGCCCCAAGGGTACTGATCAGTAATTCACAACTCGTTCCCAACTGGGCCAACTGGAAACATTTCGATGAACTGGAAAAGAAAGGCTTGATGATGTATGGCCAGATGACAGCCGGAAGCTGGATCTATATCGGTTCACAGGGAATCGTACAGGGGACCTATGAAACGTATGCCGCCGCTGCCAATAAACATTTCGGCGGCACATTGAAGGGGACATTGAATGTAACGGCAGGTCTCGGTGGCATGGGTGGCGCACAGCCGTTAGCCATCACCATGAACGAGGGTGTGGCATTGATCGCTGAAGTAGAAGAATGGCGTATTGATAAGCGTATTGAAACAAGATACCTGGATGAGAAACACACAAGCATTGACGATGCTATCAATGCAGCGATGCATTACCGCCGTGAAGGTGAAGCAAAGAGCATCGGTGTCCTGTGTAATGCGGTTCATTTATTGGACAGGCTGATACAACGGGACATCATCCCGGATACGCTGACCGATCAAACCTCGGCACATGACCCACTGATCGGTTACGTTCCGCATACGCTTACCAACGAACAGGCCAATGTACTGCGTGAGCAGAATCCTGATGAATATATCCGACGCAGTTATGAAAGTATGCACCTGCATGTACAGCTCATGTTGCAACTGATGGATAAAGGCGCAATCACGTTTGACTACGGTAACAATATCCGTGCAAGGGCACAGGAGTACGAACAGAAACACCCGGAAGCCAGTATGGAGAACCTGAAGACAAAAGGCCGGTGTTTCGGCTTCCCGGGATTTGTTCCTGCATACATACGTCCTCTCTTTTGCGAAGGCAAAGGTCCTTTCCGCTGGGCAGCGCTGAGCGGCGACCCGAATGATATTGCAGTGACAGATGAAGTGATCGCCGGTTTATTCCCGGAGAATGCATCATTATTACGCTGGTTAAAACTTGCTAAAGAAAAGATCGCTTTCCAGGGATTGCCTGCCCGTATCTGCTGGTTAGGACAAGGCGAAAGAGAAAAAGCAGGACTTGCATTTAATGAACTGGTAAGAACAGCAAAAGTGAAAGCGCCGATTGTGATCGGTCGTGATCATTTGGATACAGGTTCGGTAGCCTCTCCCAATCGGGAAACGGAGTCTATGCTCGATGGCAGTGATGCCGTTGCCGACTGGCCAATATTGAACGCACTGGTGAATACCGCAGGCGGCGCTTCATGGGTATCGCTGCATCATGGCGGCGGGGTAGGGATGGGGTACAGCATACATGCAGGTATGGTGATAGTGGCTGATGGAACTGATGATGCTGAAGCAAGATTGAAAAGGGTATTGCGGAATGATCCGGGAATGGGAGTGATCCGTCATGCAGATGCGGGGTATGATGTAGCGAAAGATACTTTGAGGAAGAATGGACTGGATTTTAAGGACAGGTTGAAATAATGGGTTGTTTTTTCCTATCAGGCAGTTCATATTTTGTGTAAAAAGAAAAGATTAGTGTAATATCCCGTCAAACAACCGGCAAATCAAGTTGTGGGATGATTCCCGTCATCGTAATCGGATTCTGGCCGCTTTTAATTTTATAGTAAACATTTTTTCTCATGACAAAAGATAAAGAGAGAACGATCACCCTGCATAAATATGCGGATGCGCTGGAAGCAAAAATGATGCAGGATAAACTGAAAGAAGCCGGGATCGATTCCTTTCTGAATGATGAGAATGTACTGGGTATGGATCCGTCTGGCGGAACAGAACTGAAAATATTTGAAAAAGATAAAGCCGCAGCAGAAAAAGTATTGGCCGGGTGAATTGCCGGTTTCCTGTCTGATCAGTTACGTTAGCCACCATTACCCACCCGCTGCATTTCATCGTTGGCGCCGCCATTTGACCGTTTGGCTGCTTTATAGGTTTTGCCAAAGCGGTAAGTAAATGAAAGAGTGAAAACGCGGCTGTCGCGACGGAGAATAAAGTATTCGGTCGCATCGGGGAATTGTGTGAGGCCTTCCATAGCATTGGTATAAAAAATATCGCGGGCACTGCATTTCAGGGTGGCTTTCTTTTTCATCAGCGGTCTTGAGACACCCAGCGAAAACTGGCCGGTAGGGTATAGTAATTCCTGGATATCATTGCGGGCCTTTGTCGTATAAAAGCCGGATACTTCAACGGAATACAGTTTCGCTATGGTAAGCTGGTTGCTGATGTTGACGTTTAGCTGGTTGATGTCCGTATTATAATCAGTGCCATTGATGCCTTTCAATTTTTTGTGATTGTAGCTGGCCTGTGCAGTTAATGACCACCATTTGAATGGTGATACGGTCAATGTGGATGATAGCCCCAGGTTAAGGGTTTGACCTACATTTCCCTGGGTGTATAGCAACACTCCTTTTGTACTATCATTAAAAAATAACTGCGAAAAATAATTCTTTACGATGCTGTATGATAAGCTGGTGGAAAGAACATTTTTGTATTGATGATTCAGTTCTATGTTCCAGCTATACTGTGGTAAGATAAAGGGGTTGCCGGTCTGGTAAGTGTATTTGTTGATAATAAAATAAAATGGATTGAGCACCTGGAATGCAGGCCTGTCGAGGCGACGACCTGCAGATAGTGTAAAACTATTGGCAGAGTCCGCTTCAAAACTGATATAGCCCGATGGGAATAAACCGCCATACCGGCGTGAAAAAGATGAATCTTTTTGCAGGGTGTTTCCCAATTGGTTGGCTTTATAGCTGGTGTTTTCATAACGCAGACCTGCCTGCAGGCTGAACTGCTTCCATTTTTTTTCCATACTACTGTAAAAAGCATGGATATTTTCTTTATAGATGAAGTGATTGCTTTTGCCTTCATCTTCGATCCATCCGCTGCCGTCAAAGTTCTGATATGAAGCAATGTTGTCCGTGCTGACCGAAGAAGACTTCCAGCCCGATTGTAGTGTGGCATCTTTTCCCCACTTCAGTGTATGATCTGCTTTGCCGGAAATAATCGTGATCGAAGTGGGGATATTTCCTTTTGATAGTTCTGTGTATCCGCCGGTTGATAAAAGCTGGTTGGTGAAAGATTGTTCGTTGCGGATGGAATAATGCAGCCTGTCTATATCCACTGAAATATCCTGCGTGGAGGATAGGGTATGCCGTACATTCATATTTACCGACATATTGGTAAAGCGGCTTTTGCTGATGTTGGTAGTTGCGATCGTCGAATCAACTCCGCCTGCAGGATCAAGCCAGGTAGCTAAGGAGTTATTGTTGCCTTTCCGCCGGGTAAATGTTCCTCCCAGTATTATTCCCAGTGTTGTTTTACTGCCCGCATAATAATCCAGCCCCGTCTTTATAGTGTTATTGATAAACTTCCCGGAAAAATAGGCAGGCTGATCCAGTACTGCCGTGATCCTATTGCCGGTATCGTAATATTTACGTAATGC
>JAEUVK010000158.1 GCA_016787135.1 Chitinophagaceae bacterium | reverse complement strand
TTGTCAAAGTCCGGTAACTATCTTTTCATCTGCGATGGTTCTGCAGGATTGAAGGTATTTAATGCCGCTGATGTCATGAACCTGCAGTTGATAAAAACGATCAGCGGTATCGATACGTATGATGTGATCGCCTATAACAATGTGGCCCTGGTCGTGGCAAAGGATGGGCTGTACCAATATGACTATTCGGATATCAATAATATCCGCCAGCTAAGTAAAATAACAGTGAACAAGTGACGGTTATGGAAAATAAATGGTTGATCATAGCAGTGCTTTTTCCCGTTTTCTCATTTTCGCAGGGTAGTACACCAAAGGGTGAACTGGCAGCCATTACCTCTGTGGGCATTGCAGGCGGGGAAAGCATTGCTAAACCATTGTTCCAGGTAACTACCGGCGTTAATTTCCATACATGGTTTGTTGGTTTAGGCGGAGGAGCAGATCAGTACCGGTTTGAATCTTATCCTGTATTTGCTGACTGGCGGTTGAATTTTGGAAAACAGCAGGTAGGTTTTGTCTATGCTAATGCAGGTTACCATTTTCCTTCACACAGCAAGGCTACAGATGATGAATTCCTGACAACAGATAAACTCCAGGGAGGTTTTTACATGGATGCAGGTGTTGGTTACCGGGTTAAACTGGGCGCTCTGCACCGGTTGCTTTTCAGTGCAGGTTATAGTCAGAAAGATGTAAAGAATACAGTAGGGTTTACATTTCCCTGTTTAGTACCTCCCTGCCCGGAAGAAATATACAATTATCAATACAGGCTGGGAAGAGTTGTAGCCAAACTAAGCTGGGAGTTTGGCAAAATGAAGTGACGTGTTCTATTCTTTCTCTTTGTCGTAAAGTTTTAATCCTTTTGACAATCGTTCAATTGTTTTTACGATCCTGTTAATACGTGTCTCTTCTTTCTTCGCATTGTATATCCATTCAATATAGAATTTCTTTTCGCTGCCGGATAGCTTTTGAAAGAACGTACGGGCTTTTGGTTCATCGGCGAGACATTCCTGCAGTTCGGCAGGAACGGTTACCGGATCATTATCCGGGAATATGACCACAGTTACCCAGTCGCCTTCTTTCTTCCCGATCTTTTTACGGATAGCGGCTTTGACCGGCAAAAAAAGTTTGCCATTACCCATCGGCATCAGGTGATAATTATTGAATGCGTATCCATCAATGCTTCCTTTTACCCTTCTCCACCCGAAAGGTGCAAGTGTGTCCATTGGTATTTCAGGTACCTGCGCATAGGTCCACCCGCCTTTGCCGGGGAATTTTTCCAGCTTATATTTTTTATTGACCAGTGGCTTTTCCATTCTCGTCGTTTTGCTGAATGAATCTTACATTCTGCTGCATACCTTTCCATTTAGCACGGCTGATAGGTGAGTCTTTGAATACTTTTTTGAATGTTTCTTCACTTATCGCTTCCCATTCCCTGGTACTGAGATCTAGCACTTCAGGAATGGGGGTGAAATTAATTTCGTTGTGCGGTTTGCTGAACCGGTTCCAAGGACAAACATCCTGGCAGGTATCGCAGCCAAATGCCCAGTTGTCAAACTTGCCTTTCATCTCACCGGGTATCAGTAGGTCCTTTAACTCTATTGTAAAGTACGAAATGCATTTGCTTCCATTCACTACTTTATCGGGTAGTATGGCCCCGGTAGGGCAGGCATCAATGCACCGGGTACAGGAGCCGCAATAATCTTTCGCAAAGGGGTCATCATACTCCAGGTCAAGATCGGTGATGAGTGTGGCAATGAAAAAAAAGGAGCCGCTTTGCCTGGTGATAAGGTTGCCGTTCTTGCCTATCCATCCAAGCCCGCTTCGCTGCGCCCAGCTTCTTTCCAGTACAGGGGCTGAATCAACAAAACCGCGGCCATGCACTTCTCCTATTTCCTCACGGATCGATTGGAGAAAGATCTTCATCTTATCCCTGATCACGTTATGGTAATCTTTGCCATAGGCATATTTGGAAATTTTAGGTGTATTTTCTTCTTGTTGCTTTGAAGGGAAATAGTTCTTTAAAAGGGTGATCACAGACTTTGCACCTGGTACCAGCTTAGAAGGGTCCACCCGCATTTCAAAATGGTTTTCCATATAGCTCATTTGACCATGCATGTCCTTTTTCAGCCATTGCTGCAACCTGACGGCATCGTCATCCAGTCTTTGGGCTTTGGCAATACCACAGTATCCGAACCCGAGCCGGGAAGCTATCTGTTTGATCAATAATGTATGTTGTTGTTGCTGGTCCAGGTTATGGATGATTTTGGTCATATGTCCCTATGATTGTAAATATACACCAGGTAATTTTTGCTTTTTTTTCTGTAAACTTGTTTTGTTTAACCAACCACACCTTTGCTATGAAGAGAAAACTGGTCGCCCTTATCACTGTCAGCTGCCTTTTTAGTATTTCATTAGTTGCACAAGACAAGTCTCCCGCAAAATTCGGAAAGGTCACTCCCGATGATTTTAAACAAACGGTATATAGTATTGACAGCAATGCCAGCGCTGTTATCATTGCCGACATAGGCTCTACCGAAATGGAAGGCAATACGAAAGGGAGTTTTTCATTATTGTTCAAGAACTACCGGAGGGCGCATATACTCAATAAGAATGGGTATGAGATCGGTGATGTGACCATTCCCATATATACAGACGGGAATGCAGAAGAAAGCCTGGACAACCTGAAAGCGGTCACGTATAACCTGGAGAACGGTAAAGTAGTGGAAACAAAACTGGAGGTAAAATCTGCTGTGTATAAGGATCGCATCAATAAGAACCTTGTAATAAAGAAATTCACTTTTCCCAATATCAAGGAAGGCTCGATCATCGAGTACCAATACACCCTGAAATCGGATTTTATTTTTAACCTGCAGCCCTGGGAATTCCAGGGAAAGTATCCAAGATTGTGGAGTGAATATAATGTCAGCATTCCCGAGTTTTATTACTACGTTACTTTGACGCAGGGCTACCTCTCTTATCATATCAGGGATCAGAAGAGCCGTTCGGGTAAATTTTCTATTTCTGATAACAGGGGAACCAGCGCCACAGCCCATGAGAATGTTGATGCAAATATTACCGATTACCGCTGGGTGATAAAGGACATTCCGGCCCTTAAAGAGGAAAGTTTTACTTCCACTCTCAGTAATCACATTGCCAGGCTCGAATTTCAGCTGGCAGAGCTTAGGTATCCTTTTGTGCCCCGGAATATCATGGGTACCTGGTCAAAGGTTTGCGAAGACCTGCTGAAAGACGAGGATTTCGGGTATTCACTTAGCCGGGACAACCCGTGGCTGAATGATGTAATGGATGCAGCCACAAAAGGAGCAAAAGACAACGTACAAAAAGCAAAGAATATTTTTACCTATGTGCGGGACAATATGACCTGCACCAATCATAACCGCAAATACCTGGAGCAGCCCTTACGGAATGTATTAAAGGACCGGAATGGGAATGAGGCAGAGATCAACCTGTTGCTGGTGGCTATGCTGCGCAAAGCTGGCTTGCAGGCTGACCCCGTTATGCTCAGTACCCGCTCACATGGTTATACATACCCCATGTATCCGCTGATGGACCGCTTTAATTATGTGATAGCGCAGTTGCAGATGGATGGCCGCACTTATTACCTGGATGCCAGCGAACCAAGAATGGGATTCGGCAGGCTGGACTATGATTGCTATAATGGACATGCAAGAGTGATCAACAGTGACGCTACGCCGATAGAACTGCTGGCAGATTCATTACTGGAGAGAAGTGTGACCTCTGTTTTCATTATCTCCAATGAGAAAAAGGAACTGGAAGGATCCCTTCAGCATTCAGCCGGCTATTTTGAATCATACCGGCTGCGCAATAAAGTAAAAGAAAAAGGGAAGGAACAACTGATCAGCGATATCAAAAAGGATTTTAATGCAGACGTGGAGATCGGGGATATGGCCATTGACTCGCTGGATAAATATGACGACCCGATCCAGCTTAAATATTCATTCGGCCTTAAGCGGGAGAATGAGGATATAATTTATATCAATCCCATGTTTGGCGAAGGGTATAAAGAAAACCCTTTCAAATCGGCCGAACGGTTTTACCCGGTAGAGATGCCTTATACCATTGATGAAACCTACCTGCTTCAGCTGGCCGTACCGGAGGGATATGTAACGGATGAGATACCCAGGCAATTAGTGGTGAAGCTGAATGAGAACGATGATGGTATGTTCGAATACAGGATATCTGAATCGGGGGGGACCATATCTATGCGTTCCCGTCTTCGCATACGCCGGGCTTATTTTCAGTCAGATGAATACGAGATGCTGCGGGAGTTCTTCAACCTGGTGGTAAAAAAACATAATGAACAGATCGTGTTTAAAAAGAAAAAGTGATGATAAGAAAGCTATTATTACCTGGCCTCATTATTTTATGCATCAGGGCTTATGCAGGTGATGGCGATTATTCTGTATTGAAAATAGCCCCCGCATTGTTGAAAAATGCCAATGCTGTATTACGGCTGGAAGAACTGCGTTTTGAGATCGTCAGTCCGAAACATACTGTGCTGAAGAACCACTATGTTATCACCATACTGAATGAGAACGGGGATCATTGGGCGGACTTTTCTGAGTATTACGACAAGTTCCAGTCTATTGAGTCGGTGGAAGGGATCTTATATGATGCCGGCGGAAAGCAATTGAAAAAAATAAAGAAGAAAGACCTGGAAGATCTGAGCGGCTCATCGGGCAGCAACCTGGCAGATGATAACAGGATAAAGCATCATAGTTTTTATTATAAAGTATATCCTTATACGGTCGAATACATCGTGGAGACAAGCACCAATGGTACCTTGTTCTTTCCGCAGTGGTCGCCACAGGGAAGCGAAAAGCTTTCTGTGGAAAGCAGCACCATGAGTGTCGTATGCCCGGAAGAGTACCAGTTCCGCTATAAATCTTTTAAGTATAGTGGTGAGCCGGTGATCACACAGGAAAAGAATAACAAAGTCACTACCTGGTCAGCGAAAGAAATGCCGGCCATAGTGAAAGAACCTTTTTCACCGCTATGGCACGAGATCACAACCGTAGTGATACTGGGACCCACAGAATTCCAGATGGATGATTACAAAGGCAACATGGCCACCTGGCAGGACTTTGGAAAATTCGTCTATGCCCTGAAACAGGGAAGGGACCAGTTACCGGATAATGTAAAGCAGACCGTGCATCAGCTAACAGATGGTGTCAGCGACCCGTTCGAAAAAATATCCCGCCTTTACCAGTACATGCAAAGTAATACCCGGTATGTAAGCATACAGTTAGGCATAGGAGGATGGCAGCCTTTCGATGCAACCTATGTATCCGCGAAAAGATATGGGGATTGCAAAGCGCTTACTAATTATATGTACAGCCTGTTAAAGGAA
The DNA here is from genome assembly GCA_016787135.1 of Chitinophagaceae bacterium. Lineage (GTDB taxonomy): Bacteria > Bacteroidota > Bacteroidia > Chitinophagales > Chitinophagaceae > VBAT01. Next base: position 7,922 of record JAEUVK010000158.1, on the reverse strand, counting down.
GCGGGTATCAATTCCTATTATACAGTAATCAGGGCAGGTAAATACGCCAACTACATCACTGATGATTTCCCTTCACAGCAGTTCAACCACGTTATACTTTGTGTGCCCCGGCAAAACGATACGACCTGGCTGGAATGTACCAGCCAGACGATGCCACCGGGTTATCTTGGCGATTTTACGGCTGACCGGTACGGACTGCTGATCGATGAGAACGGGGGCAAACTGGTAAGAACCCCGAGGTATGGTATCAATGAAAACCTGCAAAGCAGAAGTGTAAAAGCTGTATTGGATGATAACGGTACCCTGAAGATAAAAACCCTGACCCGCTATACGGGTCTGCAGCAGGATGATATTCATGGCCTGATCAACCAGCTTTCAAAAGATAAAGTGAAAGAATACCTGCATGAACAACTTGATTTTGCCACCTATGATATCAACCAGTTTGAGTATAAAGAAGAAAAAAGGTCCCTGCCTGCTATCAATGAATCGCTGGAGATCACTGTCAGCAACTATGCGACTATCACGGGCAAAAGGTTATTCATCGCCCCCAATGTGATGACAAGATCATACCGGAAGCTGAGCCAGGATACCGCCAGGAAATATGATATACAACTTGGGTATGAATACAGGGATATTGATTCGGTGGAAATAGAATTGCCAAAAGGATATGAAACAGAAGCGATGCCGCAGGATGTAACAGTGAGCAGCCGGTTTGGCAAATACCAGTGTTGGGTGAAGCTAAGGGAAAATAAACTGTATTACTACAGAAGCATGGAATCCTACAGTGGCCGCTTCCCGGCAAAGGATTATAATGACCTCGTGAAATTTTATGAGGCTGTTTATAAAGCTGACCGCAACAAAGTAGTGCTGGTAAAGAATGAAACATCAGCACCGCAAAAGGCTTTCTGATATCAGGTCTCCTGGATATGTAGTTTATGAAATATCCTATGGATACCCGGGGCCAGGGTCAGCCCTGTTGCTCCTACTATGATCAGCCCGCTGAATAATGCATAAAGAGAGGAAAAGATCTTTCCCCAGTCAGAAAAGCCTGTATCAATAATGGGCCCCATCCCGCTCAGGATCATAGACGCATTGTGAAAGGCATCCAGCCATTCCGTAGGTGTTTTGGTGGAATAATGATAACCGATGGTCCCGATGATCAGCGAAATGAAAATGATGACAGATGCCCATGAGATATTACGTGCAATCCTTTTATAGTAAACATGACTGGGTGCAAGCGGTTCATGTCTTTTTTCGTATGGCATAGTATAGCATTTAAGTGATCACTTTTTATTGGCAGGCAGATGCTACCTGTTCATCTATCTTTTTCTTTAGTGGCATATAGGCATCGGTCTTTTCTTCTTCCAGCAATTTTTTGGGTAAAATAAGAAGTGCATAGTTACGGCAGAAATCTACAACAGGAAAAGTGCCGAAGAGACCCAGGCTGCTTAAGGCAGCGGCCTTCCCGTCTTTTTCTTCCATCACCCAGCTGCCAAGAGAATAACTCATGCCGTTTGCCGCTTTAGGCGCATATTCCATTTTCATAGAAGCGGTCTGTAACTTTCTCAATTCTTCTGCCGACTCTTCACTCAATACCTGTTTTCCATTGGCCTTTCCTTTATTCAACAGCATCACGAGAAATTTTATGAAATCATCTCCTGTGGTGGTAGCGCCGCTCGCAGGGTTCACCGGGCTGCCATCCATCGTGGCGAAGGTGGTGCGGCGCATGGCCAGGGGAGTGAATAATTTTTGTTTGATGATCACATCAAAATTCTTTTTGCTGATCACTTCAATGACACGGGCCGCAATATTTGCCCCTATATTGCCATACCAGAAATCGGTGCCTGGATTGGTGCGTATCTCTTTGGCAGCATAACGGTTCACTTCTTCTTCCAGCGATCCTGCTTTTCTTGGCTGGAACACTTTGCGCAAAAAATTATCTTCATCTTTTATACCTGTCAGGTGAGCTAAACATGTCCTGATGGTGATGTAGTTCTTATTATATCTTTCAAATTCCGGCAACCAGCGGCTTACTTTATCATCCAATGACAATTTGCCCTCATCCACATAGATCATCACCAGCGCAGCGGTCAGCCATTGGCTGGCGCTGCCGATGGGCGCCTGAGTTTTGGTATTGAATTCGCCGAGCTCTTTTTTATAGATCAGGGTATCCTTCCAGAGTATTAGTATCACATCCTTGCCGAGGGCTTTTTGTTTGCTCACGAATTCCTGTTCAAGGTCATGGAAATTATACTGGCCGAAAACAGGCTGTAAGAATAGCAGGAAAAGGGCTAACCAACTGCTTTTGAGACAGGTTGCGTTAACTTTATATGACATAGTTACGGGGATTTCCGGTCTGGATTGTGTTTTGAGCATAGAGTTTAAAGTTATTTGATTTTTTGTAGCCTTCGTATGTAATTCTGTTAAGCTTCATGGCATCGCCATGAAAATAGCAGGAGTGCAGTTGCCGGTTACAGAAGTATCATTGGCTCATTTATAAATTATCAAATTGACACATTGATCTTATGAACTTAGGAAATTTTACCATAAAAGCAGCCGAGGCCTTTCAGCAGGCCCAGCAATTTGCTTTCAATGCGCAAAGCCCGAATATCGAGACGGAGCATATCCTGAAGGCGTTGCTTGAACAGCAGGATTCACCCGTGGATTATTTGCTGAAGAAGAATAATGTCACCGTAAATGTGGTGGATACCAAACTGGACGAACTGATCAGCAAGTTGCCGAAAGCATCCGGTGATGCTGCCCAGCAGATCAGCCGTGATGCAAATAATGTGGTATTGCGTGCCGGCGCTGCATTGAAACAATTCAATGATGAATTCATTACACCCGAACACCTGCTTTTAGCAATTGTGCAGGGTAATGATAGTGCGGCCAAGCTATTAAAGAATGCAGGGCTGACAGAAAAAGGATTGATCGCGGCGATCAAGGAATTGCGCAAAGGCGAGACTGTTACATCACAGACACAGTCGCAGGAGTTCAATGCACTGAATAAATACGCCAAGAACCTGAATGAACTGGCACGCCAGGGCAAGCTCGATCCCGTCATCGGCCGTGATGAAGAGATCAGGCGAACATTGCATATCCTTTCCCGCCGAACGAAGAATAACCCGATACTTGTGGGAGAACCTGGTGTAGGTAAAACGGCCATTGCCGAGGGCATTGCACATCGTATCGTGAACGGCGACGTGCCGGATAACCTGAAATCAAAGATCATCTATGCATTGGATATGGGATTGCTCATTGCCGGCGCCAAGTATAAAGGTGAGTTTGAAGAAAGACTGAAAGGCGTGGTGAAAGAAGTGAGCGGCAGCGATGGCGAGATCATCTTGTTCATTGACGAGATACATACCCTCGTGGGCGCCGGTGGCGGCGAAGGGGCAATGGATGCAGCGAATATCTTAAAGCCTGCCTTAGCTAAAGGCGACCTGCGAGCCGTAGGCTCTACCACGCTGAATGAATACCAGAAATTTTTTGAAAAAGATAAAGCGCGGGAACGCCGTTTTCAGAAAGTGATGGTGGATGAACCTTCAGTAGAAGATGCCATCTCCATTCTGCGTGGTTTGAAGGACAGGTATGAAACGCACCACCATGTGCGTATAAAGGACGAAGCGATCATCGCAGCGGTAGAATTATCCAGCCGGTATATCACCGATCGTTTTTTACCGGATAAAGCCATTGACTTAATAGATGAAAGTGCTGCCAAACTTCGCCTTGAGATGAACTCGATGCCGGAAGAGCTGGATACACTCGAAAGACAGATACGGCAATTAGAGATAGAAAGGGAAGCCATCAAACGGGAGAATGATGAGGCGAAACTGAAAGAGCTCAATACCGAGATCGCCAACCTTGCCGTACAAAGGGATACGCTGAAAGCAAAATGGAAGGAAGAAAAGGAACTGGTGGAGAAAGTACAGAATGCTAAAGCGGAAATCGAAAGCCTGAAGCAGAAAGCGGAGCAGGCAGAACGTAATGGCGAGTATGGTTTAGTGGCCGAGATACGCTACGGTAAGATCAAAGAACAGGAAAAGATCATTGCCGATTATACAAAGCAGTTGCATGAATCAACTGAAAAACGCTTGCTGAAAGAAGAAGTGGATGCAGAAGATATTGCGGAAAGCATTGCGAAGATGACCGGCATACCGGTGAGCAAGATGCTGCAGAGCGATAAAGAAAAATTATTGAAGCTGGAAGAACACCTGCATGAGCGGGTAGTGGGACAGGATGAGGCGATCACGGCCGTGGCCGATGCGATACGCAGAAGCCGGGCAGGGCTCAGCGATCCGAAAAAACCCATCGGTTCTTTCATCTTTCTCGGTACGACGGGTGTAGGTAAAACAGAACTGGCGAAAGCTTTAGCCGAATACCTGTTCGATGATGAAAGTATGATGACCCGCATTGACATGAGTGAATACCAGGAAAAACACACCGTATCGAGACTGGTAGGCGCCCCTCCGGGATATGTAGGCTATGATGAAGGCGGGCAACTGACCGAAGCCGTGCGTCGCAAACCGTACAGCGTGGTGTTACTGGATGAAATAGAAAAGGCACACCCGGATGTATGGAACGTGATGCTGCAGGTACTGGACGACGGCCGCCTGACGGATAACAAAGGCCGTGTGGTGAACTTCAAGAATACGATCATCATCATGACTAGCAATATCGGCAGCCATATCATACAGGAGCATTTTGAAAAAGTGACAGAGAAGAATGTGGAGGACGTGACGGAGAAAGCCAAAGTGGAAGTGATGAACTTGCTGCGGCAGACGATACGCCCCGAGTTCCTGAACCGGGTGGATGAGATCATCATGTTCCGCCCGCTGATGAAGAAGGAGATAGCCGGCATTGTAAGGATACAATTAGATGCATTGAAGAAATTGCTGACCGGCAGCGGCATACAGCTTGAGCTCAGCGACTATGCGCTGGAGTTCCTTGCCGAGCAGGGTTTTGACCCGCAGTTTGGCGCCCGGCCGCTGAAGCGCCTGATACAAAAGGAAATTGTGAACGCACTGAGCAAACGGATACTCGCCGGTGATATTGACAGGGCGCATCCTGTACTGGTGGATGTGTTTGACAATACGGTAGTGTTCCGGAATGAGGCGCAGGAAGCGGAGTTGGCAAAGGCGAATGGGAGGAAGAAGTAATGGAGTTAGGAGTTTAGAGTTAAAAGTGATTAGTTAATAGTAAAAAGTTAAAGCCCCGGCGATGAGCCGGGGTTTGTTATTTCATTCAGGTTTATCGAACTTTAAATAACTAATACTAATTTGAATGAACATTACTTATGTTTTAGGGGCTGGTGCAAGTGCTAATGCTTTGCCTGTTGTTAGAGATATGAATAGGAGAATAAGTGTTTTTATTGAACATTTAAAAAAGGAATGCCCTTTGAATACAGAACAAGAAAATCAACTGAGTAATATTTTTGAGCAAATAAAAAAGCATTACACTATTGACACCTATGCCAAGAAGCTTTTTTTGAAAAAAAGGCACGGAGAAAGCGATCTATTTAAGTTGTATAATTTTATGGGCGCTTATTTTATTTACGAACAATTAGGAAAGAAGGCCGAGTATGATGTTTGTAAGTACTTGTTTGATAACAGTTCTATTCCGGCTAGAAATTCAAGTTTTGAAATTTACAATGGCATAATTGAGTCAGTTGATTATAGATACGATTCTTTTTATGCAGCAATTCTGGTTAATGATAAAGATGGTGATGTGTCTTTGCCATCCAACATTAATATAGTCTCATGGAATTATGATTTTCAACTTGAAATCTCATTCATGAATTTTATGGTCGGAGCTGGTTTAGACCAGGTGCAAAGGAAATTAAGAATATATCCCAGTCCGTCAAATGAACAAACTGATAGAAACTATTCTATTGTAAAGATTAATGGAACTGCAGGATTGTTTGCAGAAGGAAATACTTATGGAAAGCTCTTCGATTTTAGAAGTCATGTTCTTGATAGAGATGCGATGAAAATTTTAAAAGATATTATTTTTCAAAGCCGAAGTGCGTACAAAAACTCAATCTATTTTGCATGGGATGATAACGATGTGACCCGCAATGCAAGAAATTATGCAAGGAACATTGTTTCAGATGCAGATATTTTGGTTGTCATTGGATATTCTTTTCCTTATTTTAATAGGGATATTGATCGAGTTATATTTTCTGCCTTAGAAGGGAGAGGGAGAACAATATATATTCAAACTCCAGAAGATTCCTTTGTTTCAACAAAGCATAGAGCAATGGGTGCAAATCATCTTTTTGAGGAGGCAAGGCAATTTTCTGAACTCGATCAGTTTTTAATTCCAAATGAGTTTAAATAAGCATAAGCATTGAGTGTAGCCAGTCCAGCTGACGTGGTTAGCGGTGACACTAATCACAGCTATTTATATCCGCTGCCTTGCAATGAAGGCACTCCGGTTTTTTACAGGGGCATTCATCTTTCGGAGTCCGTCATTGCGAGGCCGGAGAGAGATAATGCTATGTAAATAAAAGCGGCTTAGCCAAAGCAATCTGAAAGAATAGCGCTTTTGCAACTCATGCTATGGAGCATGCAGACAGCCACCACAGCCTTTGTAATTGTTTTTCTCTATTTTTATTCCATGGCAGCCCCCAAAAAATACCGGATGGACAAGACGGCCTTCAGGATCCAGACTTTTGAAGAGGCGGATAATCATTACGGTGACTGGGAGCATAAGTCTTATTCGCAAAGACTGGATGCTGCGTTTTATCTCATCAGCATGGCCTATGGAGTAAAACCATCCACCAAATTAGACAGAACTGTTTTTTCAAAACGAAAGCATAGTTAGAAGATTGGGGCTAAAGCCCGGAGAATATAATCATCATTGCCCTGCCCTTAAGGGCAGGGCAATGGTGCTGCCGCTTCCCAATGGGCTTTAGCCCAATACCTGCTTTTACCTTTCACATAATAATAACCCATCTCCGCAAGTTCCGGGTTGCGTCAAACCGGCTTTGCCTGCAACTTTGCATACATCAAAAACAAATGATGGAGAAATTAGATAACGTTGTCTGGCATTGCCTGCAGGAAACTCATAAGGAATTTGCCCTTGATTATGGGTCGTTGCTATGTTACGATCCTGATCATTGCCCGTTCGGCGCTTTTGCCGGTTCACCGGAAGTAGCTGAGTATGTTGATCAGTATGCTTCACTGATCAGCGATTTCTACATTGTCGGGCAGCCACCCCGGCTTTCTGATAAACTGGAATTTAAAAACGAATTGGTTTGCTTGCAGATGCTGACCGAAAGACCGGTTGCCTCTAACATAACAGAAGCCATTATGCCACTCAACGGAGTATGCGAACAAGAATTGTTTGACCTTGTTACGCTGGTACAGCCGGGTTTTATCAAAACAAAGACTTCGTTGCTGGGTAACTATTACGGCATTTTTAAAAACAATCAGCTGGTGGCGGTAACCGGGGAGCGGATGCAGATGCATGGTTTTACCGAGATCAGCGCCGTGGTCACTCACCCGGAACATACAGGCAAAGGATATGCAAAGCAATTGCTGGCCTATACCACCAACAGGATACTGGAGCAGAATAAAATTCCTTTCCTGCATGTAAATGAAAAGAACACCGGGGCCATCCAATTATACCTTTCATCAGGGTTTGCTACACGAAGGAAAATGAGTTTCTGGAATATTGGCTGCAGGGTGTAGGCCGCGTACTATTTGTTTACGGGAATACAACCAGGGCAGCTATACTATTTCTGAACAAACTTTTATTTACCTGTATCGGTATATTCTTTTTTGATCTTTAATTCTTCCTGCAGGTATTTCAGGTCAAAATCTTTTGCACTTCTTATCGCTGCATTTTTTTCTCTTGAACCCAGCTCTACTCCGTAAATAAGAAAGCAGGAAACGGCGATCGCTGATAATATAGTGGTC
>JAEUVK010000223.1 GCA_016787135.1 Chitinophagaceae bacterium | reverse complement strand
TTACTCACCCGAAGAACCCTCATCAACAGGATCCGCTATCTTGAATACATGCTCCGGTTCGTAAAAGACCAGGATGGTAACAGCCGGCAGGCAGCAAGGGATTCGGTCATGGCAGAGAATACCCGGTGGCTCGCTGACAGCATTTATAAGAATGAAAAACTGATCGTCATCGGCCATAATTTCCATATAGCGAAACACCATGAGCCATCAACAGTGATGGGTGAACTGTTGCACCACTATTATCCCGGCAACACCTATTCACTTGGCATCTTTGCCGGTAGCGGCTCCTATGCTGACCATACAGGAAAAAACACAAAGATGCTGCCGCCTGATTCAGCGAATACAGACCTGAAACATATCATCGCACTGCTTCCGGGCTTTACCAGTTACCTTCATATACCAGAGAACAAAGTGAACGGGACAGACTGGCTGCACAAGAATATCGTGGTGAATGACACTTTCGTTGACCTGAACAACGCAAACAAAATGATACAGGCCCGGCAATTTGATGGTTTGTTGTTGCTGAAAAAAGTTTCACCGCCCGACCCGTGAATACTGTGAACAGAGACCAGCGTAAACTCAAACTATTACAGCCAAACAATAATAAGCTCTATTAGTACGGATCAATTAACCCTCTAACACTTTACGCATGCAAAGTAAAGCAGCTAACGTGGACCTTTATTTAAAAGAAGTTCCGGCAGACCGTCTGGCAGCACTGACCAAAATAAGGCAACTATGCCTGGAGGAACTTAAAGGCTATAAAGAAACCATGCGGTATGGAATGCCCTGTTATGAAAAGAACAATATTGCTGAGATCGGTTTTGCCAGCCAGAAAAACAATATAGCCCTTTATATTTTGAAGCTGGACGTCATGCAAAAATATAAAGGTGAATTGAAAGGAGTGAGTACAGGAAAGGGCTGCATACGTTTTACAAAGCCCGATAAAATAGATTTTGACGTAGTGAAGAAAATGTTGTCGGGGACATTTGCTTCCACTAACACTATATGCGGCTAAAGTTTTACAAGCCATTGCTCTTGCCGGTATAACGAACAAAATGAGGCCTGGGCGGACTAGCTTCCTTTTGGCGTAATACATCACCCACAGGCAAACTCCCCGAAAGCATGGCAGAATGCATCATAACAGGCAGATAATAGTCCTTTGCCGGGATGACACAGGTCACATCATTACCGGGGGCTTTTTTATTATCTTAGTCTGGCTCCAGGCTTCCGGCTTTAAAACAGAAAGACATCATTGTTATGCCATCATGGAGGAAACAATACAATGAATTGTTATTTACACTGCGGGCTTATCAATCTGCTGTAAATGCTGCGGCCATTGTTTCCATCACAGATATAGAAGGAAAGATCATTTATGTCAATGACAAGTTTGTCGAAGTATCCAAGTATCCTGCCAGTGAACTCATAGGTCAGAAACACCGCATCATCAACAGCGATTATCACCCGTCTATATTTTTTAAGGAGATGTGGAAAACGATCAGGCAGGGTCACCATTGGCGGGGAGAAATAAAGAACAAAGCAAAAGACGGAACCTATTACTGGGTGGATACCATAATCACCCCGGTGCTCGATGAGAACAATAAGGTCTTTCAGTTCCTTTCAGTCCGTAACCTCATCACCGCCCAAAAGGAAAATGAAGAAAAGCTGATCAGGGTACAGGAAGAATTATTGAAAAGGGAAAAGCAATTGAATGATGCGCAGCAGGTGGTCAAAACCGGAAGCTGGTATATGCATTTCCCCGGCCATTCCATTGAATGGTCTGAAGAAACGTACCGGATATTTGAGATACCATCCGGAACACCGGTGAGCTATGAATTATTTTTGGAAAAAGTACATCCCGCCGACCGGGAATTTGTACATAAAAGCTGGCAGGCAGCCCTGGGAGGTTCACCATACGAAATCGAGCATCGCATCATCACGTATTCCGGTGAAAAATGGGTCAGCGAAAAAGCTTCATTGGAATTCGACTCTTCCCGGTCCCTCACAAAAGCCCTTGGCACTGTTCAGGATATCACTGATAAAAAGAGAACAGAAGAAGCCCTGAAAGAATCAGAAACACTTTACAAAAGTCTTTTTAACAATAGTCCTTTCCCTGTTGGCATCTTGGATAAGGAGACCATGCAGTTTATGGAAGTTAATGATACAGCTGTCAGTCTCTACGGGTATCCCAAAGATGAATTTCTCCGGTTAACTGCCTATGACATCCGCGTACCTGAACAACATGATAAGCTGAAAGAACAACTGGCGGGAGGGAATTATATATGGGACAGGACCATCCGGTCGCATAGAAAGAAAAACGGCGAGATTATTTATATTGAACCTTACATTACGGAGATCAGCTACAAAGGAAAGCAGGCCTACCTTATCACGATCAACAATGTAACGGAAAAACTGAGGTTACAGGAACAACTGATACAGTCAAAGATCACCCGGCAGAAAGAGATCAACAGGGCCTCTATGGAAGCTCAGGAAAAGAACCGGGCAGAGATAGGCAGGGAACTGCATGATAACGTCAACCAGTTATTGGTCGCCTCCAATCTTTACCTCAAGCATGTCAGCCCGGTCAGTGATAAGGACAAAGAATACCTGGGAAAAAGTATCCGGATCACCACTGAAGCGATCCAGGAGATCAGGAAACTATCCTGGTCATTGGTTCCGCCTGCCCTGAACGATCTGAGCCTGAAAGACGCCATTGAAAACCTTTCACAGAATTTTGCACTCACACAGACGTTGGTTGAATTTGATATAAACCTCTGCGAAGAAACACTGGAAGAAGGTCTTAAGATCAACCTGTACCGGATCATCCAGGAGCAGTTCAGTAATATCATCAAATATGCTGCAGCTTCTAAAGTAAAGATCATTATGAAACAACAGCCGGGGCTGTTAACGCTGGAGATAACCGATAATGGAAAGGGGTTTGATCCGAAACAAACCGCCAAAGGCATCGGGCTCACCAATATTCTACACCGTGCAGAAACCTACAATGGAAAAGTATGCATTGACAGCAGCCTGGGTAATGGTTGCCGTATCTATCTTGAATTTATTACAGCACAATGAATTTACAGGTGGGAACTGGCTGGTCGTTTTTATCAGGGGGTCCTTTTAGTGTCAATGCAGATCAGGCATTGACCCGAAGATTATTACCAGGTGTTATCCATACATTTCGACGGAAACACTATAACTATGACCGTACATGAAAAGGTTACCAACTACCACTGGCGCCGCCGCCGCCACCGCTGCCTCCACCAAAGCCTCCGAATCCACCACCTCCTCCGGACCATCCGCCTCCACCACCTGACCAACCTCCTCCTCCCCGCGAACCACCACTCAGGATATTCCCAATGATCCAGCCTGTCCAAAAATCACCATAACCACGTCGCGACATCATACCTCCACCACCTCTTCCACCAATACTGCCGAGAATAATAAAGAGGATGATCAGGAAAATGATCACACCGGCACCGATCCCTTTTCCTCCTTTTTTACCGTAGCCTTCCGGCGCTTTATATTCCCCGGCTGCCGCCCGCATGATGTCATCCACTGCCTGGTCAAGCCCGCGGTAATAGTTGCCTGCCTTAAAATTGGGTGTGATATGATTATCGATGATGCTTCTGGCAGTAAGATCAGGAATGGCCCGCTCCAGGCCATAACCCATTTCTATTCTCACCTTTCGCTCCTCTTTGGCTACAAGAATAACAACACCATTATTATTTTTCTTTGTACCTACTCCCCATTCCCTTAATACCTGGAAAGCTGCGTCCTCTACGGAATAACCATCCAGCGACTGAACGATCACTATAGCAACCTGGTTAGAAGTACTGTCATCATAGGCTACCAGTTTTCTTTCTAACGCTTCTTCCTGTTCCGGCGTAAGCGTATTGCTGAAATCATTGACCAGCCGGGGCGGAGATGGCCGTTTTGAGATAATATCTCCCATCTGTGCTGCTGCGCAACATGAGACCAGTAATGCAAGTATTCCGAAAATCTTTTTCATGAATTCTAATCGCCGAAAACAATATCATCCGGCAGTTCATTTTTATCTGTATCGTTATCAAAAGGGAAATGATAGTGAAGCGCTTCTCCTATTTCTTTTACGCACTGGCGGATACCGGCCGCATGGTCATGCTGATTGAAGTTGCTGATCATTTTTTTTATTTCATCATTCCAGTACTCCTGTCCCATCCGCTGGTATATCCCCTGGTCGGCGAATACGGCAAGCTGGTGGTCTTTCATGGCTACATACAGCAATACAGCATTGCGATCATCGGTCTTTTCCATTTTTAACCTGAAGAATATCTCAGCGGCCCTGTCGATCGCATCCACATACCTGCATTTACTTTCTATAAAAACACGTACTTCGCCACTGGTCCTTTTTTCAGCATTGCGGATAGCTTCAACGATCAGATTTTTCTCTGACTCATTAAAAAACTGTTTTTTTCTGAACAATGAAAACACGTTTCCAGGTTTAAAATTTAATTTCAACGGCCTTATCACTGCCTGCCACTGATTCAAATCCTTCTTTTGTTGTAAAACCAAATAGCCCTGCTGCTACACTCGACGGGAATGAACGTACCCTTTTATTGTATGAGGCCACCGCTTCATTAAAATCATTGCGGGCCACTTTTATCCTTCTCTCCGTTCCTTCCAGCTGTGTTTGCAAACCTGCATAAGCCGCTGTTCCTTTCAATGACGGGTATTTTTCAATAAGTACTATTACCCGGTTGGCTGCTACCGCAAGATTATCCTGCAGTTCACTTTGCTTTTTAATATTGGCAGCGGTAAGTTCTGTATTACTCAGGCCAGATAATGCTTCGGCCCTTGCGGCTGCGATCTTTTCGAGGGTTGATTGCTCAAAATCAGAAACCCCTTTCACCACATTGACAAGATTGGGAACAAGATCAAGCCGCCGCTGGTAAGTGTTTTGTACTTCTGCCCACTGCTGTATCACCTTTTCTTCCCTTTTTACAAGCGCATTATACGATGTAATAAAGAAAATGACCAGGAGCCCCACGATGCCGCCAATGATATAGACGGTATATTTTCTTCTTTGCATGTTCCCGGTTACTTAGAAAAATCAACCTTCGGGGCTTTCTCAGCACCTTCGTCTGCTTTGAAACCTTCCTTGGCTTTGAAGCCAAACATACCTGCAAAAAGATTCATCGGGAATGAACGCACTTTGGTATTGTATGTATTGATGGATTCATTAAATATCCTTCTTGAATCCCGGATACCGTTCTCAATACCTTCCAGTTGTCCCTGCAACTGCCGAAAGTTCTCTGTGGCTTTGAGATCAGGATAGTTTTCCACTACAGCCAGCAACCGGCTGAGTGAGCCTGTTAATTGCCCCTGCGCTTCCTGGAACTTGGCAATATTCTCAGGTGTTAACTGATCTGCGGTCAGGTTAACTGAAGTGGCTTTGGCCCGGGCTTCCACCAGCTTTGTCAGTGTTTCCTGTTCGAAGTTGGCCGCTCCTTTTACCGTATTAACGAGATTACCAACCAGGTCTGCCCTTTTCTGATATTCTGTGTTTACATTATTCCATGCCTTCTTTACATTCTCATCCTGTTTTACTAATCCATTATATCCGCCACAGCTCCATACACCCAGTATAAGTATAAGGCCTAAAACAATAAGTAATGTCAGGTTTCTTGTTCCTTTCATGATGATATAATTTTTGTGACACCGAAATTAGAACATTTCGTAGTTCTGCCGGGTAAATTTTCGCTTCGCCGGAAATGCCGTAACTTGAATAAGTTCCCGGTCCACCCCTGCGGCATGATTTTAGAGCCGGTTGATCTATATACTATACTTATGAAATTTCCCCGGAAATACGCCTGGCTGTTTGCATTATCGCTGACCACCGCTTTTTTCTGTAAGAAGAAGGACAGTGGCAACCCCTCACCGACAGGTCCTGTCGAAATAAAAGACAGTGTCATCGTCAATAACCTCAATTTCCCTTGGGAGATACTCTGGGGACCCGACGGTTATATCTGGATGACAGAAAGAGGAGGTAAGATCAGCCGGGTGAACCCGGCAACAGGAGTTGTATTTCCGCTCCTGACGATTGCTGAAGTTGTATCAAATGGAGAAGGCGGGTTACTGGGAATGGTTTTACATCCTAATTTTTCTGTCACCCCGCATGTCTTTGTTGTTTATAATTATAATAATGGCAGTAATTACAGGGAAAAGGTAGTACGCTATACATACACCGGTACTATATTGACCGGTCCTCAAACCATCATCGACAATATTGCGGCTGCCTCTGTTCATAACGGTAGCCGGTTGCTGATTACTCCTGTCCCGGATCTTAAACTATTTATCACCACAGGCGACGCATCGAATACATCACTGCCACAGAATGCTTCATCTGTCAATGGAAAGATATTAAGACTGAACCTTGACGGAACGGTTCCCGCTGATAATCCCGTTGCCGGCAATCCATACTGGTCATTGGGCCATCGCAACCCGCAGGGACTTGTATTGGTCAACAATGTTCTGTTCAGTTCAGAACATGGCCCGAGTAATGATGATGAGATCAATATGATCGGCAAAGGCAAAAATTATGGCTGGCCTAACGTAGAAGGTTATTGCAATACAACGGCTGAACAAAGTTTCTGCGCTGCCAATAATGTTACTGAGCCCCTGAAAAACTGGACACCAACAGCGGCTGTATCGGGTCTTGATTTTTATACCAGCGACCTCATCCCTCAATGGAAAAATTCATTGCTGCTCGCCACATTGAAGAATTCAAGACTTTACCAGATGAAACTGGACGACACTTTCAGCGGCATCATCGAAACCAACGAATACTTCACCAATAAATATGGACGAATGAGAGACATCTGTATCTCCCCTGCCGGCAAAGTGTATATCTGCACAAGTAATGGCGGCAATACAGACAGGATCATTGAGGTCTCAAAGAAATAAAAAAGGGCGTTCTGCCATCTTGCGAAGCTTACCGTTTCTTCAGTTTGGTAACGGCACTGACCTTACCCACGAAAACAGCAGGAATTCCTCCCTGGCTGATATTCTGTGTATAGCTGGCCCCCGTTTTCATGATCAGCGTATCGCCTGACCATGATAATTTAGCACCAACCGGCCCTGTAGGATTGTTCCCGGATGGATTAGGAGAACTGCCAAACGAACCAGTAACTGTTATAGAGTCAGCGCTGTTGCGCACATACGTAGATGTAGCGCTGGTGGGAGGCACTGTCGCTGCAAAAGGAAGGTCAATATCATCGATCAATAATCCGTTAAGGTATATCTTCGAATTCATTGTTGTATCGATCGAATAGCCCACGTTGGTGGAGATGAACTGGTTGGAGGTGATCTTTACAGTACCCGTCATATTCTTCCCGTAATAATCACTGGTGGTGACAGATTTATTTTCTTCGCCGGCTATTGTAAAAGTGACCGTACTCAGTGTAATTGCATGAAGGCCCACATAGTCATAATCACCTTCGATACTGTTGGTATTATTGCCACCGCCGTTTCCATTACCATTGCCATTTCCATTACCATTACCGAGTTCAATACTTATTTCTTTCTGGCAGGAAATAAAAAACAAAGACATGCAAAAAAAAAGCAGTGCTGCAGTAGTTTTGATCCTCATAAATCTGATAGTATTAGAATGGTTGTAAATTAAGGCAAAATCAGCTAAAGAACAGTGACAGGTAGGGAGAATTCATACTAACTTATCCTAAAGGCCTCCTGATCAACAGGAGACCTTTATAATCATTTGCTTTTTGTTATCCGGGATATTACGATTGAACAGCCGCTATGCCGGGAAGCACCTTGCCTTCAAAGTATTCAAGCATAGCTCCGCCGCCGGTCGATACGTAGCTCACTTTTTCAGTAAAGCCGAATTGATTTACAGCTGCAACAGAATCACCACCTCCTACGAGGGAGAAAGAACCTTTTTGTGTAGCTTCTGCAATAGCCGTGGCGACTACTTTGGTGCCATGCTGGAATTTTTCCATTTCAAACACTCCCATCGGGCCATTCCACAAAATGGTCTTTGAGCGCTTGATCACATTGGCAAATTGTTCGCAGGCATTAGGGCCGATATCCAGCCCCAGCCATCCATCAGGAATATTATTGCTGGGAGCTACAGAAGTTTCCGCATCCGCCGCAAACTTATCAGCAATGACCGAATCGGAAGGCAGGTGGATACAAACCCCTTTTGCTTCTGCTTTTTTAATAAGATCTGTCGCAGTGTCGAGTCTGTCCTCCTCGCAAAGTGATTTACCGATCTTGCCTCCTGCAGCTTTCATAAAAGTATAAGCCATACCGCCGCCGATAATGATATCTGTCGCCCTTTCCAATAAATTCTCTATGATGAGTATTTTATCTGAAACTTTGGCGCCACCGATAATGGCAACAAAAGGCTTCTCTGATTTATGCAGTACTTTCTCTGCACTCGACACTTCCCCTTCCATCAGCAGGCCGAACATTCTTTTATCAACAGCAAAAAATTTGGCAATGATCGCTGTAGAAGCATGTGCCCGGTGGGCTGTGCCAAACGCATCGTTCACATATACATCTCCCAGCTTTGCCAGTTTCTCAGCGAACTGCTCATTCCCTTTTTCTTCTTCTTTATAAAAACGAAGATTTTCTAATAATAATACCTGGCCGGGTTGCAGTTTTGCAGCAGCATCCTCTGCTTCTTTACCGATACAATCATTGGCAAAGGCTACGGGAGCACCACCCAGTAGTTTTGATAAATGGGCTACCAGGTGTTTTAAAGAATATTTCTCAGTGGGTCCGTCTTTGGGGCGGCCAAGATGCGACATCAGAATCACACTGCCGCCGTCACCTGTTATCTTTTTGATAGTAGGAACGGCTGCTCTCATCCTTGTATCATCCGTTATTTCATATTTATCGTTCAGCGGAACGTTGAAGTCAACCCGGATCAGCGCCTTCCGGCCTGAGAAATTATAGGCAGAAAATTTTGACATGGTCATTTCAGTTTGTGGTGTTCAAAAATAGCAGAAAGAAAAATGTCCCGTTAAGACCGGGACATTTGCTTTATATTTTATTTGCTTATCAGCTTGGCAAAATAATGTACAGTTCTTACCAACTGGCTTACATAACTCATTTCGTTATCGTACCAGCTTACTGTTCTTACCAGTTGTGTATCTCCTACTGTCTGTACCCTTGTTTGGGTAGCGTCAAACAATGACCCGTAAGAAATACCAATGATATCGCTGCTCACGATCTCATCTTCTGTATAACCGAAGCTTTCATTAGCTGCTGCCTTCATCGCTGCATTCACTTCTTCTACAGTTACTTTCTTGCCCAGCATAGCTGTTACTTCAGTCAATGACCCGGTCAACGTCGGCACACGTTGCGCACTGCCGTCCAGTTTCCCTTTCAGGTTAGGCAATACCAGGCCGATAGCTTTGGCAGCACCGGTGCTGTTAGGAACAATGTTCTGTGCAGCAGCCCTTGCACGACGAAGGTCGCCTTTTGCATGAGGTGCATCCTGTGTATTCTGATCATTGGTATAGGCATGAACGGTTGTCATCAACCCATTCACAATGCCGAATTTTTCATCCAGAACCTGTGCCATAGGGGCGAGGCAATTGGTAGTGCATGAAGCGCAACTAATGATCGTTTCGCTTCCATCGAGTGCCTTATGGTTCACATTAAATACTATCGTTTTCAGATCACCTGTTGCCGGAGCAGATATCACCACCCTTTTGGCACCTGCTGTCAGGTGCGCTTCAGCTTTTACTTTATCCGTAAAGAAGCCGGTACATTCCAGCACAACATCCACGTCGTGGCTCTTCCAGGGAATTTCAGCCGGGTTCTTTTGCGCATATATTTTAACGGTATCCCCGTTCACAACAATAGAATCTTCGTTTGCTTTTACATCTGCATCAAAACGGCCTTGCGCACTGTCATATTTAAGAAGGTGGGCTAATACTTTAGGGCTGGTGAGGTCATTGATGGCTACCACATCAATTCCATCCATTTTATATATCTGGCGATATACGAGGCGGCCGATACGTCCGAATCCGTTGATAGCGACTTTAACTGTGCTCATTTTCCAATAGTTTAAATTTTTAAAAAGGAGTGGCGAAGGTATGAAAAACTACAGTTTGTCAACTATGACAGAATTCACTAAAAAGGAGTGTATCAGTCATTGGCCATATCAAAATGTGCATTCTGCGGGGATAAAACAACTCCCGATAAAAGACCAAAAACATTTGGCTGAAAACCCGCACAAACCTATCTTTGCCGTCCCTTAAAAACGGAAGAAAATGGCCCGTTCGTCTAAGGGTTAGGACACCACCCTTTCACGGTGGTGATACGAGTTCGAATCTCGTACGGGCTACAATGCTTTGAAGAAGAACACTCCCTGCAACCAAGGTTGCGGGGATTTTTTTTGAAATCTGCTGCCGAAGCCGGTCTTTCCCATTTCTGACCTGTATATCACAACCCCGTACTAATCCTCTTTGACAGCCTTTAATTTCTGAGGAAAGGCAGATTGCCCTGTTAGGCCAACAAGCCTCAGCGATTTTACTGCATGGCTTTCCAATGCATGGGCAAAATAAGAAGGCCTGTCGCTTCCCCATTGTACAGAACAATTCCTGACTACAATGCTATTTGCCTTGTCAAAATAAAACCCGGATGTACTCCCTTTTACAAACCCTTCCACCTGAGCAGGTCGCCTGTCGTACATACCACCGGGTATGGAAGTCATTTTATTGATGAACAGATCGACATTATCAAAAACAATATTGGATAGTTTATCTGCCGATTCGGCGCTTACATATACACCATTCTCACTTGTACATTTTATATTACTGAAGTAAATATTCTTCACAATGCCTACCCTTCCTTCAGTTGCGTCTTTCGGAAAACGCCAGCTGGCGTCTTTGTGATTGATCTTTGCACGCCTGTAAGCTGTTACATAGATTGACTCTGCTTTTCCCCACCATACATCGCTAAACAAATGGCCTTCGATGATCATATTGGAAAAGGTCACATCACTCACGACCCCTTCATCCCTGTTCTGAATACCCACACCGCGGTTACTTTTCTTAATGATGCAATTATTGAATAATATCTGCCGGATGGTATCCATATTCTCCGAACCTATTTTGATCGCACAACTTCTTGATGTCATGGTGCAATTTGTAACAGTAATATTTTCACAGGCTCCGAATTCCTCATATTCTCTCCGGTTCTTCAAACAGATACAATCATCTCCGCTTTCAATATAACAATCACTTATACGTACATTTTTGCTGTGATCAAGATCAATTCCATCGCTGTTGCGGACCTTCAGGCTATTCAGGAGAGTAATACCAGATATTACCACATCATTACAGCCGATCAGGTGAATGGTCCAGTAAGCAGAATTACCAATATGTATATCTTTAATACGGATATTTCTCCCTGCAACGAGGGTCAATACATGCGGACGAGGGTCCAGCACATTAAACGGTTTCAGTTCATAAGAATCTTCCAGTTCAGCGCCCATGAACGAAATACCGTTACCATCAATTTCGCCATTGCCGCTGATGGTAAAATTCTCAACATTCTCCCCACCTATCCAGACCGTTCCCTCTCCCGGGTTTTGCCGGAAGGCGCTTTTGGTATAAACTCTCTCATCAGGATTTGCAAGGATCTTTGCACCACCTTGTACATACAGCTCAATATTCGACTTTATATTGAACGGGCCTGCCATATACGTGAACGGAGCCGTAAACAAAACCGCCCCGCCACCTGCTGCATTGCAGGCATCGATCGCCTTTTGAATAGCCCCGGCATCGTCGCTTTTACCATCGCCTACAGCTCCAAAGTCTTTTACAACAAAAATCCTTTGCCCGTTTTGCTGTGCTGCTGAATACAGGCTGACGAACGAAAGAAGAATAACGAAATATGTTTTTAACTTTTTCATGAGACCATTCGTTTAATTAGTTAAGCCCGGAGGCCTGCTTGCCGGAGATGCTCCCCAGACTGCTGGCTGATCTGTCAACCATAACTCCAGTTTACCTCCCTGCATGATCATTGAATAAGTAACATGGTTTTTATTGTACAATTTACCATTCCACTTTACTTTTTGAATGTAAAGAGCAGTCGCCGACGTTTTATAAGTACACAACTCAAAAGCTTTATTTCCCTGCAATCGCAGCAACACTTTATCAAAAATGGACGAACACAAGAGATAATTGTCCGAAACAGGATCGACAGGATAAAAGCCTATCGCTGCAAATACATACCAGGCGCTCATCTGCCCGGCATCATCATTGCCACTTAAGCCTCCGGCGCCGTCACTATATTCTTCAGCCAGTATCCTTCTTACCTCACGTTGTGTTTTCCAGGGAGATGAAGTATAGTTATAAAGAAACGGTATCTGGTGCCCCGGTTCGTTACCATGCCAGTATTCGTTCTTTACGAACAGGCTATCCAACGAGTTCTCAAAAGCATTTGTTCCCCCCATCAGCCTGGCCAGACCCGGCACATCCTGTGGTACATAAAATGAATATTGTCTTGGTGTCCCTTCTGTAATATAGGACTCCCGTTTATCTGCATTGAGCGATTCAAACCAGTTCCCATTAGCATATCTGCCGCGCATCATCCTTACTGATGGATCAAATACATTCTTATAATTGAGTGACCGCTGCCGGAGTTGCTTGTGATCATTGATCTTATTCAGTCCTTTTGCAACAACCGATAAAGCATAGTCATCAAAAGCATACTCCAAAGTTCGGCTCACCTGCTCCTTTTTATGAAATGCTTCTTGTACACTATCTTCCATTGGTATAAACCCATACTTCAGATAAGATGGCAAGGCCCTGCGCCCCATCCCGTTCTTATATTCCGTAAAACTGGCAGGAGTTTCAAAAGCATTCTTACGCATTAATTGATAAGCGGACTGTACATTATAATTACGGATGCCCCTGCTATAGGCTGATGCAATAAATGCTGTAACATGATCTCCGATCATAGCTGCCGTATAACTATTCCAGCAAGGAAAGATCGGCAACCAACCTCCCTGCTCCCCCTTCAATATCAACGAACGCACAAAATCATTCGTCATCGCCGGCTTAAAAATTTCCAGCAGTGGTAGCTGTGCCCGGTAAATATCCCACATGGAAAAATCGTCGTAATACTGCCCACCTTGCGTCTTCTTTAATTGATAATTACCGGCAAATACAGGATACGTTCCATCCACATCACTAAACAAGCGGGGGTGCTGCATGGAATGATACATCGCTGTATAAAATATCCGCTTGACTTTCTCATTGCCTGTTTGCACCTGCACCCGGGCTAATTCTTTCTCCCATGACTCATTGGCCGATTTACAAATAGCGTCAAAACTTCTACTGCCAATTTCTGCTGCCAGGTTTTTCTTTGCCCCTTCGGGGCTGCTGAATGAAGTGCCGATACGCAAACGAAGCTGTTCGCCCTTCTTCAAAACAAAACCGACAAATGCACCGGCATCCTTTTTATTACAGATACTATCGCCTGAAAAGATATCAGTACCGCTGAACGTTCCGCTTTTCGTAAATAACTTCTCCGCTTTAATATAAAACCATCCGCTGAAACCTGCCTGCTCGCCCCAGCCCTGGTAAATACGATGCACCGGGTTATACCCCCATATCTCACCATTCTTCGCATTCACTCTCACAAATCCTTTTCCATAATCACTGTTGGGTATAACCAGCAAGTACAAACTATCATCCTTCTGCGAAGTAAACTGCATCATCCCGCAACGCAAAGTGGCTGTCATTTCTGTTGTAACAGAGCCTGCAGTAAGTTTATAATAGCCCGGCGAAGCAATTTCATCTTGATGCGAAAACGGAACAGCATATTCTTTCGTTGAAGTTTTTAAATGCCCGGCCACTGGCACAATGGTAAAACTTCCATAGTCCTGCGTACAGGAACCACTCAGCCAATGCGTCCCCCTGAAACCTGTAAGCAGGGAATCCTTATAAAAGTAAGGTGGCACACATTTGTTTTCAGTAAGTCGTGTTTGCGCTGTCCATTGTATCATTGCGAAAGGTAATGTAACAGCCGGAATAGTATTGGCGTTTTTCTCAGTTCCTGCCTCACTATGCTTAATCGCTGCTGTCGTAGTTGATGGTGCTGTTCCGGATAATGGCTGCACATACCGCACCAGGTTTTGGGCAGTTACGTTTTGCACTGATACAGCAAACAATAATATGGTGATCCCTTTATTCATGCACCCAACTGCATTATTACTATTGAATTTTGATCGCCTCAGTTTCTGGTTTCGGCAATACCAATCCTTTGAATGTGCAGCCCTTTGTTTCGTGTAATAATATTACAGGCATTTCTTTACTCGCCGGGATCCTTAACCTCTCTATGCTTAACCCTTGTACATCATCAAAGATCACCGGCACCCTGAAATCTTCTTTTTTATACCGCAGCGTCACATTCTTTAACGTAATATCTTTTGCATGTCGCACATACAATCCCCATACAGGCAATTCTCCAAACATAGAAAACTCGGGGTACGCAGATTCCGCTTCTGTTATTTTTGTCAATGCCTCCGGCGGAAAGAAAGCAATTGTTTTATCGGCACCGCCTTCATAAACGATCTCAATATTCTCCAATGTAATATCCTTCACTTCATGGCCTGGCAAGCCCGTGATAGAAGATGGGAATACGTTATGCCGGTAAATAATCGCTGTACTGTCCTTACCGGAATGATTCCAGGGAGAAACACTTTGCACTTCTCCGTTCTTTGCAGGCACAACACCCGGCGGATAGCGCAGAAGCGGCCCTTCCATATTATATCCTTTATCGGGCTTACCTAAGGGCACTTCCACATACATGTCTTTGATATGAATATTACGTACTATACTGTATCGCTCATCTTTATTACGATGCCCCAACTTAATAAATACAGCATTACCAGTATTAACTGCTTTTACATTTTGCACATCCACATTTTCCAGGAAACCACCATCCACGGCTTCCAATGCAATTGCTGAACGATAGGTATCCCACACTTCAATATTGCGGACAACAATATTCCTGAAGCCACCACTGGAAGCAGTACCCAGCTTGAACGCATTCGCACTGCTGCGCAATTTACAATCGGCTATATATACGTTTACACAACTGTCTTTGAGCTTTCCTTCCGATTTCAGGCAGATAGCATCGTCGGATGCATTGACATAACAATTAGTGATTGCTATGTTCTTTGAATTGGCGATATCGATCCCATCGTTATTCCAGTAGCTGGTACTGCTAACCGTTATGCTGTCAATGATGAGATTATTACATCGCACATAATCCTGTATCCAGCCTGAACCATTTTTAATAGTAATTCCTTTTATTATGATGTTATTGCACTCTTCAAAATGAATTAGCTTAGGCCTGTTTGCCTCCCCGGGCCGTTTTGTTTTCCATTCGGCGTCATTGATCACTCCTGCTTTCAGCAGGCGATATACATCCTCCACTAATTCCGCTCCCCTCCCGTCAATCTCTCCGGCGCCGGTGATCGAAATATGAGACTGTCCGTTTGCGCTTAGTAAAGCACCCGCTTTTTCTTTCCCATAATCAAGACGATGGGCACTACCGAGCAATACCCCATATTGTTGCAAATGAAACTCCACCCCGGTCTTCAGAATAAGCGGACCTGTGACAAATTTCCCTGCTGGCACTACCACTTTACCCGCTGTGGCCGCGGCTTTATCAATAGCTTGCTGTATAGCTTTTGTGTTGTTGGTCTTGCCATCTGGCTTTGCCCCAAAAGACATTATGTTGTAACTCTTTTGCTGAGCAGGAGTCGTCGTATGTAACATCAACATACATACAGGCAATATAATCTTACTAAAAACTTTCATTTTAGATAGCTCCGGAAACAGATAATACAAATGCATTTTCGCAGGGTGGTGATGAAGGCATCTTTACTTTCAACCCTTCGGCTGACTGGCTCCATTCAATTTTACCATTATATCCCAGTAAAGAAATATCATAGATTTTACTCTCCGTTAAATGAGCTGATGAAGAAGCCAATGATCTTATCACTGCTTCTGTTTCACCGGGCCAGCCTAAAAGGAAAACATAGAGTGTTTTCCCTTTTGCTGTAAAGCGGATATCTTCTGCTGTAAAAGGTTTACCCTTTCCTTCATTAAATCCCTGTGCTGTTAACGGGGCTGCAGACTTTATGGCAGGTCCTTCCCCGAATATCTTCCAGGGTCTTGTACTGAAAATAGCTTCCCCGTTAATCTGCATCCAGTCAGCAATATCTTCCACCACTTTCCTTTCATCCTCGTCAATCGTACCATCGCCCCGTACAGGAACACTCAGCAGAAGGTTACCATTCTTGCTCACCACATCTATCAGTGTATGTATAACAGTTCTGGCTGTTTTATATCCATGCCTGTCATATAGCGGACGATCATAGTGCCAATGACCGATACAGGTATCGGTTTGCCAGGGTAAAGGTTCGATAGCATTACTCTGTCCCCGTTCAATATCCCATACCATGCATTTGCGTTGTTCTTCATTCAGTATTTTTCCATTGATAACAGCTTCCAGCCGTCCGTGTTTTTTTATACTATGATTGTAGTAATGCGCGGCTATACGAAGACCCGCATCACTCACCGGCCATAGCGGTAATGCCGTGTCATCAAAATAAACAAGGTCAGGATCATATTTATTAATAAGATCCACGGTGCGGTTATAAAATTTATCGCAGTACTGTTTTGATGGTGCTGCAGCACCATTCCCCCAGTTCCATTGCTTATGAATATTCCGCTCGTCATCACTTCCATCACTCAATACATGGTTTTGTGCATATAATTCCTGCGGATCAAATTTGCTCCACCAGGTACTCTTCCCCTGAGTTTTCGTCAGCCTGCCGTCATACGGCACACCGGTAAAAAGTCCTGTCTTGTCTTCCTTTTGCGATTGCTCATACCAGGTCCAGGCATGTGCAGCGTGAACACTTACACCAAAACGTAACCCCTTCTTTCTTGCAGCACTTTCCCATCCGCCTATCAGGTCCTTTCGCGGTCCTATATTAACAGAGTTCCATTCCTGGTATTTGCTTTTGTAGTTATCAAAATTATCGTGGTGATTGGCCAGTGCCATAAAATATTTTGCCCCTGCCCGGCTATACAACTCCATTAATTCGTCAGGGTTCCAGTTCTCTGCTTTCCACTGATGTATCACATCCTTAAAGCCAAACTTTGAAGGATGACCATACTTTTCTTTGTGATAGTTGTAAGCCTTACTGCCCTCTATGTACATACTGCGGGCATACCAATCGCCAAACTCCGGCTGACACTGTGGCCCCCAATGCGCCCAGATCCCAAACTTTGCATCGCGAAACCATTCGGGAGTTTTATATTGCTTTAATGAATCCCACGAAGGCACAAAAGGGCCTTTGGCCATCGGCTCATTTACATCGTTGAATTCAAAAAAAGAATTGCCTTGTAATGACTGGCTTAGCCATAGCCCGGGCAAAGTGGCTGCCAGGTTCCTGATTACCGTTCTTCGTTTCATTTTTAATTTACTTTACTACGTATTCAATTGCTAGCTCAACAAAAGTCTATGCTCAAACGGTGTGACCCCTGTAAGATACACATGCATCCCTTTTGTTCTTAAACTTCCGAAATGCGTACTATATCTTTCACCTTCAAGACCAGTGATGGATTTATGAGTCATGG
>JAEUVK010000005.1 GCA_016787135.1 Chitinophagaceae bacterium | reverse complement strand
GAAGCGGACATCCCGCATACCGTTCTTCATCACATCACGCCAGGTAGCATGATCATCATAATACAAGGGCAGTATCTGCTTCTCCAATATCTCGTACAACTGGTCGAGGTCATACTGGTCCTGCTCATGCACGGCCATATTAGCATAGTCTGCTTTCGGCACCACAAAACCATTGTTGCCATGATTGATGAACTCGGGTATCCAGCCATCATCGGTAGAAAAGTTCACAGCGCCGTTCATCGCGGCCGTCATGCCGCTGGTGCCTGATGCTTCTCTCGGTACGCGGGGATTGTTCAGCCAGCAATCAGCCGCCTGCTTTAATCTCTTTGATAGTCCCAGCTCATAGCCCGTCAGCACGGCTACGTTTTTGTACCGCTTGCTGAGATACACCAGTTGATTGAACTCGCTGATGGCAGGATGATCCACCGGGTAAGGTTTACCCGCCCAGATGATCTGTACAGGATATTTTTTATTATGGGTCAGCTTTTCGAAACGTTCTTCATCGGTCGTGATAAGATTCGCCCTTTTATAGCCGGCAAAACGTCTTGCCCACACAATAGTGAACACATGCGGGTTGAATAATTTACCGGTCTGGTCTGCCACAATCTCAAACGCTCTTTTCTTCAGGTATTTCTTCCTGTCATCAATACCATAATCATTCTCCTGTTCCATAAAGCGGTAGAGTTGTTTATCAGCCCAGTACCACCAGTTCTGTGCATTGGTAATGGAAATGATTGGGCAGATATTATCATATTTGCTCCACATGGCCCTTGATACATGCCCGTGCAATTGCGATACACCATTCGCCAGGTGAGCGAACCGCAAGGCCGCCAATGAATGATTGAACGCATTATCGGGCATCCCTGTCAATGCTTTTACCTCATCCACACTCAGCCCGCAGAAATAACTCATCTTATGACACAGGAAAATATCATGCTTTTCATTGCCTGCTTCTTCAGGAGTATGGGTGGTGAACACCATTCTCTTCTTTACTTCTTCAATATTGTTATTAAACTTTTTGTACAAATAGAAAGCTGCGGACAAAGCATGCGCTTCATTGAGATGGTATAATTCGGGATTGAATCCAAGCACATCCATCAGTTTGGCGCCGCCCACACCGAGAAGAATGAACTGCGCTACTTTGGTAGCAACATTGGCATCATATAAACGGTGAGTGATAGTTTGCGATACATAATCATTCTCCGGCACATCGGTACTTAACAGGAATAAAGGCGCTGATTTGAATGTCTCCGGATTCAGGTAAAATACTTTTACCCATACCGGGTGTTCATGCACACTGATCTGGAATTTGATGCCTGTATCTTCCAGGAAGCTGTATAATTTTTCACGCCAGGTCACTTCGAGTGTCTGGTCCTGGTGACGGCTCTGATCATAATAACCATACTTCCACAAAATGCCTATGCCCACTAAGTTTTGTCTCAACTCATAAGCACTGCGTAAATGTGATCCGGCTAAAAATCCTAAACCACCACTGTATATCTTCAGCGGCTGATGTACGGCAAACTCCATAGAGAAGTAAGCCACTTTTTTTGAATAGCGTTGTTCAACCTGGTAGGGAACAGAATAGTTGGTAAAACTCATGAAGTGTTCTTTTTACACGAGGGCGCAAGATAAGCGAAAATCGGTATTGATACAAGGCTTTGAAATACAGGGAAATATTTATACAGGTTTTCCCTATTTTTTGGTTCTTGTTTTCTTAGTAGCAGGCTTGGGAGGATCTTTCTTTCTCGGGAATGTACCATCGAATGAACAACGAAGACCACGATGTACTCCGCAACCTTCCACTTCCTTAAGTGTAACAGAAGAAGGAGTAAAAGTGAACCTTAATACACAGGGATCGCCTCCTTCACGATACTCAGCTACATTGGGAGATTTTATAATTGCCTCGCCTTTCAATTCCCCGGTACAAGCGCCGTTGTTTTTGTCAAAATGAACAAAAAAGGTAAGCCTGTCCTTTTTTCTTCCGTCCCGGACAGATACAAGGTTCAATTTTCCTGATCCGTAATCGGCCGTGTATTTCTGTTTCCTGGCAAAAGTATCTATCGGGTTGATCAGTTCGGTGATCTTATCATCCAGCGCATCGGTCATGATCAGGGAGAACTTCCCTTCGCTCAACCCATATACATCCTTTCCTTCGCTCAGGCTGCCATCAGCATTCTTGCGGATGACCGTCCTGGTAATACTGTATCCTTTATCAAAACTGACAGTTTGCTGTGTAGCCGGCGAAAGATCGACCTGCAAGACAGGTAATGCATCTATATACTGATCTTTTTTGTCGAGAGCCAGCACAAATGCTATTCGTTTATCCGCTGAAACAGCTTTTGTAAATAAATAGGTTGCATCTCCTTTTATTCTTGCCATCGGATACAGCTTTGGTTTTACATTCTTTCCAAAAGTCTTTCTCAACAATGAATCAGGAACAAATTGTGTGAATACCTTATAGCTGATGAGCAGTGAATCTCTTTCTTTCCGCAATAATGCTGAGTCGCCAAACTGGTATGCAGGTTTTTTCTCCGGAAAGAAGTCTATAAAGTCGCTTATTGCCACCGGGTCCTCTCCGGCCAGCGATGGCTTCTTCTTGTTTTTACAGCCTGGCAGCAATACACCTGTTAAGGCCAGTAAAAGAATTATACGGGAAAAAAACATGGTCATTTTATTGGCAGGCCAAATTAAGCGTTTCCCGCTATCTGGTCAATATTAAATTTTGAAGCCTGTTGTATTTTTTTTAGGTTTGTCTAAAAATATTTTTAGCCCATGCTGAATTATTCGACCAGCGAAGAGAACTATATCAAAGCGATCTTCCACCTGCAGCAGGCCGATGGTACTGTGACCACCAATGAACTGGCAGCTGAGCTGAATACCAAGCCTGCATCGGTGACAGATATGATGAAAAAACTCAAGACCAAAAAACTGGTACATTATGAAGCTTACCATGGGTTCAGGCTGAGTAATGAAGGCAGAAAACTGGCTCTGATCATTATCCGGCGGCACCGGTTGTGGGAATTCTTTCTGGCAGAGAAATTAAAATTCAGTTGGGAAGAGGTACATGCTGTAGCAGAAGATCTTGAGCATGTCAGCAGCAAAAAACTGATCGACAAATTAGATGAATTCCTTGGCTTTCCCCGCTTCGATCCTCACGGCGACCCGATACCGGATGCTAATGGCAAGATCGAAACCAGCAAACAGGTTTGCCTGCAGGACCTCCCGCTCAATACATTGGCGGTGGTCTCGCATGTAAGCGACCAGTCCAATGAAATGCTGGAGCTACTGGGACATAAAAAGATCAGGATCGGAACAAAACTGGAAGTGAGAAAGAAATTCAATTTTGATCATTCGCTGGAGATAAAGATACGGCAGCAGCAAGCTATGAATATCAGTGAACAATTATCGAAAAACATTTTTGCAAAATACGATGAATAGAAAGATAGATGATATATCGCTTAGCGAAGTACATGAATCGGTGGATACCACAGCTGCCTATCGTCCATTGTGGCGAAGGATATTATCTTTTTTTGGGCCTGCTTACTTAGTGAGTGTTGGATATATGGACCCGGGCAACTGGGCGACGGACCTTGCCGGGGGCAGCCAATTTGGATATACCCTTATCTGGGTCTTGCTGATGAGTAACCTGATGGCTCTGCTGCTGCAAAGTTTATCTGCCCGGCTAGGTATTGTCCGAAGAAGGGATCTGGCTCAAGCCAACAGAGAAACCTATCCAAAATCCATAAATTTTGCGTTATATATTTTAGCAGAGATCGCCATCGCTGCTACTGATCTTGCCGAAGTGATCGGTATGGCGATAGGTATTCAATTGCTGACCGGTGTACCATTGTTATGGGGTGTTCTCATCACTGTTCTCGATACATTCCTGCTATTATTGCTCCAGCGTCTTGGTATGAGAAAAATGGAAGCCTTCATTATTGGGCTGGTATTCATTATCGGTATGTCATTCCTGATTGAGATCATTTTAGCCAAACCTGACCTTGCAGAAGTAGCAACCGGGTTTGTGCCACATATACCCAATGACACTGCGTTATACATTGCTATAGGTATCATAGGGGCAACAGTAATGCCGCATAACCTGTACCTCCATTCGGCCCTTGTACAAACAAGAAAGATCAAAAGAGACCGGCATGGTATCAAAAGAGCCCTGAAGCTGAACTTCCTTGATAGTGCCATTGCGCTGAATCTCGCATTTTTTGTCAATGCAGCTATTTTGGTATTAGCTGCCACTGTTTTTTTTAAGACAGGCAGAACAGATGTAGCCCAGATCAAAGATGCACATCATTTACTGGACCAGTTGCTGGGCAGCAAACTTGCCCCTGCTCTTTTTGCGATAGCGTTGATAGCAGCGGGTCAAAGCTCTACCGTAACAGGTACATTGGCCGGCCAGGTGGTAATGGAAGGATATCTCCGGTTGCGTATCAACCCATGGGTAAGAAGACTATTGACACGACTTATCGCCATCATTCCTGCGGTGATCGTCATTTTGATCAAGGGAGAAAAAGACATTGACAGCCTTTTGATATTGAGCCAGGTAATATTGAGCCTGCAGCTGGGTTTTGCAGTCATTCCGCTCATTCATTTTGTGAGTGATAAGAACACAATGGGTAGCTTTGCTATCAAACCCCTGGTACAGGTAGCGGCCTGGATGGTCACTGCTGTCCTTGTTTATCTCAATATAAGGATGGTAACCGGCCAGGCGGCTGTGTACTTTATTACTTCTGGCAATATTTTCTGGAAGATCATGATCATACTCGGCGCCATAATATTTACAGTACTGCTCATCATTTCCGTTATATACCCCCTGTTGAAAAGAAGACGGCGACCGATCCGGATACAACTGCATCCCGATGCTACTTCATTGCAAACACTTGCTGTCCCTGTGTATAAAAGAATTGCTGTAGCGCTTGATTTTAGTGAGAATGACCAAAAACTGTTGAGTCATGCTCTCGGCCAGGGCAATAAAGAAACATCCTATACACTGATACATGTGGTAGAAAGTGTATCGGCCAGGATCTACGATGACGACAGTGATGACATGGAAACCATGAAAGACAAAGAACACCTTGAATTCTATGCACAACAACTGAAAGAGAAAGGATGGGAAGCAGAAGCCCGTGTCGGTTTTGGTAACAGGGCCAAAGAGATCGTACGGTTAGTTAAAAAATCAAACGCCGGTATGCTGGTAATTGGCGCCCATGGGCATACCGGGATCAAAGATCTTATCTATGGTCAAACCGTTAATACGGTCAGGCATGAACTGAAGATACCGGTACTGGTAGTGAATATCTAAATGCGATCAGGCTGCATTCACCGAATGATTTGAATTGGAATTCCGCTGATTTCCGTTCCGTGAATGGCCACGTAGTAAATGTTTGAAACGGCTGAATGTCTCCGGTTTGATATTCAGGTAAGATGCAAGATATTTCTGCGGCACTCTTTGCATCAGCGTGGGGTTCTTCATTACAAAATTCAAGAATCTTTCCCGTGGCGTCATTTTCACCATCTGCATCTGCCAACGGTCTTTCGCCATCAGGGTATGAGTGATCACCAGCCTGCCTGCATGTTCCATTTTTTTAGATGAACTGAATAAATTCTCCAGGTCATCATGCCGGATAGAGACCATTACTGACGGCTCAATGGCTTCCACATAGTATTCAGAGGGAGTGCGGCTATGAAAGGACTCTTCACTTAAGATAATATGACCTTCTACCGAGATCTGTGTATTGATCTCATGACCGTTCTTTTTATAATACTTCCGTACAAGGCCTTTGACAATAAAGTTGAAATAGTTCTCAACATCACCTTCCCTGGTCAGGAATTCCTTTTTGCCGACACGCCTGATCTTGGTAATGGGGACAAAAGTTTTTTCAAACTCCTCGTCGGTGATCGTGACAAATTTTCTGAGAAAACTTAAAAATGGCGCTACAGTTTCCATGCTACTATTCAGTTATTAAGTGTTATCACTAATTGATTCGGGGTCAAGGCACGGAACCCTCTTGTATGGCAGACATTGTGCCGTTTTTTTCCGGTCTGATGAATTCGATAAAACCTTAGTTTTGCAACCTTCTGAATTTTAACTTTTAAACGGCAACTTATATGGCTTCAAAGATCAAAGTTACAAACCCTGTAGTAGAACTGGATGGCGACGAAATGACACGTATCATCTGGAAATTCATTAAAGAAAAACTGATCCTTCCCTACTTAGACCTTGATATTAAATACTTTGACCTCGGCCTCGAATACCGCGACCAGACCAATGACCAGGTTACCATAGATGCTGCCAATGCCATTAAACAATATGGCGTAGGTATCAAATGTGCTACCATCACCCCGGATGAAGCCAGGGTAAAGGAATTTAACCTGAAGAATATGTGGAAAAGTCCCAACGGCACTATCCGCAATATCCTGGACGGAACGGTATTCCGTGAACCCATCGTTATAAAGAACATCCCACGGCTGGTGACCAACTGGACGGCTCCGATCATCGTCGGACGTCACGCATTCGGCGATCAGTACCGGGCCACCGATACCGTGATCAAGGGCAAAGGTAAACTAACTATGACATTCACCCCTGAAGGTGGTGGCGAACCTCAGACTTTTGAAGTATTCAACTTCAAAGGAGATGGCGTCGCCATGAGTATGTATAACACCGATGAAAGTATAAAGGGTTTTGCCAGGAGCTGTTTTAACATGGCCTTAAGCAAAAAATGGCCATTGTACCTGTCCACGAAAAATACCATTCTAAAAAAATACGACGGCCGCTTCAAAGACATTTTTGAAGAGATATATAAGAATGAATTCAAGGCTGAGTTTGACAAAGCAGGTATCGTATATGAACACCGTCTGATCGATGATATGGTAGCCAGCGCCCTGAAATGGAATGGCAACTTCGTATGGGCCTGTAAGAACTATGACGGCGACGTACAAAGCGATACAGTAGCACAGGGCTTTGGCTCACTCGGTTTGATGACATCTGTACTGGTAACACCCGATGGTAAAACGATGGAAGCTGAAGCAGCGCATGGCACTGTGACCCGCCACTACCGTGAACACCAGAAAGGTAATCCCACTTCCACCAATCCCATTGCTTCCATCTTTGCCTGGACAAGAGGTCTTGCCTTCCGTGGCAAACTGGACAACAATCAGCCTTTGATAGATTTTTCCAATGCACTGGAAGCTGTTTGTATCGAAACAGTAGAACAAGGTAAAATGACCAAAGATCTTGCGATCACTATCAAATCAAAAGTGGAACACGGCAAAGATTATTTATACACCGAAGAATTCCTCGATGCGATTGACGTTAACCTGAAGAAAAAAATGGGGTTCTGAATAAAAGGAGTTAAGAGTTAGCGCAGGCGGGAAATTATAAATCAGTAAAAGCGTTCCGGATCGGAACGCTTTTTTATTGCAGATCATCTACTACCTTTTTAGTATTTTTCTTTTGATCCCTTTACATATCTTGTTTGCATAAAAGCTCATCATCATGGATCTGATCGCACTGGCCATAGCTCCCGGGTTGGCAATATGCCTTTTTATTTTCCATCGTGATGCCTATAACAGGGAGCCTAAGATCAACCTGCTTGTCACCTTTGTTCTTGGAGCGCTGTCTGTCATTCCCTCAGGCCTGATCGAAACTGGCCTGATAGATAAAAATGCGAACAGCATTATCCAATTGGCCATTCGTGCTTTCCTGATGGTAGCCCTGGTGGAAGAAGCAGGCAAGTTTGCCGCACTCCGGTTCTTCGCCTACCCGAAAAAGAGTTTTGACGAACCACTGGATGGCATCGTTTATTCGGTAATGGCCAGTATGGGGTTTGCCACCTTAGAGAACATACTTTATGTTTTCAGCCCGAATGAAAACCTGAGTAGCTACCAGATCGGTTTCTTCCGGATGTTCACGGCCGTACCGGCGCACGCCACATTCGGGGTACTAATGGGATACTATGCCGGGAAAGCAAAATTTGATCCCGCCAATAGTTTGGTCTGGTTGCTTAAAGGATTATTCTGGGCGACTCTCTTTCACGGAGCCTACGATTTTTTCCTCTTCTTACAATCATCGCCGGATGTCGATCCCGAAACATCAGGCATCTTATTATTCATCGGGGCGATGGTATCTTTTATCGTTGCACTCAGGCTTAGTTTTAGGCATATCAAAACACACAGATCATTGTCACAACAGACATACAAACCTTCTGAAACATTATCTATCAGGAAAGCTTACCCTGCTGATATCCCGCTGATCCGTGATCTTACTTACAAAGTATGGCCGCAGACATACAGTGCTATTTTATCCAAAGAACAAATAGATTATATGCTGAACATGATGTACAGCGAACAGTCCCTGCAGTCACAAATGCAAAGAGGCGATGAATTCATTATTGCTTACAATGGCAAAGACCCGGTTGGATTTGCCTCATTTGCATTGACCGGGCCTCAAACCTATAAACTGCATAAAATATATGTACTGCCGTCACAACAGGGAAAAGGCTCAGGCAAATTCATCATTGACCAATTGACTAATGCCATGAAAAAGAAAGGTGCAACCGCCTTGCAACTAAATGTCAACAGGAATAACCCAGCAAAAAGTTTTTATGAAAAGATCGGTTTCGCCGTCATCAAAGAAGAAGACATAGATATCGGCAGCGGCTATTTTATGAACGACTATGTAATGGAAAAGAAGCTGTGAGTTATGAGCTGTTAGCCTGTCACAATACAGATTTCGTTCTGTTGCGCATTGGCCATTGCCCTTTCCCCATTGCCAATTGACTATTCACTTTTCTTTCCGCAATTCAACAACTTCTTCGGATCAAGTGGCGTTTCGAAATCATAGATCATCAATTCCATCTTATCGCCGGGTTTGAGGATGCCGATCGCATCGCCCTGCTGCAACTTTTGTCCTTTGCTGACCTTGATCTTTCCTAATCCTGAATAATAAAAGTAATAATCCTTGTTATTGAACATCACTTCCCATTTCCCGTCATCATCTTTCAGTATAGTAGTGACCGTTCCGCTGATACAGGCTTTGACAGTTGTATCCGATGCACTCATCAAAACGATCTTAGGTTGTTCCACTCCAAGGCTATACGGTTGCTTCTCTGCAGGCGGTTCCGTAGCCTCATTTAACGGGCACACCAGTTGCAAAGAATCTTTCTTTTGCGCCATAACACAAACCGGTAAAAAACAGATGACAGCCAGTAGCATTGTCTTTGATCCCTTCACCATCTTGTTAATGTTTATGCATCAGCAATTTTTTCGCCATTTCCGGGCCCATGCCTTCGGCAGAAGGGCCATACCCTGTTACCAGCACTCCTTTCAACCCTTTATTGCTTTCGATAGCATAAACGGCTGCTTCATCTGCCGGATCAGTATCTCCTTCAAACCGATAAAACTCGGTGATCTCGAAATCCCCGGCATTGAATTTATCATCGTGACAGATCAGGCAATTCTCCGACAGGTTGAAATCCATTTTGTAACCTCTCTGCCTCAATCCGTCAACGGCAGCAGACACGGTATCATACGTGTACATAACATAAAATTTATAAAGTGATGGTGATCCTGTCCATATCAGCTTACCAGCACATGTGTTTGTTTGATAGTACCCATGACAAATGTACTTTGAACATTCCCGATATTCTCCGCTTCGCTCAGTTTATTTACATGAAAGTCGTAATAGGCATCCATATTTTCTACAACGATCTTGAGCATAAAATCAAACTTCCCAGAGATGTTATAACATTCTATCACCTCATCCAGGCTATTGATCGTTTTGATGAATTTTGTACCTGCCGTCTTGCTATGTTCTTTCAGGGACACATAACAGATCACCAGCAATCCCTTTCTTACTTTGGCGGGATCCACCAATGCTGCGTACTGCCTGATCACACCGGATTCTTCCATCCGCTTGATGCGTTCATATACCGGCGTCGTGCTCAGGTGAACTTTTTGTGATATTTCCTTTACTGTCATGCGGGCATTTTGCTGCAGCAGGCGCAGAATAGCCATATCCTTTTGATCAATAACAGGCGGCTGAACAGAAGATTTTTCTTTTTTAACGGTCTTTGCCATAAATAACTGGTCATTTATTCTGGAAAAACGGGTAAGACTTCATATTTCATCCAAATCTAACCATTTGGCTGTTATTTTATTCTTCAAATCGTAGATTTGCGTCCTAACCTTAAAATTTAAAACTATGTCAGTAAAGATATCCTCCGGGGTAGATTTCAAACTTCCCTACAAAGTAGCAGACATTTCATTGGCTGAATGGGGCCGCAAAGAAATTCGTTTGGCCGAAGCTGAAATGCCCGGCCTGATGGCTATCCGTAAAGAATACGGACCTTCACAACCACTGAAAGGCGCAAGAGTAGCCGGTTGTTTACACATGACGATACAGACAGCCGTGCTGATCGAGACATTGACCGCTCTCGGAGCTGAAGTAAAATGGAGCTCCTGCAACATATTCTCCACGCAGGATCATGCCGCTGCTGCTATCGCTGCTGCCGGCATCGGCGTATTTGCCTGGAAAGGACAAACCCTGGAAGAAGCTGACTGGTGCATCGAACAAACCTTATTCTTCGGAGGTCAGGACCGTCCGCTGAACATGATCCTCGATGATGGTGGTGACCTGACCAACATGGTGCTGGATAAATATCCTGAACTGGTACAGCATGTAAAAGGTATCTCTGAAGAAACTACTACCGGCGTTCATCGCCTGTACGAAAGAATGGCAAAAGGAACCCTCCCTATGCCTGCTATCAATGTGAACGATTCCGTTACCAAATCTAAATTCGATAACAAATACGGCTGTAAAGAATCACTGGTAGATGCTATCCGCCGTGCTACTGATGTGATGCTCGCTGGTAAAGTAGCTGTAGTAGGTGGCTATGGTGATGTGGGTAAAGGCTCGGCCGCTTCACTTGCGGGAGCTGGTTGCCGGGTGATCGTGACTGAAATTGATCCGATCTGCGCATTGCAGGCTGCAATGGACGGCTTTGAAGTAAAGAAAATGATCGATGCTGTTAAAGAAGCTGATATCGTTGTTACTGCTTCGGGCTGCCGCGACCTGATCACCGGTGCACACTTCAAACTGATGAAGGATAAAGCAATCGTTTGTAATATCGGCCACTTCGATATCGAAATTGATATTGCCTGGCTGAATACGAACTACGGCCATACCAAGGACACGATTAAACCACAGGTGGATATTTATAATGTGGATGGCAAAGACATCATCATCCTCGCTGAAGGACGGTTAGTAAACCTGGGTTGTGCTACCGGACACCCTTCTTTTGTAATGAGTAATTCTTTCTCCAACCAGACACTGGCACAGATAGAATTGTGGACCAACCACAAGAGCTATGAGAACAAAGTATATGTGCTGCCGAAACACCTGGATGAAAAAGTGGCCCGCCTGCACCTGTCCAAGATCGGTGTAGAACTGGATGAACTGACCACCGCACAGGCTGATTATCTCGGTATCAGCAAAAGCGGTCCTTTTAAACCTGAACATTACAGGTATTAATATTATCACTGATATTTTCATGATGAAAAGCCCCGATTTTATACCGGGGCTTTTTTATTTGATGTGACAAAGGTCAGTCTCCGTGAATGTTCTGCCCTGTAATTTCACAGGTCTTTTGCTTCGTCAATGGCTTTGTTTATGCGAGATCAGCCAATGGTTTGCAATAATGAGCAAAGTGACCTTAAAAGAATAGGTATATGATAATTTCTGAAGTAAGGGGCGGCAGGGATATCAGGGCATTTCTTGAGCTGCCAAAACAATTATACCGCAATGATCCTGCCTGGATCGCACCACTCGATAACGAGATCGAATCGGTTTTCGATCCGGTAAGAAACAGTTTCTTTAGTCACGGCACCTGTACACGCTGGTTGTTGAAGAACGACGATAATGCAGTCATCGGGCGCATAGCTGCTTTTATCAACCACCATCATCAGTCTGATGCAGGTGTACCTACAGGCGGAACAGGTTTTTTTGAATGTATTGACGACACAGAGGCTGCGCACCTGCTTTTTGATACAGCTGCTAAGTGGTTGCAGGCAAAGGGAATGGAAGCCATGGATGGTCCGATTAATTTTGGAGAAAACGATAAATTCTGGGGATTGCTGGTGGAAGGTTTTTCTTCCCCCGGCTACGGCATGAATTACAATCCTCCGTTCTACCAGGAACTGTTTGAATCGTATGGTTTTGAAAAAGTGTATGATCAGCTGACCAATACACTTGACGTGACAAGGCCTATACCCGATCGTTTTGCCAAGATCGCCGCATGGGTAATGAACAAGAAGGAGTACTCATTCAAGCATTTTTCTTCCTCTGCCAAAGAAAAATTCTTCAGCGATTTTCACGAGATCTACAACGAAGCATGGAGCGACTTTGATAATTTTCATCCGATAGACATGGCCACCATCCGGGAATCGTTTCACCAGATGGAGCCCGTCATGGATCAAAAGATCATCTGGTTCGCCTATCATAACGAAGAACCCATCGCATTCGTTGTTTGTATGCCGGACATCAACCAGGTGCTGAAACACCTGGACGGGAAAATGAACCTTTTTAGCAAACTGAAGTTCCTCTGGTACAAACAGACCACTACGATTGACCGTATCCGCATCATCGTGATGGGTTGCAAACATAAATACCAGAACCATGGTATCGAGTCAGCCCTGATACGCTGCCTGCAGGAAGAGATACTCCCCCGCCATACTATCCGGGAAATAGAACTGGCCTGGGTAGGAGATTTCAATAAGAAAATGATGGCTATTCATCATGCGACAGGCGCCGTACCGTCAAAAGTTCATCGTACGTACCGCTACATCTTCAACCAGGATGCGAGCTTCAAAGATGAACGCCGCTTCGTTCATCAAACTGTATGAATTTTAACAATCTTTCATTACCGTTCATATACTCATACTGCTGATCATGCTATAAAACCTGTAGTTTGAAACCCGTGCGACCCTTTTACACAGGAAAGCTGCATTTCAAAGTTAAAAAGCATGACAATGAAAAAAACTTTACCCCTCTTTCTGTTATGTGCATTGGCTTTCCTCCGTTCCATGGCGCAGAATGAACCAGGTATTACATTTACGCTTCATTCAGCCATTCTGAATGAGTCAAGAAAAATACAGGTATATGTTCCTTCACAGAACAGATCTGCAGGCCAGGTTTACCCGGTACTCTATGTCTTCGACGGCGAATCCCTTTTCTGGCCGGCTATAGGTGCTCTTCGCTTCATGAATTACAGCAGCTATTTGCCGCAAATACCTGAAGCGATCATCGTAAGTATTCCTAATACTAACAGGGAGAGAGACATGCCAGTGCCACAGGAGATCACAAAAACAAACGGGGCAAAGAATTTTCTTCGTTTTCTGTCAGAAGAACTGGTTGCTTACATCAATAAACATTACCCAGCCAACGGGCTCAATGTACTGATCGGTCATTCACAGGGTGGTTTATTTGTAACGTATGCAGGCACAGAGGCCCCTGAACGTTTTCCTTTTGTCCTGGCATTGGACGCCCCAATGACAGTGAA
This sequence comes from Chitinophagaceae bacterium, assembly GCA_016787135.1. GTDB lineage: Bacteria > Bacteroidota > Bacteroidia > Chitinophagales > Chitinophagaceae > VBAT01. Next base: position 8,805 of record JAEUVK010000005.1, on the reverse strand, counting down.
CGCATCCTTGCTGAAAGATTACCGGCAACGATTAGAAAAAACCTGCAGTCTGAATTATTTTTCAGGAGAAACAGTATTTGGCTGGGGTAAAGAGCTTTCTCATCCAGACGGATGCAATGGTTTTTTTCAAAAAAAGATAGAAGAGGAAACGCATGAGAGCATGCCTTACAAAGGCATCTATGAAGGATTGAAATTCCTTTTCAGGGAGCATATACCTGTACAAACAGATATGGCATTGCCTGCCTTACAGGAATACTATGACCGCCTGTCTCAAAAATACAATTGCAGTTATGCTATACCGGCGAAACTATTATTGGCCTCAGCGCAACAGGCCATCAATCAATCCCGGAAGCGGGATGCAACAGATCTTATTAAATATTTTGAAAGGGTCTATGGAAAAAGTCAGCGATCCGGCGACCTCCTTACAAAGGCCAATGCCATTACCAAAGGTCCCGACAACAGGGTAAGTTTTTACCTGAACCATCCCGCTCCTTCTGCCGAAGCTATCCGGCCTTTTCTTGGAAAATGGAAAGGCACACTCTACGTGCCGGAAGGAACGGATATGGATATCACATGGGAAATAAAAAAGACCGGTGACAAGTATATAATGAACGCCAGGATAGTGGATGCCTTCAACAGCCTGTCCGATTTTTTACTCGTGACAGAAAAGAATGAACTGGCCTGGGGCCGTAAACATAACGGAGGCGGGATCTACCTCTCCATTGGTGTCCTGTCAGCCGACGGGCTCACTCTTTCCGGGGTGGAAGACCTCATCGGTTTCGAAATACCGGAAGGCTTCCCTCCTTTTAAACCCAACAGGTTTGAATTCAAAAAAATAAAAGACCAGGTAACCCCGGGCTAACTGCGGCAGAGGTATATCATCCGTGGAAAGCTCCGTCACCCGGAGGGGTTTTACTTTTAAACCACTGAGCAATTCTCCCTGCACCGGGCAAAAAGACAGTGCATAAGTATAAAATCTGTCTTTCCTTTTTTATTTTGAATAGCGAACAATATAACAAAGCAGTAACCCGTTATCCGATTTTACAGAAAATCCAAAATCCAATTCATGAAAACTATCTACAAACGTATCCTTGCCGTCAGAAACGTCGCTTCCGAAGATTTTCCCCAGGGCCTTTCTATTGTGATGATGATCTTTTTTATCCTGTTTGGCGCAGCGAGTATGCTTATGTTATTATAACTGCGGTATTGACAAAATCCAACGGGTTTGTCTCACAAGCTATAGAATTATGAACGGGGCTTTCTGCTGCAGAGAAAGTCGTGATTTGGCTTACCATCCTATCCCGTAATCCTCTCCGTTATTAGAACTGCCGCCCCATAAACTACCATGTTTCCAATCAAAATATATCGCATTGATGGGGCCACTTGTCCTGTTTCCCGTGCTGATCGTATAGCCCATTTTTTTTAATTCTTCCCGGACATTTTCCGGTGTAGCCGAGCTCAGCAATATACTCCCGGGCCTCGGCTTACGGTCATCTGTCTTTGTCCCCCCAAGTGATAGCCAAAGCTGGTTGCTGTTGATATTGGCTGCTTCTGTCGCCTGCTGAACCGTCATTCCGAATTCTACCATGTTCAGGAAGAACTGTAGCAGGTTCTGGTCCTGTGTGTCTCCGCCCTGCACCGCAAATGAGATAAAGGGCTTGCCGTCTTTCATTGCCAGTGTGGGTGTCAGTGTCACCCTCGGTCTTTTGCCCGGTTCTACTACATTAAATGGATTTAATTCGGGATCCATCACAAAACTCTGCATCCGCTGGCTCATACCCACACCTGTATTACCCGCTATACAAGCAGGGTTCCATCCCCCACTCGGTGTAATGGACACCACCCACCCGTCCTTATCGGCCGCTTCCACACTGGTAGTACCTCTCCACAACCTGTCCATGTATTCTTCAGTAATATTTACCGAAGCACTTCCCTGCGCATCATGAGCCGGCATGAAATTCTTCGGGCCCTTGCCGGATGTGTCCATATTGAATCCCCTTTTCTTCAGCAAATCCAGGTAAGGGTTGACCTTCCCCTCAAAAGGATACGGGTCACCCGGTCCGGCATTGGGATCGTTCTTTTCCCAGTTTATCAGTGCTGCTCTTTGCTTTGCATATTCTTTGCTCAGCAATCCTTTGATCGGTTCTGCAGGAGGAAAATAAGGATCACCATAATAAAAATCACGATCGGCAAAGGCCAGGTTCATCGTCTGGTATATAGTATGAATGTATTTACTGCTGTTATAGCCCATACTTTTCAGGTCGAAGTTCTCCAATATGTTCAGCGACTGTAATAGCATCGGCCCCTGTGTCCATTGCTGCAGTTTATATACATCTATACCTTTATAATTTACTTTCAGCGGTTCTTCTTCTACCGGTTTCCATTTGGCCAGGTCTTCCATCGTAAAAAGCCCGCCCTGCTCCCGGCATCCACGAACGATCTCCCGGGCAATATCTCCTTTATAAAAACGATCATAGGCTGCCATGATCGCCTGCTTCCTCGACTTCTTTTGTTTCAAAGCATTTTGCTCTGCTTCCACCATCTTGCTGAGCGTTGCCAACAGATCTTTCTGCACAAATATTTCTCCTGCCTCCGGAGCTTCCCTTTTTTCTCCCTCATGCGGAAGAAATACTTTCTTGCTATAAGGCCATTGTTTCAACATATCTTTACTGCGTTCAAAACTATTGGCCGTCTGCGCTTCGATGGGATACCCTGCTGCCAGTTGCATGGCCGGCGCCAATACATCTTTCAAACTCATGGTGCCATACTCTGCCAGCATATAACAAAGCCCGCCGGGAGTACCGGGAGTGGTAGCGGCCAGTGGCCCATACTCCGGGGGGAAATTATATCCTTTGCTTTTGAAGAATTCCACTGTCGCTCCCGTTGGGGCAATGCCCAGAGCGTTGATGGCAATTACTTTTTTTGTTTTGGGATTATAGATCAGCGCCTGCGTTTCTCCACCCCAGCTCAATACATCCCACATCGTGCAGGTAGCGGCGAGCATAGCGCAGGCTGCATCCACGGCATTTCCCCCTTTCTGAAAGATCATCGAACCAGCTGTTGCCGCCAATGGCTTACCCGTGATCGCCATCCAGTTCTTCCCATGCAATGGTGGCTTTTGGGTGGGTTGTGCAATACTGCTGCTGCAGGCAGCCATCACTACGAAAAAGAAAAATACAGGGCGCTTCATAAAAAATGTTTGATCACTAAAGTTAATCAGTAAAAAGTATATTACCTTTTCACAAATTAAACCGCCATGAAAAGTAAGATATGCATCTCGCTTCTCACCATGATGTTTTTTTCGCATGCAGCTTTTTGTTTTGCCGGCCCCGATGAACCTGTCTCCTTATCCATTGGCGCGGCGGCTCCACCCTTTTCATTGAAAGGAACAGACAATAAAACATACACGCTTGCCTCCTTCAAAAAATATAAAATTCTCGTTATCGTATTCACCTGCAACCATTGCCCTACTGCCCAGGCATATGAAGAGCGCATCATCCAGCTCGCAAAAGATTATAAGGACAAAAATGTTGCTGTCGTCGCTGTTTCTCCCAACGATCCTTCTGCAGTGAGACTGGATGAACTTGGCTATGCCGACATGGGAGATTCATTTGAAGAAATGAAACTAAGGGCGAAGCAAAAGAAATTCAATTTCCCTTATTTATACGACGGGGCCACGCAAACCATGTCAAAAGCGTATGGACCGGTTACTACTCCGCATGTATTTATTTTTGACAAAGAAAGAAAGCTCCGCTACCAGGGCCGCATAGACGATGTGGAAAAACCGGGGAAGACACCTAACCACTATGACACACGAAATGCGCTGGAAGAATTATTGCTGGATAAAGAAATAACTGTGCCGGTCACAAAAGTCTTTGGCTGTTCTGTGAAATGGGCCGGGAAAAAAGACTGGGTAAAAAAAGGCTTTGTGGACTGGGCCAAAGAACCCGTAAGCCTTGAACTGATCAATGAACAAGGAATAAAAGATCTTTTAAAGAACAATACGGATAAGCTACGCCTCATCAATGTATGGGCCACCTGGTGCGGTCCGTGCATGATCGAATTCCCTGAATTCGTTACCATTAACCGGATGTACCGCGGCCGCGACTTTGAATTCATCAGTATATGCCTTGATGATACATCCAAAAAAGCAAAAGCGCTGAAGTTCCTGGAACAAAAACAGGCCTCTAATAAAAACTACTTATTTGATATCGGCAACAAATATGCATTGATCGAAACCGTGGACCCCAAATGGCAGGGTGCACTGCCCTATACTCTACTGGTGGAACCGGGAGGTAAGATCGCCTATGCTAAACAATACATCATTGACCCGGCAAAGATGAAGCAACTGATCGTGGACCATCCGCTTATCGGGAGGTATTACTAATACGGTTGCTTTCAACGATACGTTCGGTTACAAACTAAAGTTGCATATAAAAAAACGGTTCATTGCTGAACCGGTCATCTCTTTACCGTCCTGAGCTCATTTGCCCACTACTTCGTATAATATCTGGCCTCCTTCTGTCACTTCTTTATAATACAATCCACCCGGTGATAGATACAGCTTCTCTCCTTTTATCACCACAGCCTTGCTGTCCGCAGGCAATGCATCAAACCTGTCGCCAACGACCGGCTCAACTTTGGCGGGAGCTTCCGTTTCAGTCGTACTGTTGTCTGTATTCAATACACCATCCGTTCCTACAACAATATATTCTAATTCATTATCCGCATTTACTTCTTCTTTATAATAAGTGCCGTTCAGTTCATAGTATTTTGCTCCGTCAATGACTGTTACTTTAGCACCCGGCGGTAATTCATCCACCACGGCTCCCAATGGCGGCACTATCACTTCATACTGGTTGCCTTCATAAGAACGATAATAGGTGCCATGGTAATAATAATATGGCACCGGCCCGACATAAAAACTCCTGTACCCCGGTGGCAGGGTGCTAATCCGGATACCAACCGGAGGTATTACAAATTGAAATGTTGCACCGTAAGGGCGATAATAATAACCACGCTGGTAACGGTAATGGATACCCCCGAAACGGATGGACACATACGGCTGGTTATAATAATAATTCCGCTGGGGATAATACCGCGGAGAGTAATGCCTGCCGTAACCATATCCCCGCCTGTAGCGGCCCGGCTGCGCAAAACTATCTGCCGCCACTACAAGAAACGCTGTGAGAAAGATCACAACAACGGACAGGTAAAATTTTGTTTTCATATAAGTTATTTTTAAGATTCACATTAAATGTACAGCAGGAAACGAGCCGGAAAAGTTAAGTCAAAGCAAAATAACATTGACCGGCTTAGTGACGCCATCCTGAACAAAACAGTTGCTCATCATTATCAGAATATATCAATGCTTATGTAAGATCTGCCGGCAACTATTTTTTGCCGGTTACCAGTTTTCCCTTTGACGATAGCAAGCAAAAAAACAGCACCTTCCGGTTTCAATATACCGGAGTTCCGGTGTGGGCCCGGCAAACTGCCGCCCCTCCCGGACCTGATCCGGACAGCATTCATTTATCCTTTATTTTTTGGCTCTTTTGCACCGGGTCAAAGAACATAAAGAATATAAAAGTATATTAGCCATCCAAAACTTTTCTTCTGATGTTAAAACGACTATCAGCCTTCCTGTTTGCCATTATCATTTTTTACGGGACAAACGCACAAACAGGCTACAGCAATTATTCACAACAAAGCAGCCGCATCAATACGTTGGCCAAAAACCATCCGCAACTGGCCAAAGTAAGATCGCTGATCAAAACCAGCGGTGGCAAAGATATCTGGCAGATCACGATCGGTACAGGCAATACAGAAACCAAACCCGCTATCGTTGTGATTGGCGGTGTGGAAGGTAACTATCTATTAGGAACAGAACTCGCCATCGGTTTTGCAGAAAGTTTGTTACAGGGCAGTACTGCTGATAGTATCAAGGCATTGCTGAATAAAACCACCTTCTATATTTTTCCCAATATGAGCCCTGATGCGATGGAGCAATACTTCGCTTCTATACAATACGAAAGACAGGGCAACGCTTCCGTCACTGATGATGACCGCGACGGCAAAACAAATGAAGATGGTTACGACGACCTGGATGGCAATGGAAAGATCACCCTGATGAGAGTGGAATCTCCCGTCGGCGATTATAAAGCGAATCCTGATGATGTGAGATCAATGATCAAAGCTGATCTGAATAAAGGAGAGAAAGGGAAATACATCCTGCTGACAGAAGGAAAGGACAATGATATGGACGGCATGTTCAATGAAGACGGCGAAGGCGGTATCGCATTCAATAAGAACCTGACCTACAAACACCAAACCTTCTCCGCCGGTGCCGGCGATTTTCCCGCATCCGAAAAAGAAACAAGGGCATTGCTGGATTATTTGTTCGAACAGTTCAATGTATATGCAGTTGTCAGTTTTGGCAGCAATAACAACCTGAGTTCACCACTTGCCTTTAATGCTCAGGCAGCCTCACAGCCACTGATCGCAGGCTGGCTGCAGCCCGATGTAAAAGCAGACAGTATGGTCTCAGACATGTATAATAAAACAGTGAACCTAAAAGATGCGCCAAAGACCAGTGCAGCAGGCGGCGATTTCTTTTCATGGGCCTATTATCATTACGGACGTTATAGTTTTAGTACGCCGGGTTGGTGGGTACCGAAAACAAAACCCGATACCACCAAAAGTGAAAAAGCATTCACGGCAGATGATCCCGTAGCCAATTATTTAAGATGGGCCAGTCAGCAAAGCATTACTAATACATTCACTGACTGGAAGGCCATTCAACACCCCGATTTTCCGGGGCAAAAAGTGGAAGTAGGCGGCCTTGATCCGTTTGTACTCACTAATCCTCCTTATAAATCAGTGGCCGATCTTGTAAAGAAACATGCAGCTTTTCTGGTGAAGCTGTCTGCTTACCAACCCGATCTTGACATCATCAATGTCAGAACAGAAAAGGTGGGCGCCTTAACAAGAATAACGCTGGATGTGATCAACAAAGGCGCTTTAGCTTCCCATTCGAAACTGGGCGAAAGATCGTACTGGGTCAAACGCATCAATGTAAAAGTAAACTCCGGCGGCAACCAGTCCGTCATCAGCGGCAAAAAGATACAGGTGCTGAATTCGCTGGAAGGTTACAGTTCTCAGTCACTCACCTGGCTAATCAAAGGAACCGGCAAACTTACCATTGAAGCCGGGAGCCCTACGACAGGAAGTAAAACAATTGAAGTGGCTCTTTAATTATGAGTTACGAATTAACTTATGATTTTTGACTTTCGATTTTTAAATTACTGATTATATGAAACGCTACATACAACTCATAACTCTTAACGCTGCATTCTTAACTGCTATCATAGCAAGTGCGCAGACTCCCGACCAGCTCTTCAAAGCTGCCGGCTCTCCCGTCAATCCGAAAGTGCAGGTAAGCTGGAACCGCTACAACGATCATGCAGCGATCACCGAAATATGCAAGAAGATAGCCGCTGCGTATCCTGATCTTGCCAGGTTAGAATCTATCGGCAAATCGTATAAAGGCCGTGATATCTGGTGCCTCACCGTCACTGATTTTAAAAAGGGAAGCCCTGATAAAAAGCCGGGAATGTATATTGACGGCAACATTCACTCCAACGAAGTACAAGGCGCTGAGTTCTCATTATACACAGCATGGTACCTTACAGAATCATTCAAAGATACCCGCTTCGTACAGGAACTATTAGCCGATAAAACATTTTATATCATACCTACCATCAATCCCGATGGCCGCGACAGTTATTTTCATGCACCGAATACCGGCAGCTCGCCGCGCAGTGGCGTGATACCCGTTGACAATGACCGCGACGGCCAGGTGGACGAAGATGGTTATGATGACCTCGATGGCGATAACGAAATACTCATCATGCGCCGAAAAAATTCCAATGGCCGCTACCGTATCGATCCCACCGAGCCAAGACGTATGATACAGGTGGGTCCGGATGAAAAAGGTGACTATGAATACCTCGGTCTTGAAGGAAAAGACAATGACGGCGATGGCCTCGTCAATGAGGACGGCTATACATTCGAATATGATCCCAACCGCGACTGGGGATGGGGATGGCAGCCGAACTATATACAGAACGGGGCATACAAATATCCCTTCTCCTTACCGGAGAACAGGGCCGTGCAGGAATTTGTCACTAAGCATCCGAATATCGCTGCGGCTCAATCTTATCACAATGCCGGTGGCATGATACTCCGCGGTCCCGGCGATCCAAACGATCTGCAAACCTACAACCCGCAGGACCTGCAGGTGTATGATTATATCGGTAAGAAAGGCGAAGAACTGATCCCCGGTTATAAATACTTAGTGGTGTATAAAGATCTTTATTCTGCCTATGGCGGTGAACTGGATTGGTTCTATGGCGGCCGTGGCGTTTATACTTTCTCCAATGAACTATGGACACCTTACCTGTTTTACAACAAAGATGCTACCCGTGACCCGCAGGATAATACTTCTTTCTTGTTCGACCGCTGGACATTGTTCAAAGATGCTTTTGTGGACTGGCATGAATATGATCACCCGCAATATGGTAAAATAGAAATCGGCGGTTTCAAAAAGAATTTCGGCAGGGCGCATCCCGGTTTCTTATTGGAAAGCGATGCACACCGCAATATGTCGTTCACAATCTATCATTGCTATCATACACCTAAACTGAGTGTGGATACCATCAAGGAAAAAGATCTGGGCGATGGCTTGAAAGAAGTGACCGCCGTTATTGCCAACAGCCGCCTGATGCCCACCCATAGCAGCCAGGA
>JAEUVK010000179.1 GCA_016787135.1 Chitinophagaceae bacterium | reverse complement strand
CCTGATGAACCCTGACTTTATTGAGTTGCTGATCGACAACCCGGATACGGTGCTGATCATTGAAGATGCAGAGAATATTATCATGGACAGGAGGCATAATTCTGGTTCCGCTGTATCCAACCTGCTGAATATTTCAGATGGACTGCTGGCAGATTTCCTGAATGTGCAACTAATCTGTACGTTCAACAGTTCACTAACGATGGTTGACAGTGCTTTGATGAGGAAAGGAAGACTGATTGCCAGGTATGAGTTTGGGAAATTGAGCATTGAGAAGGGACAAAAGCTGAGTGATCATTTTGGTTTCGATACACTGGTCACAAGGCCAATGACCATTGCTGAGATCGTCAATCAAAACGAAAAAGAACAGCAGGTCAGCAAGGTAGAGGTGATCGGGTTCAGGCGACAGGAGACACTGATGAATTAAGTTCTTTAGAATATTGTTGATGGCAACATCAACGGAAGAGTTCCGCCAACGCGGAAACGATATATGCCTGTTGGTAACAAACCAGGTACATGTTTCAAAGAAGCATGACAGTGCAGGCGCAGTAGCTATCTGTATGCTGTTGTTATAGCAGCCCATATATCGCCAACACGCTGGTGTCATGGGTTCAATTCCCATTCGGATCATGTGGTCCGGTAGCTCAGTGGTTAGAGCACAGCACGTATGCGCAGGTTCGAATCCTGCTCTCACCTCATTGGGTGAGATAGCTCAGATGGTCAGAGCACTACACAGGATAATGTAGGATGTCAAAAGAAGTCCATCGCTTCTATAAAAATGATGACCAGGAAAATTAAAGTGAGTGTTGCTTGCCTTCTTTGATATGTCATGTTGAGCTTGTCGAAACATGGCTTTCACAGAAATCCTGTAAACACTTGCAGGCAGGCTCCGATGATACGGTTTGTATCACTTTGTCAATAAGACGCTGTCAGATGTGTTTCTGGCAGGGAAAGATTGAGAAACTGTTGCACTAAATATCATTTACATCTGCCTCCGTGAATACAGGATGGTGAGCGACACAAACTTTATTAAAACAATTTTTAAACATGAAATAAAATTCCTCCCTTTTGGGGAGGTTAGGAGGGGTTTATGAAAAAAGTAAAAGTAAACGGGTACGAGGTGGCGCTGGTATTCAGGAACGGGGAGTACAAACGTGTACTGACTGCAGGGAACTATTGGTTCTGGAAAAATGAAGACGTGTATGTCTATGACATCACCAAACCATTTGTAGCGCCGGTGGAACTGAACATCCTGCTGCAGGATAAAGCACTGGCCGACATCCTGCATGTGGTGGAAGTAAAGGACAACGAGATCGTGCTGCAGTATGAGAACGGTTTGCTGAAGCAGGTGTTGACCGCCGGTCGCTATACTTTCTGGAAATCCGTGGTGCAGTATGCATTCGTTCGTGCTGATATCAGCAAGCTGGAGATCACTGAGGATATTGACCGTGCTACTTTGCTAAGCAAGCAGGTAGTACCCTATGTCCGTAACCTGAGTGTGGAGAACTATGAAAAGGCGGTACTGTTCATTGACGGTAAGTTTGACAAAGTGCTGGACAGCGGGGTGTACTACTGGTGGAAGAACAACATTGCCGTTCATATTGCAAGGGTGGATATGCGCCAGCAGCAGCTGGAAGTAAATGGACAGGAGATCCTGACCAAAGACAAGGCGGCGCTGCGTATCAACGCCTGGGCACAGTACAAAGTGGCGGATATTGAAAAGGCCGTGCTGAAAAACAAAGAGTACGATAAACAATTGTACGTGGCTTTCCAGCTGGCGCTGCGTGAATATGTGGCCGGTTACAGCTTTGACGAACTGCTGGAAAAGAAAGAAAGCATTGCTCCTTTCGTACTACAGAACGTAAAAGAAAAAGCACTGGCCCTGGGTATTGAGGTGAATGGGTTCGGTATCCGTGATATCATCCTGCCGGGTGATGTAAAGGAGATCATGAACCAGGTATTGATCGCCGAGAAGAAAGCGCAGGCTAACACTATCATGCGTCGTGAAGAAACCGCCAGCACCCGCAGCCTGCTGAACACTGCGAAGCTGATGGAAGAAAATGCGATGCTCTGGAAGCTGAAGGAAATGGAATATGTGGAAAAGATTGCCGACAAGATCAGTCACATCAGCGTTGGAGGCAACGGGCAGTTGCTGGAACAGTTGAAGCAGATTTTGGTGAGTAAGTAGGTCTGAACTGAGATGTATAGGATGATTGAGATTTGTGAGATTATCTCAATCATCCCAAAAATCTCATTCATCTCAGTTTAGACTTTTTTATGTTGCCAGCGACAGTGCTACTATCATCGTCTGTTGCGTCGCACACTTCAAGATTCGGTAATTCTATTCGGCAAAATTTGGAGTAGATTTAAATGCAAAATCAAATACTAGATTTAAATTTTTATCGATGTCAAAATTTATTTGGACTACTTCCTTGTTAAAAGAAGGAGACGGACTGTTTCGTAGTGATGGTGGTGATGGTAGAAACAATGCTATACTAAACTATGGAGAACAAGATAGGTTTGCTATTTACGCTTTAGGCTATCAAGATGCTGCCGAATTATTGACTCTTGCTTATATGGAAAATGATAGACCAAAAGACAGATTGGTTTATCCAATTGTTTTTCTATATAGACAGAATATTGAACTTAAATTGAAGGAGTTTATATATGGTTTAAATTATTGTCATCATAGAAAGTTTGATTTCCCGAAGCACCATGAATTGCTAGATCTATGGACAGAATTTTTGAGATTGTTCTCATTGCAAGAACCCAGGACTGTAAATAAACGGAGTTTTCTCGATGCTAAAAAAATAATAAGCGAATTTTCTAAGTATGACCCAATGTCTATGAATTTTCGCTATCCATTAGATAAAAAGGGAAATATTTCAAGGAAGCCACGGCTCTTGAATGTCAGGAATTTTGCTTACATAATGATTAAGCTAAACAGATTTCTTAACGCTTTGTCTGAGAAAATTGATAAGTACAAAATTAGAGCAAGTTTAAAGTATGAAGATGATTTATATGCATAACTAAAAATAAGGAAGGGCCAGCGAACAGAACCCTGAAGAGTGCGACGCAAGGGACGATGACCGAGTTACTGTCGCTGGTAAACAAAACAAAAACAATGAAATTAAAAATACAAGGAAAAGAATTAAGGGTTCTCGGTTTCCCGGAAGGACCGGTGATCAGCGTTGCTATGAATGTAATGGAAAAGCATTTCAAACATCATTCAAAAGAAGAAGCATTTGAAATACTGAAAGAAGTATTGCAATCACCACAGGATTATGCAAGCGATGAAGTATTGGGTTTGATCGCCAAACAACTTATCAAAATGTCGGAGGCTGCCAATCCCCTCTCCTCCGGAGAGGGGGCAGGGGGTGAGGTCTCTCTGAATCAAAGTGGAATTTCATTCAACGTCTTCGGACAGGAACATATCGAAGAAGGCGCTATGCACCAGATGTACACGGCCGCTAAACTGCCCATAGCTGTGGCCGGGGCACTGATGCCCGATGCACATAGTGGCTATGGCCTGCCGATTGGTGGTGTCCTGGCTACCGACAATGCCGTCATTCCGTATGGCGTAGGAGTTGATATCGGTTGCAGGATGTGCCTGAGCCTTTTTGATATTGATCCGAAAGAGCTGACACAACGTGAAAGTTATTTCGCCAGGGAGATCAATGAAGCCACGCTGTTTGGCAGCGGTGCACAATTCGATCAGGCTTCCGACCATGAAGTCATGGAGAACGAACTGTTTCATCAGCTGCCCTTGCTGAAGAACCTGCATGGCCGGGCATGGAAACAATTGGGTTCTTCCGGTTCCGGGAATCATTTTGTGGAATTTGGCGTTGTGGAAATTGGTGAGAAAGATGCCGTGTTAGGTATTGATGCAGGTTTGTATGTTGGTTTATTGTCCCATTCCGGTTCAAGGGCACTGGGCGCCAATATTGCCAATCATTATACAAAGCTGGCCATCAGCAAACGTCGTTTGCCTCAGGATGCAAAGAACCTTGCCTGGCTGACTCTCGACGAAGAAGAAGGCATGGAATACTGGCTGGCAATGAACCTTGCCGGTGATTATGCATCGGCCTGTCACCATATCATTCATGCAAAGATCGCAAAGCAGTTAGGACGTAAACCAATCAAAATGGTGGAGAACCATCACAATTTTGCCTGGAAGGAGAAGTATGAAGGAAAAGAGGTGATCGTTCATCGCAAAGGCGCAACGCCTGCAGGCAAAGATGTTTTGGGAATCATTCCCGGTTCTATGACCGCAGCAGGATTTATCGTAAAAGGAAAAGGAGAAATGGCTTCGGTAAATTCTGCGTCACATGGGGCCGGAAGAAGGATGAGCCGTACACGGGCCATGGAATCGGTGACGGATAAACAATTCAGGGACGAAGTAGAAAAACACGGCATCAAACTGATAGGCGGAGGGAAAGACGAATCGCCATTTGCCTACAAGGATATCGAAGTGGTGATGAAGAGCCAGAAGCAGTTAGTAGATATCGTCGGCAGGTTCACCCCGAAGATCGTGAAGATGGATGGCGCCAAACACAAGAGCTGGGGAAAGAAAGGTCGGGAAGAAGTGACTGGTGAATAGCCCTTCGGTCATACTTCGACAAGTTCAGCATGACATTGCTCAGGGTGATTATAAATGGTCAATAGTGAATGACAAACCTTTATTCAATATTGACCATTCACTACTTACAAACTTACCTGCACACCTGCATTGGCAAAAAGCTGTATGCTCTCAGGAAGAAGGGTCAGGTAATTGATCAACGCATAAATATTTTTCCGGTATGATACCCCAAGACCACAGTTCAATCTTGTCCTGTAACTGATGAAATAATTCCAGGAACCGGAAAGATTGGACAGGTTGAAGAAGCTATTCTCATCACCGATATCCTGGTAGCCGGTCTCTGTATCCAGTTTAAAGCGTATGATCGTTCTTGTATTCGGATAGATGGCATGTTCAAAGAAAGCGCTGGCTCCCGCCTGTTTCAGCTCAGGGTCCAGACGGATCTCCCCGGTCTGCACACCGCCGTTAAAGAATTTTTCTGTATAGTCATTGGACAGGTAGTATAATTGCAAGGCTGCGCCGAAATTATTCTGGTGTTTCAGGCTGATGGGTACGTGTTTATTGATACCAGCCGATAAGCGGACAGACTTGTTCATCGCATCCTCTTCAGTCTTTGAATTAACGGGTTGTTGTGTCAGATCATCCTGGTAATTCATGATCGCCGGTGTAGCCCGGATGAACAACTCCGTTCC
>JAEUVK010000156.1 GCA_016787135.1 Chitinophagaceae bacterium | reverse complement strand
TCGTCCAGCCTATGACCGGGTGCACCTGAGTGAATATTTTGCCGGCAAGTCTGCTGAGGATCTCAGTATGGCTCCCGCCTCCTGGTATGCAGATAATAATATCAGACTCTACCTCGGGGATCCTGTTCAGCATATTGACCGTGAGAATAAAAAGATAAGGTCTTTTCACGGCATTGAAGCCTCCTACGATGTATTGATACTCGCAACGGGTTCTTCTGCCTTTGTTCCTCCCATTCCCGGTGTAGAAAAAGAAGGCGTATTTATTTACCGTACTATTGAGGATCTTGAAATGATGACAGTTTTTGCCAAAAGAGCAAAGAAAGGCGCTGTCATTGGCGGCGGCTTACTCGGACTGGAAGCTGCCAAAGCAATGATTGACCTGGGGGTGACGGATACACATGTCATCGAATTTGCCCCGCGCCTGATGCCCCGCCAGATTGATGATGCCGGTAGTGCTTTGCTGAAGGGAAAGTTAGAAACACTTGGGTTAAAGATTTTTACCAGCAAGAATACATCTGCCATACTTGGAGATAAGGCGATCAGCGGGATGCAGTTTTCGGATGATACAAGAATTGATGTGGATATGCTGGTGATCTCTGCCGGCATCAAACCCCGTGATGAACTGGCGAGGCAATGTGACCTGAAGGTGGGTCAGAGAGGCGGTATACTGGTAAATGAAAAACTGCAGACCAGCGACCCTTCTGTTTTTGCTATCGGTGAGTGCGCATTATATAATGGTATGATCTATGGCCTGGTAGCACCCGGGTATGAAATGGCACAGGTGGTAGTAGATAACCTCATGGGAGGTGAAAAGAGTTTTACGGGTTACGATATGAGCACCAAGCTGAAACTGATAGGCGTGGATGTGGCCAGTTTCGGTGATCCTTTTATCGGGGGCAATGGCATAAAAACGATTGCTATCAATGATGATCACAAAGGTGTTTACAAACGGATCAATATAAGCGAAGATGGCAAAACACTGTTAGGAGGAGTATTGGTCGGTGATGCAGAACAATACAATATGCTGTTGCAGACCTGCAAGAATAAGATCGTCTTACCACCCAATCCTGAAGATGTGATCCTCGGTGCAAGAGGAGGCGAAGAGAACGCCGGTGCCGGTGTTACCGGATTACCTGAAGATGCGCTGATCTGCAGCTGCGAAGCGATAAGCAAAGGCGCTATATGTGC
Organism: Chitinophagaceae bacterium; assembly: GCA_016787135.1. Classification (GTDB taxonomy): domain Bacteria; phylum Bacteroidota; class Bacteroidia; order Chitinophagales; family Chitinophagaceae; genus VBAT01. The sequence continues at coordinate 4,258 of JAEUVK010000156.1, read as the reverse complement.
CAGTGTGAGCGAAGGTGGTTGCGAAACAGTGGAAGCAATAAAGAAATGTACCAAAGCCGGAACAGGTTGTGGCGGTTGTGTGCCGATGCTGAAAGACCTGATGGTGCATACGATGAAAGGCCAGGGAAAATTGGTCAGAAATGTATTGTGTGAACATTTTAATTATAGCCGCCAGGAATTATTTGACCTCGTAAAAATAAATGGATTAAAAACCTATGAAGAAGTATTGAATACAGTAGGCAAAGGAGACGGTTGTGAATTATGCAAACCGCCGGTTGCTTCCATTCTCGCCAGTTTATGGAATGAGATGCCGTTGAAGAAAGGTAATGCCACTGCACAAGACAGCAACGATCGTTTCCTTGCCAATATCCAGAAAGGGGGTACCTATTCTGTCGTGCCCCGTATTCCAGGGGGAGAGATCACTCCTGACAAGCTCATCGTGATCGGGCAGGTAGCAAAAAAATATAATCTCTATACAAAGATCACCGGGGGTCAGCGTATAGATTTGTTTGGCGCTCATTTAAGCGACCTGCCTGCAATATGGAAAGAATTGATCGAAGCCGGTTTTGAAAGTGGCCATGCTTACGGCAAATCATTACGCACCGTCAAAAGTTGCGTGGGCAGCACCTGGTGCCGGTTCGGCTTGCACGATAGTGTGAGTTTTGCCATTCGTATCGAAGAACGTTATCGCGGATTAAGGGCGCCGCATAAACTAAAATCTGCTGTAAGCGGTTGCATCCGCGAATGTGCGGAAGCACAAAGCAAGGATTTCGGAATTATTGCGACTGAAAAAGGATGGAACCTGTATGTATGTGGCAACGGCGGCAGTAAACCCCAGCATGCATTGTTATTGGCCAGCGATGTGGATGAAGAGACCTGCATTAAATACATTGACCGATTCCTGATGTTCTATGTGAAAACAGCTGATCCATTGACCAGAACTGCTACCTGGCTGAATAAAATGGAAGGCGGCATAGATTATCTAAAAAGTGTTGTTATTGATGATGCATTAGGCATGAATGCCCAGTGGGAAACCGAAATGGAGCAGCATGTAGCCACGTATGAATGCGAATGGAAGGTGGCCATTGAAACGCCTGAAATAAGAAAGCGTTTCAATCATTTCGTAAATGCACCACAGGAAAAAGACCCGACGGTGCAGTTTGAAGAAATGAGAGAGCAGAAGAAAGCGAAAGAGTGGAAGTAAAGAATGGTTCAACAGATTTGCCATACATATTCAGATCAATACCCTCTGAAAATTATCCTGCACGATTGTTTGCCAGTTTTCAATACGGTCAGTTTTAGCGATTGCTTCCTTTATTTAAAAAGTAAGAATAATCTCTGTTGTATGAATGAAATTAAAAATGCAAGTAAGGTATATAGTTCCTCTTCAGTAGTCGCGGATGTTACGTGGTTTTATGCCTGCCTTGCCGAAGAAGTACCAGATAATGGTGGAGTATGTGTAAAATACCAGGATCGCCAGATTGCCCTGTTTCATTTTACACGAAGGAATGAATGGTATGCCACGCAAAATGAATGCCCGCACCGGCAACAGATGGCGCTAAGCCGCGGCATGATCGGCACACAAGGTGAAGAACCGAAAGTAGCTTGTCCTTTTCATAAAAAAACATTTTCGTTGAAAACGGGCGAATGCCTGACCGGAGATGAATGTGCTATCAAAACATACCCTGTAAAAGTAGAGGAAGGAAAAGTATTCATTGGGATAATAAACAATGAGACTACTGTCAAATAAAACCAAAAACAAAACGCCGATGATACCATCAAAAGAAATGCTTTCGCTTTTTATTCTCTTTCAGTGAAAGGAATAAAATGCCCCGGATCGAAATGGAAGCTCGGCCGGGGCAGTGATCTTAAATTGACAAACAATCTAAAACCAAAACAAAATTATGAACAAAAAAGCAAAAGGTTTCATGATGCCGGGGTTTGTTCTGTTGCTGTTGGCAATGGACTTGCTGACCCATGCACAGCTTACTCTTTCCCCACAACTGCGAACCCGAACAGAATACAGGAATGGTACAGGTACACTCAGGCCAACAACAAATGATCCTTCCTTTTTTACCTCACAGCGTTCGCGGCTTACATTCAATTATAAGATGAACAGGGTGATCCTGCAAACATCCGTGCAGGATATAAGGGTATGGGGCCAAGACGCATCTACAATCAGCAATGCAGATGGTGCCAAACTCGGATTGCATGAGACATGGGCAGAGATCATTTTATCAAATAAGAAAGATACTTCATTTAAAAGCTCCGTTGATTATTTTGCTGTGAAGATTGGCAGACAGGAATTATTATATGATGACAGCCGTCTGCTGGGTAATCTCGACTGGCTGCAACAAGCCCGCCGTCATGATGCAGTTGTTTTCAAGTTACAGAATAAAGGATGGCAGACTGATCTTGGTTTTGCATTTAACCAGAATACAGATGGATTTAATTATAACGGTACGTATTATACTCCCGCTAATGTGCCTCTCTATGTAAAGGACAGTAAGGGTTTCCTTGTCGTTACACCAACCGGTATGGTGCCGTTGATGAATGGCGCTGGTGTCAGCAGTAAGACCGGTAACCCTTCACTGATGAACCCGCCTTCGACGAACGGAATGAACCAGGCCTACAAAGCGATGCAGTACCTGTATGTGACTAAGACATTCAAACAAACAAGGCTGACAGGGTTGATACTCGCTGACCAGTTCGGAAAATATAAGCTTGACTCTGTACAAACATCAAATGTTAGCAGTGATCCAGGTTATGTATATGGAAGAAGATTCAATCAGAAAGGGGTGAATGGCCGGGTGACTGCCGGCATTTTAGTAAGTACACCTTTAAATAAAACACGTTCGTTTTCATTGACAGGAGGATTCTATTACCAGGCAGGAAAAGATAAAGATGGTATTGATCTGAACGCTTATACTTCTACGCTGGCGATTGGTCTGACGAAAGGAAAGTTGTACTATTTATTGGGCTGGGATTATGTAAGCGGTAATGATGCATTCTCTGCTTCTGCGACCAATCATCGTTTTGATCCGTTGTACGGAACTCCGCATAAGTTCTGGGGCACGATGGATTATTTCTATGTGGCTACCGGTTCTCCTGCCGGGGGATTAAGTGACCCGTATTTCAAAGTAAAATATGGAAGTGCCAATAAACGATTCAGTACGGGTCTCGACTATCACTATTTCATGCTGGCAAAGAATATGAAGGATGTAAATGGTAACGCTGTTGATAAATACCTGGGAAGCGAGTTCGACCTGCTGGCAATGTATTCGCTGAATAAGTTCACGACGGTCGAATGGGGTTTTAGTCTGATGACCGCATCAAAAAGCATGGAATATGCCAAAGCTATTACACCGGGTACGTCGAAGCTGACGGCGACATGGAGCTACCTGATGATCAATATCAGGCCTGAATTTCTTTTTAAATAAAATCATTCATCTATAAAATCATTTGTTATGTCACTCATAAACAACCAACCGCTTGACAAACTGAATATCTTCAGTTTGAAAGGTGTGCAGATGAAAACCTTTCACATTACCTGGCTGACTTTCTTCTTTTGCTTTTTCGCCTGGTTTGGTATCGCCCCGCTGATGCCATTGGTCAGCGAGACATTGCACCTGACAAAGCCTCAGAAAGCTAATGCCGCTATTGCTGCGGTCAGTGCCACCATTATCGCCCGCCTTATCATCGGGAGACTGACGGATAAATATGGCCCGCGGAAAGTCTATACATGGTTATTGGTGCTTTGTTCGTTCCCTGTTATGTTTATCGGTCTGGCAGATAGTTATGCCACATTTCTTTTATTTCGTCTCGGTATCAGCGTGATTGGCGCTTCATTTGTGTTAACACAGTTTCATACATCAGTGATGTTTGCTCCGAATATAAAAGGCACGGCCAATGCAGTAGCTGGTGGATGGGGTAATACCGGCGGCGGAGCTACACAGATCATCATGCCATTGATTGCCGCAGGATTGGTGGGTGCAGGATGGGTAAGCAAAGAAGATAGCTGGAGGTATGCAATGGTTGTTCCCGGTATATTATTATTAATGATGGCATGGCTATACTGGAAATACACAAAAGATACACCGGCCGGTAACTTTGATGAGTTACCTGAAAAGAAAAATGGTAAAAAAGAAAATACATTCCTGCTTGCAGCAAAGGATTACCGTACATGGGTGCTCACTGTTTCTTATGCCGCCTGTTTTGGTGTCGAAATCACGGTTGATAATTTCGCCGCTTCTTATTT
>JAEUVK010000034.1 GCA_016787135.1 Chitinophagaceae bacterium | reverse complement strand
AATCACTGATTAGGCAGCCATGGCATACTGAGTATTGCCATTTATAGTTTGAATATTCAGATTAACGTGCTAATTATCCAACGCACGGCATGCTTACACTTTCAAAGATCTATGCTGTCAAAACCTGTACAGCCCCATTTGGTTATTATCAGTTCAGTCGCCCGTTATTTCCCCCATCCGAACCAATCGTTGCCGTTTGCATACAGCATCAGCAACAATAATAATATCATACCTGCCATCTGCGCATACTCCAGGAATTTTTCATTTGGCTTGCGCCTGGTTATCATTTCATATAATGTAAACATTACATGTCCGCCATCTAACGCAGGGATCGGGAGTAGGTTCATAAAGGCAAGGACGATAGAAAGGAAAGCAGTAATATTCCAGAATGCCTCCCAGCTCCACTGCCCGGGAAAAACGGAACCGATCGCTTTAAAGCCGCCGACGCCCTTGTATGCGCCCGTTTCAGGATTCAGGATAAGCTTAAACTGATCGATATAAGAACTAAGTTTTTCGCCCGCCTTTTTAAATCCTGCAGGAAAAGCGGCAAAAAAGCCATATTTGGTATGGATGACCTTATACACACCTAAGCTATCATACTGCTCATCTGATAAAAAAGCCAGTTCCAGCCTTCCTTCATTGTTGACTTTACATGATAGTCCAACAGTATCTGTGCCCCTGAGAACTTTAAGGTCAACCTGGCCATTTTTATTTTTAGCGCCTATCGCATTTATTTCGTCAAAGAATCCGACAGGATACTGATTTACTGCAATGATCTTATCGAAAGGAAGAAGACCTGCTTTCTTACCATTTGCAGTGTCCTTATCAGCATACTTACCCACAATAGCCGGTAGCCGTTGAGTCATCAGCATGCGCTTTTTGTCTTTCCGGGTAATCAGTTTGTCTATTACGTCAATAGGCAGATTTATTTCTTTGATCTCCCCGCCGCGGTCAACAATGACCTTCTTCCCTCCGATCAGCAGTTTGAGCTGGATATCTTCAAAGTACCTGATAGAATCGCCATTAACCGAAATGATCTTATCCCCGCTTTGAAAACCAAGTTTATTCATTAAAGAGTCAGTGACCCATATTCCGTTCTTGACACTTGCATTAGGAACATTCTTTTCTCCCCATAGCATCAGCACAAAAGCATAGATCACAAATGCCACCAATACATTCATGATGATACCCCCAAGCATAACGATCAGCCGTTGCCAGGCGGGTTTGCTCCTGAACTCCCATTCTTTGGGCGGTTGCTTCATTTGCTCCTTATCCATACTTTCGTCTATCATGCCGGATATCTTTACATACCCTCCCAATGGCAACCAGCCTATACCGTACACTGTGTCGCCTACTTTCTTTTTTACCAAAGCAAACCAGGGGTCAAAGAACAGGAAGAACTTTTCTACCCGGCAGCCAAACCAACGGGCGGTGATATAATGGCCAAACTCATGTAAAACCACCAGTATGGAAAGGGCCAGCAATAACTGCCCAACCTGCACACTCACCGACGCCCAATTGATAGCTAAAAGGATCATATTTTGTTTCTAAAAGACTTTTTAAAATAATCCGCAAATATCCGGTAAATTGAAGACTTTACAGGGCCGCTGATAAAATATTTGGTTTTTGTAAAGGAATCCGGGTACTATATTATAGTTTGATCATATCGGCGGCAAATGTGCGGGCCTCGCCATCGCTTTCATAATATTCTTCCAGTGTAGGCCGCTCTATGTAAGATATCTTCTGCATCGTCTTTTCAATCACATCTGTCATATCAAGGAAATTGATCCTGTTGCGCAGGAAGGCATATACGGCTATTTCATTGGCGGCATTCATGATCGATGGAAGGTTGCCCCCTTTATTCAATGCTTCTATTGCCAAAGCCAGATTCCTGAATGTTCTTATATCAGGTTCTTCAAATGTCAGCGTACTTACCTTTTTAAAATCATAACGGGGAAACTGGTTAGGTATCCTTTTCGGAAAAGCCAGTGCATACTGGATCGGTAATTTCATGTCCGGCAACCCCATCTGGGCTTTAATGCTTCCATCCTCAAATTGCACCATGCTGTGAATGATACTTTGCGGGTGCACCAATACCTGTATTTGTTCCGGCTTTAAATTAAAAAGCCATTTTGCCTCGATCATTTCCAACCCCTTATTCATTAAAGTGGCTGAATCTATGGTGATCTTCGCCCCCATGCTCCAGTTAGGATGCTGCAGCGCATGTTCCCTTTTCACATTTACCAGGTAGTTGGGTTTACGCCCAAGAAAAGGTCCCCCGGATGCTGTAAGGATCACTTTTTCGATCTTATTCCTTGTTTCACCCACCAGGCATTGAAAAATGGCAGAGTGTTCCGAATCGACCGGTATGACCGGGACCCGGTTCTCTACCGCTTTACGCATGACAATATCCCCTGCTACCACCAATGTTTCCTTATTTGCCAGTGCAACTGGTTTACCGATACTGATGGCCTTTAAAGTGGGACGCAATCCGGCATAGCCGACAATCCCTGCCAGCATCAAATCATAACAGTCTATAGCCGCAGTTTCTTCCAAAGCTTTTTCTCCGGCAAAAACTTTTACATCGGTTGAAGAGAGCTCTTTTTTTACTTTTTCATACTTTTTTTCGTCCCCTATAACAACAATATTAGGTTGAAACTTGAGGGCCTGTTCTATCAGCAACTCTTCATTGCTGTGTGCAGTAAGAATTTCCGCAGAAAACTTATCTGGGTTGGCGGCAATTACTTCCAGCGCCTGTGTGCCGATTGAACCGGTAGAACCAAATAAGGCTATTCGTCTTTTGGGTTGTTCAGGAGTCATCGGGTCAATAAGTCATTAAGGTCATAAAAGTCAGATGAGTCAAATTCATCAGGGTTTTAAAATACTGGTACCGGCTGTACGATCAGTTTTCTGTCCATTTAACAAGTTCGTCGGCTATCTTCCTGTCGTTACTCAAACGGGGCACTTTATTTTGCCCGCCTAATTTACCAACAGATTTCATGTAATCAATAAAGCCATTTTTTCGCACAGTAGTTATTTTTAATGGCCTCAGAATATTACCACTTATCAGATCACCATAATAAACGTTCTTCTTCTGTAATGTTTCATCAAGCTTTTTCGCAAACTCCGGCATACTAGCAGGTGTATTCTCAAATTCAATGAACCATTCGTGGTAGGATTTCCCTTCCCCTTTACTTACAAAAGGCGCAACGGTAAACTCAGTAATATGCACATTGGCCTCTTCGGCGGCTTTCAGCAAACTATATTCTACCTCTTCCCCGATCACATGCTCTCCAAATGCGGAAATAAAATGTTTGGTTCGCCCTGTTACGACCAGTCTGTAAGGATCCAATGAAACAAATTTTACTGTATCGCCGATGTTATAGCCCCATAGGCCGGCATTGCTATTTATGATCAGCGCATAGTTCTCTCCCACTTTCACATCTTTCAATGACAACCGGCGTGGGTTTTCATTGAATATCTCTCCGGCAGGCACAAACTCAAAGAATATCCCGCTATTGGTATTCAGTAAAAGGCCTTCTGCCTGTTGCGAATCCTGGAAAGCAAAGAAGCCTTCACTGGCCGGAAACAATTCGATCGTATCAATTTTCTTCCCGATACTTTCAAACAGTTTTGCCTTATAGGGCTCAAAATTCACACCACCTTGTACCATCACACTGAAATTGGGAAATATCTCCCCTACCTTTTTGCCTTTTCGCTTTATCAGTTCGTCAAAGTACATCTGCATCCAGGGGGGGATACCGCTGATGAGTGTCATATTCTCTTTGATCGTCTCATCTACTATGCTATTGAGTTTGGTCTCCCAGTCTTCAATGCAATTGGTTTCATAGGAGGGCAATTGGTTTGTCCGCAGGTAACTTGGGATATGATGATTAACAATGCCGCTTAGCCTGCCTGTTGGAATATCTCCGATCCTTTCCAGTTCAGGAGAACCCGAAAGGAAGATCATCTTACCATCAGCAAACCGGGAGTTACCGGTTTCGGCCATATAACACAGCAAGGCATTTCGTGCAGTATTGATATGATTGGGAATCGAATCTTTCGTAATGGGGATATATTTTGTACCGCTGGTGGTACCGGATGTCTTGGCAAAATAGATCGGCCGGCCTTTCCATAATACGTTATGCTTTCCTTCCTTGATCTGGCTGATAAAAGGCTTCATTTCCTCATAGTCCCTGATCTTCACCGCCTGCCTGAACTCCTCGTAATCATTTGTTTTATCTAACCGGGCTTGTTTGCCGAATTCGGTTACCCGGCCTACTTTGATCAGGTTTTTCAGGATCTTTTCCTGATCGGCCACAGCGGTCGCCATACCTTTACGGATACCTTTATATACATAGGAAGCAAAGGGTTTGGCAAGAAATGACTTGATTTTCATGGTTTCTGCTGATAAATCTGCCTGTGGCTTGCAAATATAAAGGAAAGGGCAGGCAAACTACCCTACGAAACTGTTATAAAACTTTGATTTTCCGTTTGCCGGTTAGAATTTTCCCCTTACCTTTGCCACCCTAATTTTAGAATATGATAGCAGTAGTAAAAGTAGCCGGACAGCAGTTCAAAGTTGAAAAAGATCAGACTTTGTACGTTCCCCACCTGGATGGTAACGCCGGTGACAAAGTGGACCTTGAAGTATTACTGGTTGATGCAGACGGAAAGCTGTCTGTTGGCGATTCAGTAAAAGCAAAAGTAAAAGCTGAGATCCTTGACCAGGTAAAAGGTGATACAGTTATTGCTTATAAGCAAAAAAGAAGGAAAGGCTTCCACAAAAAGAAAGGCCATCGTACTGCTTATACTAAGATCAAAGTAACAGACATAAAATAATCAGTTCGGATCAGGAATTCGGATTTTGCAAACTTTAAATTCTTTTAATCATGGCACATAAAAAGGGTGAAGGCAGTGTAAAGAATGGACGCGACTCACAAAGCAAACGTCTTGGTGTAAAGATCTTCGGTGGTCAGCCCGCTATTTCAGGTAACATCATCGTTCGCCAGCGTGGTACAGAGTATCATCCCGGCAAGAATGTTGGTGTTGGTAAAGACTATACATTGTTTGCATTAGCTGATGGTGTAGTGGAGTTCCGTAAAGGAAGAAACGACAGAACTTATGTTTCTGTAACACCTGTACAGGCTTAATCATTTTTTTGCTTAGTTGCTATTTTGTGGAAAAAAATTTGGGTAGTATAAAATAATTATTATTTTTACTGTCGTTAACCCATTTACTAAACATTAAATTCTAAACAAAATGGCAACAAAGAAAAAAGCCGCTAAGAAAAAAGCTGCCCCTAAAAAGAAAGCAGCCCCTAAGAAAAAAGCCGCTAAGAAGAAAGCAGCTAAAAAGAAATAAGTTGAATATTTCTGAAAGTAATAGTAAGTCCCGCATCTGCGGGACTTTTTTATTATATCCCCTACTCGCTTACCCGGGAAATAGTTTTTGGGCATTATCTTAAATTGCACTCATGGACAACTATGCCATAGCCGAAAATTTCTCCCTGCTTGCCAAACTCATGGATATTCACGGCGAGAACTCTTTTAAGACCAAGACGTATTCAGTAGCAGCTTTCAATATCGACAAGTTGCCGATGCAGCTTAAAGATACTCCCCGGGAAAAGCTATTTACCATAAAAGGTATTGGTGACAGCGTAGGCAAAAAGGTGATCGAAATGCTGGATACCGGCAAGCTGGAAGTACTGAACGACCATATCAATAAAACACCACCCGGTGTGATCGAGATGCTTAACATAAAAGGCATTGGCCCGAAAAAGATACACACCATCTGGAAAGAGATGGAGATCGAGTCTATCGGCGAGCTTCTATACGCCTGCAATGAAAACCGGTTGACGCTCTTTAAAGGCTTTGGTGAAAAGACCCAGCAAAACGTCATTGAAGCCATTGAATTCTACCTGCAGAACCAGGATCACTTTCTTTATGCGCAGATGGAGGAGGTATTTCCCCAGATAGACGCCTACCTGAAAAAAATATTCCCCCCTGATACGGTAAGGGTAACAGGCGCTTATCGAAGGCAGGAATTAACGATCGATGAACTGGAGTTTGTCATCATGGAAAACAATCAGTTGATCAAACCCAGGTTCCAAACAGCCCAGCCCCCTGAGTTGCTGGAAGAATCAGCTACTACCCTCCTCTATAAACTGAAGAATGGTTTAAAACTCCGGCTTTATACTGGTGGAGAGAACAGGGCCCGGGAACTATTCAATACGACGGGCAGCAAAGAATTCCTGGACGCATTTCAAAAGGCGTATCCCGATTTGAAATACAAAGGCGACGAAACAGATGACGATACCGTAATTTTTGAAAAAGCTGAACTTCCCTATATCCCTCCTTTCCTGAGAGAATCAGCTGACATCATTGAAAAAGCGAAAAAGAAGTCATTGCCTGAACTGATCCAACCGGGAGACGTACGATCCATCATCCATAGCCATAGTAACTGGAGCGACGGCTCCAATACCATCGAAGAAATGGCGGACGAATGCATCAAAAGAGGGCTTGAGTATCTTGTTATTTCCGATCACTCAAAAGCAGCGGCTTACGCCAATGGCTTAACAGAAGAAAGGATAAGGGAGCAACATAAATATGTAGATGAGCTGAATAAGAAACTGAAGCCATTTAAAGTATTCAAAAGCATAGAATGCGACATCCTGAATGATGGCAGCATGGACTACAGCAATAGTATTCTTGCTACGTTTGACCTGGTGATCGCCTCTGTACACAGCAACCTGAAGATGACTGAAGAGAAAGCAATGATCCGGCTGATCAAAGCCATTGAAAATCCCTATACCACCATTCTCGGCCATATGACCGGTCGCTTATTACTCAGCCGGAATGGTTATCCGGTCGATCATAAAAAGATCATTGATACCTGTGCCGCTAATCACGTAGTGATAGAACTGAATGCACACCCCCGTCGTCTGGATATTGACTGGAAGTGGATAGAGTACGCTTTGCAAAAAAATGTACTTATCTCCATTGACCCCGATGCCCATGCCCTGGATGGATACGACGATGTGAAATATGGGGTATTGGCTGCACAAAAAGGGGGATTGACGAAGGAAAAGAATTTGAGCAGTTTTTCATTAAAAGAGTTCGAAGAGTTTCTGGCTAAAAGAAAAATAATCAAGAAACTTTAGTCAGCAGCATTTGTAAATGCAGTTTGGCTTTTAGGATTACCTTCATACATAACTAAAAGATCCCTTATGCCAATACTTCAGATTGAACATAAAGTTCCTGATTATGCTGACTGGAAAAAAGCCTTCGACAGCGACCCCATTAACAGGAAAAAATCAGGAGTAACCCAATACCGTATTTACCGGCCGGCAGGTGATCCAAATTATGTAATTATTGACCTCGAATTCGGCAATATGAAAGATGCTGAAACAGCACTTGCGGCATTACAGAAACTTTGGGGCACAGTGCAGGGAAAAGTGATGGTGAATCCACAAACAAGGATTCTCGACATGGTAGAGTCAATAGAGCTTTGAATAAGATCCTATAAGTGTTCTTATTTATCAGCCAATGGCAGTTCTACATGAAATGTAGTTCCATTTCCCTTCCTGGTCTCAAACCATATCTTCCCTTTTGCCTGCTCAATTATCCCTTTGCACATGGCAAGGCCAAGACCTGTGCCTGAAGATTTGGTAGTAAAGTTGGGCATGAAAATTTTGGCCTGCACTTCCGGCGGTATGCCTTCTCCATCATCTTTGATGCTGATACGAACTGAGCTGTCAAACATTTCCTCTTTGACTTCTATACGACAATGGCCATTACTGGCCTCTACTGCATTGGTGAACAAATTGGTGAACAGCCGGTTCATCTGCGTTTTGTCTGCATCGATCATCATCTGGCTGTGTACAGGGTGCCATTCAAAATTTACATTTTCGTTTGGCTGGTACAGCTCTTTTAATGACCCGATCACTTCATGAAGGTCAAACCTTTCAACATGGGTGATACCGATATTGGCAAACTGTGAAAAGTCGGCAGCGATCTTTGAGAGATGATCTATCTGTTCCACCAGCGTATTCGCCACATTACTGGAAAGTTCTTTTACATTCGGTTGGTTGTTGTCTATTGCCTTTTGCAGGTACTGGATACTCAGTTTCATCGGTGTCAGTGGGTTTTTGATCTCATGGGCTACCTGTCTGGCCATTTCCCTCCATGCCCCTTCCCGCTCTGTTTTTGCTAAGGCAGCCGCACTTTGCTCCAGTTTATTTACCATTTTATTATACTCCTTTACCAATTCGCCTATCTCATCATTCCGGTTCCAAAAAATCTCTTCGTTCACTTTTGCCAGGTTCACTTCTTTCATTTTATCACTGATCAGCGAGAAGGAACGGGTAATACGGTTAGTGATAAGCAAAGCGATCAAACCTGCTATCAGGAATATGAACGCATTCAGGTTGATAATGGTCACAATAAAGTTGGATATCTCCTGGTTCAGTTCCAGTTCAGAGGTGAAATAAGGAATACCTATATATGCATATACGGTGCCGGTCTCATTATCCATTACAGGTGCATAGGCGCTGAGATAAGCAAAGTCCGTTATCTTTTCGTCCTGTACCCACTCCACATTATTCAACCTGTTGAGATGATAGAAGGCAGCCGGGTGAATTTTTTTACTCAACACCCCTTTTTGATACACACTCGGCTCGGAAGATACCTGCAGGTCGCCATTGAGGTCATAGATATTTACATCCACCCCATGAATATCCGACACTTCGTCTGCCAGCACCTGGAGACGGTAATTCGTTATGGAATCATATAGCATGACCACATCATCGAAAGTCTTATGCTCTGCGATCTTCTTTTCCATTTCCTTCACCATGATCTTCATGGTCCGGCTTAGTTTATCGCTGTTGGTCCGGTTGTACCGGCTTATAAAAAAAGAGATGGTGGCAATACCAATAATGACAAAAGAAAATATACTGACAAAAATAAATGTACTGTGTACCTGCGACCGGATATTCATCTGCAGCAGTTTCCTGAACCCTTTCCAGTTATAACCGGTTTTTATGATAAAAGAGATCAGTTGCACAATAGCGATCAGTGCCAGGAAGGAGCAGAATATGTAAGAAAAAAGTGTGATAGACTCAATGATGGTATCCCGCTTACGGGCCATGATCACCACTTTTTCATTGCCGGCCCGGTACCACATTTCGTCATAATCATTATTGGTCCTCCTCTCAAATTCGTCCCGGGGAACCTGCTTATCCGTCAAACGGGTGGAAAATGCGTACTTGTCAGACCGCGAGATCAGCTTCTTCTGGTTATACACAGCATAGGAGTAGATCGGGGAGCTCTCTACATCGTTTTTTTTATACTGCTTGAATAAGACCGGGAACAACGCATCGCTACTGTATTTTTTGGGATTTGAAATAATAAAAAAGGAACCGAACTTATTTCCTGAAGTGTCTCTTACCACCCGCTCAGTAATATAAGTGAACTTATCAAATGCAGTTTCATAATAGAAAAGATCGGGGGTACCTGTTTTTTTCGCCTGCACATTCACGATATTGTTCAAGGCCTCATAGGGAGTACCATCCTCGTTATGTATGGGTTTGCCGGATGAATCATAGATATAAAGCCGCGTATCGTACTTATTCAAATAGCCCCTGTAATTGCCTGTAATGATACTATCTCTTAACAGTTTTCCGCCGGTACTGTCATAGAACCGGCTAAAATTTGCCGACAAAAAATCATTGTCCAGGTACTGTATAGCAATATTCATCAGCGTTTCGCTGCCAGGGTCCATCTGGTCTGCCAGTTTACCAGCCAGGTATTGCCTCCGCTTCCACTCCGCTTCTTTGTTCTCAGCAAGAATAATAGCCGAAATGGAAACAGAAAAAACGAATATCCAGAATAATATGCCCGCAATATTGATGCGGATATTATAAAACAGCCAGCCGCGGCGGTTGACCAGCCATGTATAAAGAAGCAGCCATGCGAGTATTGGTATGTAGAAGAGTACGGTTGGGTCGCCCGAACGTACCGTGAGATAAACCAGTCCTGCAAAACCGATAGCGAAATAGATCGGCCAGGTGTTGTCTTTGAATAAAGGGAAAATGATACGAAAAAGGATCTGTGTGAAATAATAATACGACAACGAAAGACAAGCCAGGACAAAAAAGCTTACTGCGCTATGAAGGATATTCAAACTGAAAAAATCAGTTACATCAAATGATATTTTTGAATCAGCCACGATACTCCTGATCACCGATGCTAAAATAAAAGTGGAATAAATCAATAAGCAAAGAGCAATGATCCCGACTATCCATCTAAGCCAGACCGGGAACCGGGTACCGATGACCTCTGTATGCTGAACTTTATACCAGGCAAACAGAACGAACCAGCAGAAAAAAACGGAATTGATCAAAAGGTCTCCCAGTGACCGCTGAATGATATTGGAACCGTAGATGGTCGGGTCGAAGATATCAAACTGGCGAAGATTCAGCAATGAAGGGAACAAGTAAGTAACAATACGCAGGGCGATCAGCGATATACCAAGAAAGGTAATCCCCATCCAAACTTTCCTTCTTCGTGCCAGGGATTCAGCCAGCGAGTGGATAAAGATCAGCAAAAAGACCAGCCCGCCAAGACGAAGCCATAAGGTCAATTGACTATTATACGGCACAGCCCCGGACGTTTTTTTGTCCAGGTAGAAGAGTGTTTGCCCTGATAAGGAAATAACAGGGAAGTCAGAAGTGATCTCTTTCTTTGTTATAATAACACGCTGGTCAGCAGTCTTACTGAAAAAAAGATGTTCGGGCAGGTACTCGGTAGTTAAGAAGAATACAGATTGCACCGGGATCATCGCATAAGCCATCACAAGATGCCCGCCGGCCTGAAGGAATTTCTTGATAACAAAATACCCCCCGTTAGCCAGTCGCAGGTAAGATTCAAAATCACCCTGTGAATAGCTATCGGACGGAGGTAAAATAAGATGGCTGCTCCAGAAATTCATAGAGACCGTCCCCATATTATTCACCGTGTACAGGTATATCCCATACTTCCGTTCTGTTACGGACTCGAATTCGTCTTTTGACTCACGGTTCTCGATCAGCTTAACAAGAAGAGCTGTATCGCTGAGAAATTCATTAAAATCCTTCTGGCGGGTTTGCAGGTATTTTTCAGCAAGGTCCTTTTCGGCAACTACAGAGGACCTGTCAGTGTATATGGTATTGAAGATATAAGAAAGGGCAAAAAGTACGATGGCTGTTACCAGCAAACCAAGTTTCCAGAGAAAGCTATTTTTTATGAGTGGCTTCACAATTGCCCCTGTTGTTTAATGCTGTTCCAGATGGCGTCCATTTCTTCCAGCGACATATCCTTGAGGTCTTTTCCGCTGACTAAGGCCTGCTGTTCCATCTGTGTAAAACGGTGGATGAATTTTTTATTGGTTCTTTCCAGCGCATTCTCAGCATCTACTTGCAAAAACCGTGCATAATTGATAAGTGAAAATACGAGGTCGCCATATTCCTCTTCTATTTTATCCTGTTTACCGGTATTGACCACCTCTTGTAGTTCTGCCATTTCCTCTTCTACCTTTTCCCATACCTGGGCCTTACTCTCCCACTCAAAACCGACTTGTCGTGCTTTTTCCTGCAGGCGCATCGCCTTTACAGTTGCTGGCAACGATTGAGGCACTCCTCCCAATACTGACGTTTTACCTTCTTTCAGTTTCAGTTTTTCCCAATTCTTTTTAACATCCTCCTCATTATTCACTTTCACATCGCCATATATGTGCGGATGACGGGTGATCAACTTTTCCGAAATGCCTTTTATCACATCTTCTATCATAAACTGGCCCTGTTCCTTACCGATCTTTGAATAAAACAGTATATGCAATAACAGGTCTCCCAGCTCTTCTTTTATTCCTTTCCAGTCATTTTCAGTAATAGCATCGGCCAGTTCATAGGTTTCTTCGATGGTCATTTGTCTCAATGACTGGATGGTCTGTTTCCTATCCCATGGACATTGTTCCCTCAACTCATCCATAATGGTCACCAGCCTCAGAAACGCTTCACTCAGGTTTATGTCTTTCATCAATAAATATTAAAGTTGGAAAATGGAGAAAAGTAAAAAGAAAACCAGCAGGAGCGACATGACGATCAATCCCATCAGGTTGAGTAAAATGAATTTAAAAAAGGTTTTGCCCCATCTCTGCCCATAGAATTTTTTCATCGCAATAAAGAGATACAGCGGCCAGGCAATCACCGTCACCGTGATTAGGAAACTCCAAATCCCCCAGCCTGACATTTCATGAAGTTTATTCCACAAAAAGACGAAGAGCAGTAGAATAAAGCTGAAGATATAATGATGCACGGTAAAGATGCCGTGATCAGCATAATAGAATTGTTTTCTTCGTATATACAGCAACTTAAGAATAAGTGCAAAGAACGGTAAAGAAACAAATAACAGGTAAGGCAGTCTATGAAGTATCGAGTCTGCAAGGTCCCGGGTTGACCTTGAAGGGTCCTGTTTGTATTTTTCATTCAGCC
The DNA here is from genome assembly GCA_016787135.1 of Chitinophagaceae bacterium. Lineage (GTDB taxonomy): Bacteria > Bacteroidota > Bacteroidia > Chitinophagales > Chitinophagaceae > VBAT01. The sequence continues at coordinate 5,087 of JAEUVK010000034.1, read as the reverse complement.
CGATAGCCCTTTTATTCCATAACCGCAGCAGCCAATGGTCCCTTTGACCGGGAGGCCGCGATTGCTGTATAGAATCATACTCTTTCATATTTCTGTACTCACCGCCAATAGTGCCTACCACGATAAAATCTTCGGCAAACTTGTAAAGATCGGACGGTTTTACCTCCGTTGTTGTATCCAGCAACAGAAGCAGCTGCTGCTGCAGGCCTGTAGTCGCTGTATCCTTGCCCATTTTCTCTTTTACTTTTGCGATCACAGAGTCCCTCTCTGCCCGGGTATAAGGCTCATCGTTTGTGATCCGGAAAGCATTCTCCGGGCCACTGATCGCAAAAAAAATAAGAAAGAAAAGCGCAGAAGTGAACACGTACATCCTTATCGGGTTCAGGTAACTGGCCCTTCTGCCATTGATATACTCTTTGGGCAAAAAACCGGGACGAAACAACAGGTACCTGAGCGTATCAAAGAACTTGCTATCGAAATGGGTAATATCATAAAAGAAATGTACGACCAGGTGCCAGAAGCTTTCCTTGGGCACAACATTTTCCTGGCCGCATACATGGCAAAACCGTCCGTGAATAATGGTTCCGCAGTTTAAGCAGTCTTTTTCTTTACGTTCGGGTGCGTGGGACACAACAAATTTTTCTTAAAAATAAGTACAAAAAATACATATCAGTCTTTGTTTTTCGTTACTGAACAAATCAGGTACTTTTGTTGATAAACAATATCCCGGAATGAAGAAAATATCACTTGCCTTTACTCTGCTGATCACCATTTCCCTTCACAGCCAGTATTATTACAATGACATCATCGGCACGCAAGAGATCTGCAGCAAAATGAAAATCTTTGTCGCTGCCAAAGTACGATCAGTAACGGCCACCGGCTATGATCCCCGTGGCGCCAAAACAACCGACTTTAACGAATGGCAGGATGTACAGGCTAATGGAACAGTTTTAAAGATCACCTCCCGTAATGGGCAAAACGCCGGCAGGGTTTATCACACATTTGACACCCGGGCAAGGCTGATCATGACCCGTGATTCTTCAGCAGGTATTCAGAATATCACTCAATATAGTTATGATACCCGGGACAGATTGTTATCAGTAAAAATGACCGTCCAGGACGAAGGAAAGGAATTCAATGAAACAGAAGAACACCTGTGGCAATACAGAACTGACGATAAACCTGAAAAAATGTGGCGTATCGTGAATGCCACAGATTCGACCGAATATCGCTTCACCCTGAACGAACAGGGAAATATAGCGGACGAAACCTTGTTTAGGCGTTATAAAGATAAAGACACTGTCTATTACTATATCTATGAAAACCAGCGTGTCTATTATTATTATGATGACCAGAACAGGCTGACTGACCTTGTTCGTTATGACAAAAAAACGAAACAATTACTGCCGGATGTGATCTTTGAATATGATGAAAACAACCACATCATTCAGCGCATTACAACATTAACGACATGGCCGCCCGACTACCTTGAATGGCGTTATTTATATAACGAAAAAGGGTTAAAAACAAAAGAAGCCCTATACAGTAAAAACAAAGACCTGAAAGGCCGTATTGAATACTCTTACACTTTTGCTGACTAGAAATCTTCCAATCCCCCTCAACAATAGTCCAGGCAGTTTGTTTTGCTGTCATATAATGCACTTTGCCCGGCTTAATTGACGTTTTACCCCTTTTTAACAAAAGTGGCACCTGTAGCATCGCAGTGGCAAAATATCTTTGCGCCGGCAAATAAGAAACCTCGTTTATGAAGAAAATTCTATTATCAGCGATCGGATCATTATGCATCCTTACCCTCCCTGCTCAAAAATTCACTCTCAGTGGTACCGTTAAATCCAAATCAAAAGGCGAAACGGTGATCGGCGCCAGCATCCGTAGCGGCAATACCGGCACTTTCAGTAATGATTATGGTTTTTATTCTCTTACTCTTGAAAAAGGAACTTACAGGATAGAGTTCAGTGCTATCGGGCTGCAGAGCAAGACCGAGGAGGTTGTTCTGGATAAAGACATTAAGCTGAATATTTTCCTGGAAGACGAAATAAAGAATCTGGAGGGCGTCGTTGTTTCGGCACAATCAAAAGGCCGCAGCATCAGCAGTCCACAGATGGGGGTAGAAAAGCTTTCCACCAAAGAAATAAAGAACATACCTGTTCTGCTTGGCGAAAGGGATATTTTAAAAACGATCCAGCTTTTACCCGGTATCAAATCGGCCGGTGAAGGCAACAGTGGTTTCTATGTGCGGGGCGGTGCAGGCGACCAGAACCTGATACTGCTGGATGAAGCGCCGGTATATAATGCCTCTCATCTGCTCGGATTCTTCTCGACTTTCAATTCAGATGCAGTCAAAGATATGACCGTATATAAAGGGGGTATGCCTGCACAATATGGCGGAAGGCTGTCCTCTGTGATAGATATCAAAATGAATGACGGAAACAACCAGGATTATAATGTAAGCGGCGGCGTAGGATTGATTTCTACCAAGCTGAATATTGAAGGGCCTTTGCAAAAAGACAAATCCTCTTTCCTGCTCACCGGTCGGCGCACCTATGCCGACATATTCCTCCAATTATCCAATGATTCTACTATCAAACAAAATAAGATCTATTTCTACGATCTGAATGCCAAACTCAATTACCAATTGAGCGATAAAGACAGGATTTATCTTTCGGGCTATTTTGGCAAAGATGTACTGGGTGTCGGTAAGACATTCAGTATTGACTGGGGCAACGGCACCGGCACTCTCCGCTGGAACCATATCTTCAACCGAAAATTGTTCTCCAATACGTCATTAATTTTCAGTAACTACAAATACAAGATATCCATAGAAAGCGGTGGTGACGACTTTGATATTTTTTCACAGATACAAGACTGGAACCTGAAACAGGAATTTCAATGGTATGCGGATAGCCGCAACAATGTTCGTTTTGGTTTCAACACCATTTATCACACCATTACACCCGGTGAGGTGAGGGCCTATGAATCAAGAAGTGTCAACTCAACCGCTTTGCAAAAAAGATATTCATGGGAAAATGCGGCTTTCTTCACCAATACCTGGAAGGCATCGGATAAAATAAACGTTACCTACGGTATTCGTTTTTCTTCTTTCAGCATTTTAGGCAAAGGAGATTATTATGCTTTAGATAATGAAGGAAGAGTGACTGATACATTTAGTTATAACAAAGGGAGATTTGTCAAAACATACGCCAACTTAGAGCCTCGCCTTGCAGCCAGCTATGTTTTCAACCCAAATACATCAGTAAAAGCCGCCTATGTGCGCAATGTGCAGAATCTTCATTTAGTGTCTAACTCTACTTCTGCCAACCCAACGGACAAGTGGATCGCTAATACTAACATCATCCAACCGGAGATATCCGACCAGGTATCAATAGGCTATTACCAGGACCTGTTCGGCAAAAAGCTTGAACTGAGCGTCGAAGCATATTATAAAACGATGCAGAACCAGATTGATTACCGCGACGGCGCTGACATATTCGCCAACAGCGATGCCATCGAGTCGCAATTGCTGTTTGGCAAAGGCAGGGCCTATGGAATAGAATGGTTGCTGAAAAAGAAAGCAGGCAAACTAACAGGATGGCTGGCCTATACTTTGTCCAAAACAGAGAAAAAGATCATCGGCATCAACAACGACCAATGGTATAATGCCCGCCAGGACAGAACACATGAAGTGGCCGTTGTTGCCTCCTACCAGCTCAACAAAAAATGGACACTATCCGCCAACTGGGTATTCTACACCGGGGATGCAGTTACTTTTCCCGCAGGCAAATACCGTATCAATGACAGAACCGTATTTTATTATACCGAACGAAACAGCTATCGCATGCCTGATTATCATCGCCTCGACCTGGGAGCAACATGGGTATTGAAGCAAAAGAAACGTTTCTCTTCTGAGTTAACCTTCAGCCTGTATAATGCTTACGGTCGTGAGAATGCTTATACGATCAATTTCCGGGATAGTAAAGATGACCCGGATAAGACCGAAGCCGTGAGATACGCCTTGTTTAAATTCATTCCATCTGTTTCTTACAACTTTAAATTCTGATTGATGAAATATCCGGTAAGATCATTCAAATTATTATTGACGGGGTTTTCGCTGGTTATACTGAATTCCTGTGAAAAAGTGATCAGCCTTGACCTGAACGAAGCTGAAAAAAAATACGTGATAGAGGCTGTTATCACTGACCAGCCGGGCACGGCTAAAGTATTGATCACCCAAACAAAGAATTTTGATGAGGACAATAACTTTGCCGGGATCAGCGGAGCCAACGTGACTATCACCGAAACAGGAGGGGCAACATTTACCCTGAATGAAACAATTGCCGGGGTATATGAAGCACCGGGGCTGATTGCCTTGACAGGGAAAGTGTATAATCTTTCAGTCAGTATCAGCGGCAAAACATTCACTGCAGCCTGCGCTATGCCGGTACGTGTAAATCTCGACACAATATTTGTCACCAACGAATTTCTTTTTACCGAGTTCCGCAATATTGTGAATACGGAGTACCAGGACCCGCCGGGTCGTGGAAATGCTTACCGTTTCATACAATATGTGAACGGATTGAAAGAAGACCAGATATTGATACAGAACGATGATTATACCGACGGGAGACCTATCAATACCAAATTGTTTTACTTCTCTGACGACGACGATGACAATATGATCATACATACCGGTGACACGGTAACTGTAGATATGCAATGTATCGATCCGGTGATTTACAAATACTGGTTCAGCCTTGACCGAAGCGCTACCGGGGGTAGCGGACAGGCTACTCCGTCCAACCCTGTCACTAACCTGCAGGGCGGAGCATTAGGTTATTTCAGTGCGCATACGTTACAGAGGAAGACGATGGTGGTGCCGTAAAATTTTCAAGCAAATAAAAAATCCTGGTCGCAATGACCAGGATTTTTTTGTGCCCGAGACTGGATTCGAACCAGCACACCCTTTCGGGCGCCACCACCTCAAAGTGGTGCGTCTACCAATTTCGCCACCCGGGCAACACCATTTGGGAGTGCAAATGTAAGCGGTTTATTTTTTCAGAACAATTCTG
>JAEUVK010000210.1 GCA_016787135.1 Chitinophagaceae bacterium | reverse complement strand
TACCTCCGGCGCTACAGAAGGCGATAACCTGGCCATCAAAGGTGTATTCGAAATGTATGCGAGCAAAGGCAATCATATCATCACCTGCAATATCGAGCACAAAGCTGTACTGGACACCTGCAAGCATATCGAAAAAGAAGGTGGTGAAGTGACATACCTGAAAGTAAAGGATAACGGATTGATAGACCTGGCAGAGCTGGAAGCAGCGATCAGGCCCACCACTATACTTATTGCCATCATGTATGCCAATAATGAGATCGGTACCATCATGCCGATGAAAGAGATCAGCGCTATTGCAAAGAAAAGAGGCATACTTGTTTTCAGCGACGCGACGCAGGCAGTAGGGAAGATACCTGTGGATGTGAACAAAGATGGTATTGACCTGATGGCTTTCACAGCGCATAAAATGTACGGTCCGAAAGGTGTGGGCGCCTTATACGTCCGCAGAAAGAATCCCCGTGTGAAAGTAACGGCGCAGATAGATGGCGGCGGTCATGAGAGAGGTATGAGAAGCGGAACATTGAATGTGCCCGGCATTGTTGGCTTTGGTAAAGCCTGCGAGATATGCGTGAACGAAATGGAAGAAGAAACAAAACGGGTAAGTGCGTTAAGGGATAAATTACAGAATGCATTACTGAAGATCGAAGAGTCCTATCTGAATGGCGATAAAGAACATAAACTGCCTCACGTAACGAATATTTCTTTCAAATATGTAGAAGGAGAAGGCCTGATGATGGGGTTCAATAAAAATATTGCAGTTTCGTCAGGTTCGGCCTGTACGTCTGCCTCATTAGAGCCGTCCTATGTGTTAAAAGCACTGGGCTTAGGCGATGACTTGGCACATAGTTCGCTGCGTTTCGGACTGGGAAGGTTCACTACCGAAGACCAGATAGACTATACCATCGAACAGGTAACGAATACGGTGAACAAACTGAGAGAGATGAGCCCGCTGTGGGAAATGTATAAAGAAGGAATTGACCTGAATACGATCGAATGGGCACACCATTGATTTGGCAATGTACCGATTTGAAAATTTGGAGATGATTTTTAAATCGCTTGTAAGAAAGGTAGTCATCTCCAAATCATTAAAATTCCAAATCATCAAATCATAAAGTCATGGCATACTCAGAAAAAGTAATAGACCACTACCAGAACCCCAAGAATGTGGGCACGCTGGATAAAAGCAAGGCCAATGTGGGCACGGGCCTCGTAGGCGCTCCTGAATGCGGCGACGTGATGCGCCTGCAGATAGAAGTGGATGAGGCGACCGGTGTCATCAAAGATGCCAAGTTCAAAACATTTGGCTGCGGCTCTGCCATTGCTTCTTCCTCACTGGCTACCGAATGGCTCAAAGGCAAATCGGTGGATGAGGCGATGAAGATAGACAACATGACCATCGTGGAAGAGTTAAACCTGCCCCCGGTGAAGATCCACTGCTCGGTACTGGCCGAAGATGCCATCAAAGCAGCGGTGAATGATTACCGTAAAAAGAACGGGTTGCCCGAACTGAAGTTCGAGGAAAGTGTTGTTCATTAAAACGAGAGTGGATAGAGGTAAGTAGAAAATGGGTCTTTAATCCCCACTTTCCATTTTCCATTCACTATTTTCCGAATTATGAGTGTAGCATTAGAAAATTCCATTTACGTAAGCGATAAAGCAAAGGCAAAAGTGCAGCAGTTGCTGGCGGATGCCGGTGTGGGCAATGACCCTTCCTATTTCCTGCGGGTAAGCGTGGTAGGTGGCGGTTGTTCGGGTCTCAGCTACAAGCTGGATTTTGACAACGAGCAAAAGCCGATGGACCAGTCCTTTGAGGATAATGGCGTAAAAGTGGTGACCGACCTGAAAAGCTTTTTATACCTCGTGAATACGACACTGGATTTTTCAGACGGACTGAATGGTAAAGGATTTTACTTCAGTAATCCCAATGCGAGCAGGACCTGCGGCTGCGGGGAGAGTTTTGCAGTGTAACACGCATTTATAAATGATTGGACCCTGGCAGAAATGCCGGGGTTTTTTATTTTGGAGGTTGCAGTTGCATATCTTTATTTGTGAAATCCGGATCTTGCTTTATACAAAATGGGGCTATCAGAGTCCGGTATGGGAAAAGTTTATGATCAAGTTATCTATTACTTCGATTGTTAGTTGTTAGCAGATTAAATGCGCAATATGATTCAATCAGGACTGGCAGTCTTCGGTTTGATATAGCATGTATTACGAGATCAATCACTAAAACAGAAGAGTTTAAGGCTATCCTTAGAGTTACTAATGAGAGCAATAAAGACTGTGATATCCCGGGTAGATATCTTGCAACGACTAAAGATGATGTTGGAAATATTGCGTATGAAATTTTTTATTTCCCAGTTGATTCAACGCCAATTGTTAAAAGCTACATATCCCTGTATTCGGACCATAGTGAGATTAGACCGAAAATAAAGTTGAGACCTTTCGAAAGTTATTTGATAGAAATTTCAGTAAGGGGAATTGAGGTATTCAAGGGAAAGGGACTATATAAGATTCGTTTTTTTACACAAGAAACCAACGCTTATGATACGCTTGAGTTTATGTCAACAAAATGGGTTGAATTAAGAGTAGTAGAATAGTTTTTCTTTTTGCTCTTACCGGAGTTTCTCCGCTCACACTTCCGATTATGTTCCCAACAATGTCATGTGTGTAAACCAGGAACTTTGAGTAAGCAGGCGTTTATACTAACCATCACATTGATTTTGAACACAAATTCCCGTATTTTGCAGCTTTATCCAATCTATGTGGGCCGTTTGTAAAAAGGAACTCCGTCAATTCTTCAGCAGTCTTACCGGCTATATCGCTATTATCGTTTTCCTGCTGGCCAACGGGCTGGTCTTATTTGTTTTTAACGATAATATTTTTGATTTTGGCTATGCCACACTGGACAAGTTTTTCCTGCTGGCGCCATGGATATTGTTGTTACTGATCCCCGCCATCACCATGCGTAGCTTTTCCGATGAGTTTAAAGGTGGCACATTCGAGCTATTACAGACAAGACCGCTGACCCGCTGGCAAATCGTTTCCGGCAAATATCTCGGCAGCCTGGTCGTGGTACTGATCGCTTTGCTGCCTACCATCGTTTACTTTTTTTCCATTCAGCAGTTATCTTCCAATGAAGGGATAGATACCGGTGCAACCATGGGTTCTTATATCGGGTTGTTCTTTTTAGCTGCGGTGTTCACGGCCATCGGTATCTGCACCAGCAGTTTTACCAGCAATGCCGTGGTGGCGTTTATCATCAGTTTGATCGCCTGCGCCCTGCTGTATTATGGGTTCAATGCCATTAGCCAACTGCCGGGCCTGGAAGGAGGTGCCGATTATTATATTGAAATGGCCGGTATTGATTTTCACTACAGCAGCATCAGCCGCGGTGTAATAGATACCCGGGACGTGGTTTATTTCCTGAGTGTGATCTTTTTATTCCTCACTATTACCCACCGTAACCTGTTAAAACGATAAATGAAGAACCTTGCCCAAAAGATATTCGCATCAAAATACGGTTGGTTGTTGCTGCTGATCGTATTGTTTGTTGTCAATTTCCTCGCCTCTTTATTTCATTCCCGTATTGACCTGACGAAAGAAAAAAGATATACGCTGAGTAAAGCGACCAAAGAACTATTGAACAGCCTCGATGATAAAGTGCAGATTGATGTTTTCCTGAAAGGTGATTTCCCGGCAGGCTTCCAGAAGCTGGCCAATAGCACCAATGACTTCATGCAACTGATCAAAGATCGTAACAGCTCAAAGATCAGTTACCGTTTTATTTCTCCTAAAGATGAAATACCGGGTACAAACGGAGTGAAGTATGGGGATTCACTGGTGTCGCTGGGAGCAAGCCCCATCAACCTCACTGTTCAGCTTAAGGAAGGACAGCAGCAGAATTATATTTTCCCGGTAGCCCTGATGAGTTATAATGGGAAGCAACAACTGATCAACCTGTATGGCGGCAGCAACCGTATCATTTCACAGAACGAGATCAATGAATCGGAAGCATTGCTCGAATACCAGTTTGTGAGCGTACTGGATAAGGCGGTGAATACTAAAAGACCTTCTGTCGGTTACTCAACAGGAAATGGCGAGCCGGTT
>JAEUVK010000160.1 GCA_016787135.1 Chitinophagaceae bacterium | reverse complement strand
TGGATATATGATTCAGAAGATAAGGCAGGTAATGTTCAGTACCGGGTCATGCGGTCAGATGTACATAACTATGGTTTTGTAGAGGAAGATACATTTGACCTGAGTCTGATGCAGGAAAGCTTTGCCGCTTCTGAATTCATAGATACACTTATCAGCAGGAAGCATATAAAGTATAAGGGGTACCCTGCCATGGACTGTAAATTTCTGGATAAGAACAGATCTGTTTATCTCACCCGTTTTATCATACAGGGGCCACACTATTACACATTGGTGGCAAAAGGCAAACAGGAAACGCCAAAGATGCAGGGCTTTTTCAATTCGTTTGAGACAAAACCATTCGTATATGGTGAAGTGAAAGAAAGAAAGGATACCTCCCTGTATTTTACAGTAAAATCGCCGGTATTCCCTGATGAGAATAAGAACAAGATAGATATTCCCCGGATCGGGTATTATGGATACGGTGATGACGATGAAGAATCGGAAGAAGATATCCTGGAAAGCGGCACATTCAGGAACAAAACCATATCAAATGATACGACAGGGGAAAAAATATATGTCTCATTTTATAAAAGCCAGCGTTATTATACCGCAACAGACAGCTCTGTACTCAATGAGGATAATGACGGAGGCTTATACGGAGATACTACACTTATCGTAAGAATGAAAAAGAAATTTGAGCTGCCAAATAAAGTGAAAGTGTGGGAAAGAATCGTCAGTGATACCGGCAGCAGCCGTGCTATCTGGACAAAAACCTTCTATAAAGACGGGATCGGGTTCAGCCTGGTGACACAGATTGATACACTGACAAAACCAGGTTCATTTGTTCAGTCTTTTTATGATTCTTTTATGCCTGCAGATACGCTGAAGGGCAGCGACCCCTTTGCCAAAAAATCCCCGTTGTTCTTTGACGACTTTATGAGCAAAGATACTGCAGCGCATAAGCGAGCGGTGAAAAGTATTTACATGGTGAAAATGGATTCCACTGATTTTATCCCTTTAAAGAAAGCGATAAGCTCACTGAACTGGACAGGGAAAAGATATCTTGACACCAAGAAATCGCTGATCGGTAAACTGGATAATATTAAAACAAGAACAGCAACTGATTACCTGAAGGAGCTGTATTATGCTGCCGGCGATACAGTCGAACTGCAATACACTATCCTTGAAGCTTTGCTGGGTCAAAGAACGCAATACGCTTTCAATATCTTCCGGGATATAATTACAGTTGAGCCTCCGGTACTTGATGTGCCGTCGAACAATGGGTATAATGATTATTCTTATACAATACGTAGTTCCGGAAGAGGGTCTTCGTATGGTTATGGCGGCAATTTCATGAACGGCCTGAATGATTCACTGCAACTGACCCGGACTATACTGCCTGATCTTCTGCCTCTGATGAACCTGGATGATTATGAACGGCCCATCATGCAATTGCTTGGTCAGATGGTAGATAGTGGCCTGGTAAAGCCTGCAGATTATCAGCCTTATTTCAGCAAGTTCCTTATAGAGGCAAAACAGGAATTAAAGAAACAGGCGATTGCTGAAAAGAATAAGGCGATAAAAAAGGCCGAAGAAGACAAAGAAGAAAAAAATAATGCATACAGGGATAATGACGACAAAGATGATGGCAATGAGGACCTGGGTTTGTATGCTACTCTATTATTGCCTAATGCAGAGACCAGTCCGGCAGTGAAACCCCTGATTCAGCAAATGCTGGCTTCGAATGACAAGCGGTTAAAGTATAATACTATGTTTTTGCTGCTCAGGAACAACAAGGATATTCCTGATACGCTGCCTGCCTGGTTTGCCGGTTTGGATGAATACAGATATGACCTCTATAAGGATATGAAGGAGTTAAATAAACCGGACAGGTTTCCTGCGAAGTATAATAATCATCTTGATCTTGGGAAGAGTAAATTAATGGATGAAAAATCGTATGATAGACCTGATTCAGTAGCCTATATTGACAGGTTACCTGCTGAAATTAAAGGAAAGAAAGGTTTCGTTTACTTCTACAAGTATAAAAGCAAAAAGGATGATCTGACCTGGAAACTGGCCACTGTAGGGTTGGTTCCCGAAGATCCCGGTTCCTTTGAATTTGAGAATGTGGAAAAGCCGGATTATGATGATTATTATTCCCCGATGATACCAGGGTCGAGTGACTATTATGTGCTTGATCTTACCAGCTTCAGCGATACAAAGATCAAAGAGGACGAGCCTATGAGCCAGCAACTGGCCATCGCTTTGAAGAAAATGCTGTATGCAAAAAGAAAAAGCGCCAGTCAGTTTTATGAAAGAGAAGGCCGGGAGGAGTATGATATCAGGCCACGGATCGATTTTGGCGATTAGGAGACCACTCCTCCGGGAATGGAAGCGATCAGTCTTTTAGTATAATCGGTTTGCGGGGTAAAATAAACCTGGTCAGCCGGTCCGCTTTCTTCTATCTTACCCTTATTCATTACCATGATACGGTCGCTGATATAGCGGACAACCGAAAGATCATGTGAAATAAAGATGACTGTGAAGCCAAACTCTTTTTTCAGGTCATTCAGCAGGTTCAATACCTGCGCCTGTACACTAACATCAAGCGCTGAAACAGATTCATCACAAACAAGGAACGAAGGATTCAATGCCAATGCCCGTGCAATGACAATTCGTTGTCTTTGTCCGCCGGAGAATTCATGCGGATAACGGTTGAAATGTTCTGCTTTCAGGTTCACTTTTTCCAGCAGTTCAACCACTTTGTTTTTTCTGGCTTTGTCATCAGGCAGAATATGATGCACTTTTAACGGTTCTGCAATGGCAGCGCCGATCGTCAATCTTGGATTCAATGAGGAATAGGGATCCTGGAAAACGATCTGTATATCTTTTCGTAATGACTGTAGTTCGTCTCTTTTCTTTGACGTCAATTCAATGCCGTTATAGAATATCTTACCTGAAGTGGGTTCTATCAGCCGTAGCAATGTTCTCCCCAGTGTGGTTTTCCCGCAACCACTTTCACCTACGAGGCCCAGTGTTTCATTCTCATATACTTCAAAACTGACATCGTCCACAGCTTTTGTGTGGTCGAGAGCTGTTCCAAAGAAATTCTTTTTGGAAGGAAACCAGACGGAGAGATGTTCTGCTTTAAGCAGTATTGAGGTGTTAGCGTCCGATGTTAGTTCATTATTGCTCAGGTCTTGGGCCTGGCTTCTGACATCTGACATCTGACTTCTGACCCCGGCGCTCTCCAAAAAATCACTCACCACCGGCAATCGTTCGCCTCTTTGATGATTGACAGGACGACAAGCCAGTAGTGCTTTGGTGTAGGGATGCTGCGGGCGGGTGAAAATTTCTTTTACCGGGTTCTGTTCAACGATCTCTCCTTTGTACATCACGGCTGCCCGGTCAGCTATTTCAGCTACTACTCCAAGATCATGCGTAATGAAGATGACACCCATATCCGATTGCTGCTGCAATTCTTTTATCAGCTGCAGGATCGTTTTCTGTACGGTCACATCCAGGGCTGTGGTGGGTTCATCGCAGATCAGCAGGAATGGCTGGCAGCACATGGCCATTGCTATCATCACCCTTTGTTTTTGTCCGCCGCTCAACTGGTGAGGGTACCGGTCAAATATCTTATCAGGGCTGGGCAGTTTTACCTTTTCAAACCAACTGATGGTTTGCTTCTTTGCTGCTTCTTTACTGATCTTTTTATGGGCCAGTATCGCTTCCATCACCTGTTCTCCGCAGGGCAGTACCGGGTTCAGTGACGTCATGGGTTCCTGGAAGATCATGGCGATCTTATTACCTCGGATATGTTGTAATGAATAGCGGTTTTTATTCAGGAGGCTTACAGGTTTATTTCCATCTTCCGAAAAAAGAATATTACCGCTGGTATATTTTGCTGGTGGCGAGGGTAGAAGCTGAAGGATGGATAATGATGTGACTGATTTTCCTGATCCGGATTCACCGACCAGTGCTACGATCTCACCCCGTTTTACTGTTAATGATATATTCTTTAAGGCATGAGTAGTGCCGGATTCGCTGACAAAGTCAACGGAAAGGTTTTGTATGGATAGGAGTGGGATCATGTTTTTTAATGTCACCCCTTCGGGGTTTTGTATCCGTTTCAGGATGATGGCTGCGTTGTATTAATGCCAGCCTTTCAGGTTTTTTGTTATCAGTTGTTTTTATTATCCCGGATGGATGAAATTAATACATTCTGGTTTCTAATGTCACCCCTTCGGGGTTCGTATCCGTTTCAGGATGATGGCTGCGTTATATTAATGCCAGCCTTTCAGGCTTTTAATGTTCAGATGCTTTTAGAATCCCGAAGGGATGAAATTAATCTAGATCAAATGAATAATGGGCATTTAAAGAGAACCCCGAAGGGGTGACATTAGAATAGAAGTCAATCATAAAATTCAAACAGGTATTTATCTTCAAAGGGGATATTGAATTTTCTTAAAAAGGACATGTATTCCTGCTGGAATGTTCTTTTCGCATGATGTTGTTTCTGGTTTTTGATATAGTCAATCACCTTTCCGTAATTCGATTCAGAATAAGAAAATGCCCCATAGCCTTCCTGCCACGAAAACTTCTTTTTCAGCCACCCCATTTCATTGATGAAATTTGAAGAATTGTTTTTAATTTCCCTTACGAGGTCGGATATCCTCATTGCCGGGCGCAACCCTACCAGTACATGAATATGGTCAGGCATCCCGTTCACGGCAAGCGACTTTTGTTCCTTTTCCCTGATGATGCCGGCTATGTATTTAAACACATCTTCTTCAAATTCCTTTAAAAGAAGATTCTGCCTGCCTTTAACGGCAAAAACATATTGAATGTATACCTGTGAAAATGTACCAGCCATAGTAAAGAGTTATTTGCTGATCACCTTTATCGCCAGCTTTTTCGGCGGAGTGGGATAGTAGGCCATACACACCGCACAATTCTGTACGGCAGCAGTATCAATAGTGAAATAGAATTCATCCCCTTCATTGATCGTGGAGGGGAAAGTACACGGGCTGCCAAGACCAAATACGCCGGTAAATGTTTTGCCTTTTACCTCATCTGTCCAGGAAGCGCTGATCAGCGATGTGTCAATGCTGCCTTCCAGCAAACGGATCGTATAATTCATACAAATCCCTTTCGTCTCCAGTTTGCCTTTATATGGTAAGGGTTCGTCTTTTTTTGTTCCGCATTTATCGGCGGAAACGCCCAGCACAAAGATAGCTGACAGCAGCAGGAATAGTTTCATGTAAAGGTCTTTAGAATTTCAGGTGACGTACCGTTAATCCGTCATTGATCAGTTGTTTCAATGAATCAATACCGATCTTCAGGTGTCTTTCTACAAAGGAGGCGGTAACAGCTTTGTCGCTTTCTTCTGTCTTCACGCCTTCAGGTATCATCGGCTGGTCGCTGACCAATAACAAAGCTCCTGTAGGTATCTTATTATAAAAGCCGACGGTAAAGATGGTGGCGGTCTCCATGTCAATGGCATAGGCCCTTACTTTCTGCAGGTATTCTTTGAATTGCTCATCATGTTCCCAAACCCGGCGGTTGGTGGTATAGACAGTGCCTGTCCAGTAATCCACGGCATAGTCGCGGATAGTGGTGGAAACAGCTTTCTGCAAAGCGAAGGCAGGTAAGGCAGGTACTTCGGGAGGAAAATAATCGTTCGACGTACCTTCTCCTCTTATCGCAGCAATGGGTAATATCAGGTCACCGATCTTATTACGTTTCTTCAGCCCCCCGCATTTACCAAGGAACAATACGGCTTTAGGTTCAATGGCGGTCAGCAGGTCCATGATGGTAGCCGCAGTAGGGCTGCCCATGCCAAAATTGATGATGGTGATATCATTGGCGGTAGCGCATTGCATGGGTCTTCCTTCACCTACTACCTTTACGTTATTCCATTCGGCAAACATGGTCACATAATTACTGAAGTTGGTCAGCAGCAGGTATTCTCCGAAATTTTCCAGGTGCTCACCCGTATAGCGGGGCAGCCAGTTCTTTACTATCTCTTCTTTTGTTTTCATAATCATCTTTTGAATTCTGCTAATTTAAAGCTTTATTTTTGGATGAATGATCCCCATCCATTTCCCCGAACCTTCATTCCGCACCAAACAGGAAGCAAGCAAAGAATACATCTTTGATCCGCTGCGCAAAAAATGGCTGCTGCTGACACCGGAGGAATGGGTAAGGCAGAACTTTGTTCAATACCTGGTGCAGGTGATGCAATATCCGCCCTCACTGATCGCATTGGAGAAAGAGATCATGCTGGGAGAACTGAAGAAGCGGTTTGATATACTCGTGTATGATAAAGCCCATCAGCCATGGATGATCATTGAGTGTAAAGCGGAAACCATAACGCTGAACAATGACACCTTGCAGCAGGCGTTACGTTACAACATCACTGTACCAGCCTCTTTCATTGTAATCACCAACGGCCGGTTTACGTATGGATGGGAAAAAAGAAACGGCCAGTTAGCGGTTATTAAAGAACTGCCTGCACGGCAATAAAAAAATCCCGCCTGTAGCGGGATCGTTTTGTATAAAAGTTACAGTCGTTTATTTATCGAATACTTTTTCATCAATCGTCACATCCAGTTCTATTTTATCAAATTTGACAGACTGGAATTCCTGCCCGTCAATTTTCTGGGTGCGGGTCATATAGAATTTCACACCATTCATTTCCTTCAGGTCGGAGTACCAGGTTTCCACTGCCATGGTCTGCCCCATCATTTCCCTGTCGGAAACTGATTTGATCAGCGAATAGTCTGAAGAACTGATATAATAGGTGGTCATTTTGCCATCTTCCTTGCCTGTCAGTTTGATCTTAAATGTTTTGATGCCTTCTACCTCTTCCTGCCCCTGCAGTTCCACCTGGTGGCCGCGGGATTTGTAATCCATCAGCACGGGTGTCAGCATGCTTTGTGTTTTCAGCTCCACCAGTTCTGCTTCAGTAGCATCAGTAGGCGTAGTAGCGCCGGCAAAAGGATTGATCTTCCAGCCTTTTCCGTCCTTATAGGCATTCACGATCTGGTTGCCCATTACTTCTACATCCGAACGTACAGCCCGGCCATTGATCACCTGTACGGTAATGGTCAGTTCATTGCCCTGTGCGGCAACAGTACCCGACATTTTTGCTGTCTTTATTTTGCTGAAAGCATCCAGTCCGCCGAGGTTTGCGGCATATTTCTGGATCACTTCATCCGCGGTTTGAGCACCGGCGGAAAAAAAGGCGAAGCTCAGCAACGCCAAAACGATCTTTCTCATGATTGTTTAATAGTTTAAGAAGCGAATGTAAGGGAAAGTTTTCTTATGACGATAAGGGTGCTCCCGCAGAACGGACAGGGCGTACTGATACTGCAAACCATAAAAAGAATAGATTTTGCATTGTTTTTTACACAGTTCATGTTAGCTGCCGTATTCTTGTCAAACTTTTAATCTAATTTTTCAACCAAGAATTCAAATTTGTCTGTAAATCGTTTACAAAATGAAATAACTTCTATGAATGGGTAATTATAAAGACTTTTCTCATGATACTTCTTCTTGTTTCTTTGCCATTTTGCATATTTAAATAAAATTGGACTGTCCTTGAGCCGAAACTTTAAATATCCAATACTGTCACGAAAACGTCCTTCAATTGAATAACTGCAATTCCAGTCTTTTTTATAATCCCCAAGGGTTGTTTTAAAAGAGCTAAGTTCAGTGTCTCTTGTCTCAAAATTGTAATTACTGTCAAGGAGAGCCAGACAAAATTCCTTGTAAGTTACACCAATTACCTTTATAGTCGTTGCGTCATTTGGTATGGTTGATAAGAGGCTGTCTTGTTGCTTAGTCTGCCCAATGGCAAGAATTGGCAAGAGAATAATAAGAAAGAGAATATGCTTTGGCATGGCTGAAATTATATTTTCAATATCTACTAGCTAAGTTAATTGCAGTTTATTTTTTAAGTTTTAGAATTTGTTTAATTCCGGTTGATATATTTTGTTCTTTCAATTTTCTGTGGGAAGGTATAAGTAACTCGATTGACACGTACTTGTCGTTAATTTTGTCTTCAATAATTATGCTTTGCCACTTAACGCCCTTGAAATTTTCAAACTTAATCCGAAATCCTTCGATTTGTTTTCCAAGTAAGAAGCAGGTAATAGGTTTTTTGTGAAATCGCTTAATTTGTTCTTTTTGAGAATGGCTGGTGCGATATTCAAAATAGTCGCGGAGGCTTTTCTCGTTTTGAAAATACGTCCACATCAATGTAATCCCGTTGTAACACCCAAGGTTGCCACCTCTGGCTGAGGTCTCTGCAGTACAGCAGTTGGCCTCTGACTTTTTATTACAGTCGCGAGGTACTTTGAACTTAATGGAACAAAAAGAAAAAGAGTCTGTGGATACTTTCTGTTGGCTAGGGTCGGAGGTAAGTAAAGAGCTCTCTGTATTTGAGATTTGTCCAATGCTTGAAATAGTGAGTAGGATAGTGGAAAATAGTAATAGCTTTTTCATATTTTAAGGCTTAAGTTGCTCTCATAAATATACGCAACTCCTGGTACAGTTTTCCATTGGTCATCAATGAAAATCTATACCAGCTTTCACATCAACTGCCTCTTATACAACTGCACCGTATTCTCCAGTCCAAGATAAATAGCATCGCAGATCAGCGCATGGCCAATACTTACTTCGTCCAGCCAGGGTATATTCTGTTTAAAGTATTGCAGGTTATGCAGGTCAAGGTCATGCCCGGCATTCAATCCTAAACCCAGATCTTTTGCTTTCTTTGCTGCCTCTACATAGGGCTTTACTGCCAGCTCTCGTCCTGAGCCTGCCGAAGGGCCGGCTCCAAACTGCTTTGCATAGCCTTCCGTATACAATTCGATACGGTCCGTACCTGTTGCCGCAGCGCCTTCTACCATTTTTACATCCGGATCAACAAAGATGGATACACGGATGCCTGCTTTTTTAAATACCCCGATAATATCACGCAGGTAATCTTTGTTCCTGATCGTATCCCATCCATGGTCGGAGGTGAGTTGACCGAGTGCATCAGGCACTAATGTCACCTGGTCGGGTTTTGTTTCCAGTACCAGGTCCACAAATTTCTGTTCGGTACAATTGCCTTCGATATTGAACTCTGTAGTAATGATCTTCTTTATTTCACGGACATCACTGTAGCGGATATGTCTTTCATCCGGCCGCGGGTGAACCGTAACGCCGTCAGCGCCGAATCGCTGTACATCTATGGCTGCTTTTACCACATCAGGATTGTTGCCGCCTCTTGAATTACGAAGTGTAGCGATCTTGTTGATATTAACGGAGAGCTTGGTCATAAAGGAACGAAGTCAGAAGTCTGAGGTCTGACAGAAGAACAAATGTATACTGAAAAACATTACAGCTTCGTACTTCCGACTTCTGACCTCCGACTTCATTTTCACAACCCGATCCCAGCATGATCAGCCCGCAGCTTTACCGCCAGGCTAAAAACTTTTCAGGTTACTCTTGATCGCAGAATCTTTCTGTGCGGGAGTAAGATTGTAATTGCCCCCATAAACAGCTTCTTCCCATCCGCCGTAATTGATATTGGGCAGCACGATGAATTTTTTCCCGAACTCAGCCGCCAGTTGCTGCACGGCATCAGCCCTTTGATCTGTTGTCTTCCTGCCGTCGAACAACGGACTGAAATCAGCGAGGTTGTCACCAATGAGTAAGATGATGTCATGTGTAGCGCTTACCTGCTGGCGGCGGGTTTCTTTGCTGGATCCATCTTTACGGAGCACCAGGTGATTGCTGTCTGCATACGGAAAGCCATAACGAATGAGGTTTTCCATCGTGCCGTTCTTTTCCGCCACCCTGCGATTGGTGATATAGAAAATTTCTACGTGCTTCGAAGCGGCATAATTAAAAAAGGCAAGGGCGCCGGTCAGGGTATCGGCTATCCCTTTGTCTGTCCATTGCTGCCAGGTAGCCGGATCATAATCCTTGCCCTGCAATGCCTGGCGAACAGCATAGGGGCTGTTATCTAAAAAGGTCTCATCAATATCGGTAATAATGGCCCTGGGTTTGGAAGAAGGTTGTTCCATTGCTTGATCCAGGCGGAGACGGGCGATATTATAGGCCTGCAGGCATAGCGCTTTGTATTCAGCGGCCTTCTGGTGAAACAAGGATGACCATAGTTTGCCGTCGGGCACCAGGGTGCTTTCCGGGGGCGTTGGAGAGGCAGTAGTTAAAGTCTTTGTTTCTGTACAGGAGAAAAGCAACAAACTGATCAGGATAACATAGATCCGCTTCATAACAGGCATTATTTGCCTGCAATATAATGAGCGGGAACGATATCAGGCGTGATCAGCAGGATTATGCAGCTCGTCTTCAATAGTGTCATGCAACTTTGTTTCCGTCTCAGGTACCCATTTGGGCAGCATCTGCGGTTGAATGGCCCAGATGTTATTCCCGCTTTTCTGCATCCGGAAAAGGATGCGGTTGCCACGGTCATCTACCGTATCCACCGTAAATGTTTCAGGTTCGGCATCCCTCAGTTTTCTGAAATTGAATTCCCGCAGACGACCGCCGGCTTTTATCAGGCGGGTAAAATGAATGACTTTAATGAAGCTTACATGCATGGGTTGAAGATTATTATTCGTTGATAACAATTATTATGCTAAGCTTCTTTAATGGAATGACAAAAGTTGTTCACAATGATTGATGCGGGACAAGATATTTGGCGGCTAAAGTTCATTGTGTTTTACAATGAGCCGCCTGATGGATACAAAGTGAGTGAAGATCACTACCGGCACTATGAATGCAGGAAGCCAGACAAAAGGGAAATACAGGACGGCAATGTTCGGCTGATCAAAGGCAAACTGCTGGAAGCGGGTAGGAACAGATAATATGCCATGCGTAACAATATTCAGAACAAGCAGCAGGCAGATGATGTTCCAGGCGAGAATAACACTTTTGGGTAATTTGTTTTTAACAAAACCCAGCCAGGCAATGAGCGGAGCCGTGATCCCCGAAAAGATATCAAAGTTGCGGCCTTCAAATGTCATCAGTTGCGGAATGGTTTTGTGAATGAACAACCAGTACAGGCCAATTTCAACGGGTATCCTGACAGTATTCAGCCAGGTAAGTGCGGAAAGCGGCAGGCTATCTATGAATTTCCTTCCTGAAAGGGTGGTAAAAAGAATGATCATTGTAAGTAAAGGGGGAAATATAGCTAAAATGAATGCAGGCGGCATCGAAATACTGTCTTCATAGACCCCATTGATTGATAGAACAGCCTGCAATGTCAACCAGGCCGCCAGCCCTGTCAATATGATCGTGCCTTTGGTATTTGAAAGGGATGATTGCTTTATAGCAATGTATAATATGGCTAAAGTTGTCACTGTTGTCAATATAAACAGGATGACAATATAGGAGGGAAGATCTTTCAGCATAACCGCCAATTTACGGGCAAAGTTGGAAAAGAGAAGTGGAGTTGTAAAGGGGATACTTAACGGGTCGTCATTTGAAGTGCATGAAATGCAAAAATTCTGTAACCATGCGCTGAGGTTGCTGCTACGGGACTCCCTCCAGCTTACTTAGAGACCGGGTCTTATTTTAACAAGCCCCGTTTCTGCAAAAGAAAGGTAAATACTATTTTTAGTGCCTAATATTTCTGTATGAAACTTCTGACCGGTTTGATCCTTGCTTTACCCTTCTATTCATTAGCCCAGGATTGTAAGTTAAAAAAGACCGCCGATCCCTACACCAAAGAGGTGAGGCTTTCGACGGGCCTGATGAAGTTGGACGGAGCCTCATTGTCCATACAGGCGGATAGTAAGGAAATAGATTTTTTCTTTACTATGAATCGAAATGAAAGTTGTTTTAACGATGCATCAACTGCCGTCATTGCTTATGAAGAAACAAAGGTCAAGGCCACTTTTCGTAACAGCGGGTCTGTGAACTGCGAGGGCTTTTTTCATATTATTTTCAAGAATACAGCAGCAACGAATACGTTATTGAACAGGCTTGTCACGCAAAAGATCACTGGCATTATCATCAACGGGACCAATAAGACACAGACAACTATCACACTTTCTCCCGAAGAACAGGATAAACTAATGACCCTGGGTGATTGCCTGGTCAAAGAAGCGAAAACATTGATAAAATAAACGTGAAAGTCCCCGGATGATGCCTGCTGATCAGGCTTTGCTCATTTCTTCTTCGATGGTTTGGTGAAGTTTTTCCTCATTTGTGCGCACCCATTCAGGAACAGCTGTCTGTACGATCCTCCAGGATGTTTCTTTCTGCTGCATCTTAAAAAAGATACGGTTGTTACGCAGGTCGGCGACATCAACTGAAAACAATACACCGCCCTGGGGATCCCTGTGTTTTCTGAAGTTGAATTCTCTCAGCATGCCATCAGCTTTTATCAGCCGGGAAAACTGGATATTTTTTTGGAACAGCATCATGGCTATAAGGTTTTGAGAATGGTACTCGATGAAAAATCTGGTG
Organism: Chitinophagaceae bacterium; assembly: GCA_016787135.1. Taxonomy (GTDB): domain Bacteria; phylum Bacteroidota; class Bacteroidia; order Chitinophagales; family Chitinophagaceae; genus VBAT01. The sequence goes on along the minus strand of JAEUVK010000160.1, from coordinate 8,218 downwards.
CAAGAATCGTACTGCTTTTTCTGGTGGGTACGAATCCTTACACAATTTACAGCCATGCGATAGAAAAATTTTTATTAGTTATTCACTTTTAACCTCAATTTATCAACCTGTGTTCTTTTCAGGTGTGAGAATTTTTTTAGAGGTTAAAGTCGCAGATCGTTTATATCCTGAGTATTCTGTTACCTGTTATTATTTTTACCCTGGTCATTCAGGCTGCTGACCTTAGCTACATTTTGCAGGCCCGCTGTATCGCTGCTGTCTCTTTCCTCATCGTATTGTTCTCTCAGCAAAGCATTATGCTCATCGACAAAGGCGATCATCATTTTTTTGTAAGCAATGGTCTCATCCTTTGTCATGGTAGTAATGCCGGCCTTGCCCTCAAAATAATAATGGGTGCCGATGAATTTCTTCACGTGTCCTCTCGTTTCGGCCGGGAGGTGCTGCTGTAATTTCCAGAAGTTACGGCTGCCTGACCTTTTAATGGCTTCATATACTTTGCCCGGGCCGCAATTATAAGCGGCGATCACCAGGGGCCAGTCGCCAAAAAGTTTATGCAGATCTCTTAAATATTTTGCGACAGCTACTGTGCTTTTATACAGGTGTGTTCTGTCATCACGTGCAGCACTTACTTTTAAGGAAAGTATTCTCGCTGTTTCAGGCATCAATTGCCACCAGCCCCTGGCGCCCACTTTTGACAGGGCTGTTGATTTTAATTGAGATTCCACCACTGCCAGGTATTTTAATTCCAATGGAAGGCCATATTGGGTGAAAATATCATCGATAAGCCGGAATGAGCGGGGACTTTTCTTTTGCATCATTTCCAGTAGATCCCTGTTACGGGCAATATACATCTCCGTAAACTCTTTTGCCTGTTTATTCAGAGTAATAGCGGGAACTGTAAGTTCATCTGTAGCCGGAACCCCATTTAGTTTCAGGAGAGTGGTATCAAACCAGAGTTGATTACAGGTATCATGTAATGTTCTGTTGCCGGCGCCTGATTGATGCGTGGCAGCAATGCTCACAATTGCAATGATAATAAGCGATACTGTACTGACAAGACCTGTGCTTCTCATTCTTCTCTTCGACATCGTTTTCAATTTAGGGTAACTAATACCGCCCTAGGGTTGGATTATAGCCTTTCTTTTTTTGAAGAAGTACGATCGGTCTTCGGACGACGGACATTCTGGTTTTTCTTTAGCCCGGAGATTTGTACTGCTCCTGAAGTCAAAAGTACTCTGTAAAACCCGCACGCCATAGCTTCGGGAAGCCCGGAAATCTACGATGACAGTGTATGCACATGGTTCCCATAGGGCTACAACCTGAAATAATTTTACTGAAAATTAGTCATGGTTATTTGGCAGTTACAAGTGTTAGTCGAACAATAAAACGGTATTTACTGAGCCTCAGAATTGTAGAACTTCATCGTTGAATTACTACTCCTGTTTAGAGTTTAGAAGTACTGGTATCCTGATCAGAACCCGGGGTATGGATATTCTTTAAAAAAACTCTTAGCATTGATAAGGAAAAATTCAGTGTAGTGTAGAGGTATGATTACGTAACATGAACAAGGCCCTCTACCTTATTGCTTTGGTTAAATGGTTTACTTCGGGAACTAAAACGAGGTCACCAAAATGAAACAAGCTGATTTTATGAAAGCCGTTTCGTTCACTATGAGAAAGACAAAATCCACCCTTATGATAGAACCGATCCATCCGGGCTTCTCCCGTATCTCCCGGCACAAAAATGCTTCCCTGCAATCACTGGTCAACCAGTTGCTGCGTCATTCATTAAATGATATGATGCGAAAAAGCGATAGCTCTGTTATGAATGAAGTATCGCCTGATCTTTGTATCATGGCTGATGAAAGCAGGATAACCCCGGTCATTGAAGAGTTATTAGCTACTGTAATTACTAATGCCAGAAAAGGACGTATTCATATCCGTGCAGAAAGGTTCAGGGATATCGTTATACTGGAGATAGAGGACCGGAGTAATTACAATGGCTATGCCCTTGACTACAGTATTCGTTCTCTTGAGCCATTGGCAAGAACAGTCGGAGGTTATATCAGTATAAAAGGACAGCAAAAACTGGATACCACTATTTCATTCAGTTTTCCTAATCAGGCTTCGCCTTCGGGTTATGACTGTTGATTGAATATGTGTAGAGGTGCATTCGTTGCAGGCAATCCGGAGTTATCCCTTTTATTTTGATTCGATCTCTGCCACGAGTATATGGCCTAATTGCTGGTACATCTTCAGGAAGTCAAAATTGTTCCAGCCTTCGGTCAGTTTACCATCTTTATAGCGTCCCACGCAGAGGCCGGTGAAAGAAACTTCTTTTCCTGTTGCTGTTTTGGCCATTACCATGCAGTGTACTGCGGCAAATTCTTCATCGCTTACCAGTGATTTGACAAGTACCTGTACCGTCGGGAACGAGTCCCTGAAGTTTTTGTAAAAGACCTTGAAATTTTCGATGCCTTTACTCGTTCCTACAGGATCAAGTCCGTGAACGATCACATCTTTGTGCATCATCTCATCAATAAAACCTTCATTGGCTTTATTCCATACTTCCTCATACCATTGCTTGAGAAGTTCGGAGGTTGACATATAACAGTGGCTTTAGGTGTTGGATAAGATAGCTTTATTTTTTGAGAATGGCAACCTGTTCTATCCATGGCTTTTTAGACCGGGATCATCGCTGCAGCGAACACCTGTGATGACCGTTAAAAGGAGCTTACTTATTTTTAAAATCACCCCGTTTCCATGCCTGTATAAATTCTGACCAAGCCGCAGGATTAAAGATATTCATCGGGGGGGTCTGCCCTGAATAGACAGCTTTCTTGGCGATGTTGTTGAATTGAATGGCGGTAGCTTCACGCCCATCACCGGGAGTCGTTTTCATCAGAATACGCCGCTTGGTAGCGTCGGTGTTTCTTCTGGCTATCTCAATGTCGTCATCAGGTACTTTGGTGTTTACAAAATCACGGGCAAATTGTTCGGGTGTTGGCCGTGGCCTGATGATGGTGGCAGGCAGATAAACCGTATCCTGAACCATTAGTTGTACCACGCTATATTGATTGCCGTCCAGGTTTCGGGGTATAGTGACCGTTTTCGGCTTATAACTGACGTGGGTGAATTCCACCTGGTCGCCTTTTAAGACGACTATAGAAAAAACGCCGTCGCTATTAGTGATCGTTCCCCTATTCTGCCCTTTTACCATCACACTTACTGCCGGGATACCAACAAGGCTGTCTGCAGTCATGATGACACCATATAATTGAACGACAGAGTCACGGGCTGTTTCGAACTGTGCTTTGGTGGTAACAGGGATAATAAAAAGTGCAATGGCAGTATAAAATAAAATTCTTCTCATCTGGGCTTCAAAAATAAGTACAACTTGTCTAAATAAGCCAACAAATTAGGGTGCCGAGTGGTTACCTTTGCAACTGCAATTCTAATTTAACATAAGCTTTGAATATGACTGAAGAAAAAATACTGGAAGCCCTGCGAAACGTACAGGAGCCTGATCTTGGAAAAGACCTTGTGTCACTGAATATGGTAAAGGATATAGAGATTGAAAAGAATTATGTATCCTTTACGGTCGTACTGACCACCCCTGCCTGCCCGATGAAGGATCATATAAAAAATGCATGTATCAATGCCATCAAGTTGCTGGTGAATAAGGAGGCTGTGGTGAAAGTGAATTTTACATCAAACACCACTACCCGGCGTGCAGACGATAAAGCTGTTTTGCCCAAAGTAAAAAATATCATTGCCGTGGTAAGCGGAAAAGGCGGAGTCGGTAAATCAACGGTATCGGCAAACCTGGCGCTGGCTCTTTCACAGGGTGGTGCTAAGGTCGGGCTGATGGATGCAGATATTTATGGGCCGAGTGTACCGATCATGTTTGGCGTTCGCGGGGAAAGACCGATGATGATGGAAGTGGATGGTAAAGGAATGATCGCACCGCTGGAAAGATATGGTATCAAACTGATAAGTATTGGTTTGCTGGTAGATGAAAAAAATGCAGTGGTATGGAGAGGACCCATGGCCAGCAGCGCTATCCGGCAATTCATCACGGATGTGTACTGGGATGAACTGGATTACCTGGTGGTGGACATGCCGCCCGGCACCGGCGATATTCACCTGACATTGATGCAAACAGTTCCGGTGACCGGCGCTGTGATTGTTACGACGCCGCAGGATGTGGCATTGGCGGATGCCAAAAAGGGAATAGCCATGTTCGGCCAGGCACAGATGAATGTACCTATTATCGGCCTGGTGGAGAACATGAGTTATTTCACACCTGCTGAATTACCAGAGAATAAATATTACATTTTCGGAAAAGAAGGGGGCAAGCGCTTAGCTGATGAGTATGATCTTCCTTTCCTGGGACAGATACCATTGGTGCAAAGCATCCGGGAGGGAGGTGATATAGGCATACCTATCATGATGGGAGATGATACGATCACCCGAAAAGCATTTGAAGGATTTGCCGCACAGGTGGTGCGAAGTATCGCTATGCGCAATGCGAATATGGATGCAGCAAAAGTGATGGCAACGGTCGGGTAATACGTAATACATACAGGATATATGGAATTATATAAAAGGCTGCCTCTGTGGGCAGCCTTTCCTGTACGGATCGTTCACAGGCAGGCAACCTTTCTATACTTGAAACTAACCCGGTATCTTTTGCAGTCCAAAATGCCAAAGGATATTAACAGTTTCTCTTACTTATGCACGCTGACAATTCCGTTCCTAAAAACGTTGCAGCATCTTGATACTGGAAAATGTAATTTAGCCGTATGTATGATCTTCCTTATTTTAAAGAAAATGACCCGGAAGTAGTGAAGCAGTTTGTCCGGGAACACCCTTTTGCGTTTGTAACCGGCTGCAATGCACAAAACGAACCTGCGGCTACACAGATACCAGTATTTATTGATGAAAGAGAAGGCAAACTTTTTCTCTCGGGACATATGATGCGCAATACAGATCATCAAAAAGCTTTTTTGCAAAACCCGAATGTATTGGCGGTCTTTACCGGGGCCCATACTTATGTCAGTGCAAGCTGGTATGAGAACAAACAACAGGGCTCAACCTGGAATTATATGAGTGTTCATGCAAGAGGTGTGCTGAGGTTCCTGGATGAACAGGCATTAAAGAATGTACTGAAACGAACGACGAATCATTTTGAGAATAACCCTCATTCGGGCGCCAATTTTGAAGACCTGCCTGAAGAGTATGTTGAAAAAATGATCAGAGCTATCGTGGCATTCGAGATCGAAGTAAAAGAACTGGATAATGTTTTTAAACTCAGCCAGAACCGGGATTCGAAAAGCTACGATACCATCACGGAGAAATTAAAGCAGCAGGGCGGGGATGGGCAAGAGATCGCTGAGTTAATGGAAAAGAGAAGATCAAAATTATTTCCTTCATGACAAGGGCAATCGTTGTTATATTCTTACTGATGTTCCTATCTTGCTCAGACACTAAGAAACTTCAGCATGTTTCTATGGGGATAGGATTTGACAAGCAGGGCCACCGGGGCTGCCGCGGGCTGATGCCGGAGAATACGACCCCTGCCATGATCAAAGCGCTTGATCTTGGCGTCACTACTTTGGAAATGGATGTGGTGATCACGAAAGATAAGAAAGTGATCTTGTCGCATGAGCAATGGTTTGGCGAAGAGATCACTACCAAACCCGATGGCACTTACATGGGCGTACGGGAAGAAAGAAAATTCAATATTTACTGGATGACCTATGAGCAGGTGAAAACTTTTGATGTAGGGTTGAAACCGCATCCCCGTTTTCCGCAGCAGCAGAAAATGAAGGCCATAAAGCCATTGCTGGGCGATGTCATTGACAGTGTGAAGGAGGCCATGAAGACCCGCAAAAGGCCTTTCCCGTATTATAATATTGAGACCAAAAGCGATCCTGAATTTGATGGTGTATTTCAGCCAAAACCGGAAGAGTTTGTTGAGCTATTGGTGGCGGTCATTAAAGAAAAGGGAATAGAGGATCATGTGATCATTCAGTCATTTGATTTCAGGACACTGCAGTATCTTCATGAGATATATCCGCACATTAAAACAGCGATGCTGATAGAAGATTATGACAAGAGGGGTCTTGACGAGCAGGTAAAAGCGTTAGGGTTCACACCAACTATCTATAGCCCTGCCCATGAGCTGGTCAATGAAAAGCTGGTGAAGAAATGTCATAAACAAGGTATGAAGATCATTCCCTGGACAGTGAATGACAAATCAAGAATAGAAGAATTAAAGAAGATGGGAACGGATGGGGTCATTACAGATTATCCAAATCTTTTTAATGAGTAACGCCTAACCACTCTTCTGCATTTCTATACAAAAGCTTTTTTTCTGCTTTTTTACCCAGTTTCATTTTCTCGATCAACCTTCCCGGATGATGCTCGCCCAATGGAAAAGGATAATCACTACCAAGACATATTTTATCTTCTCCCATCACATCAATCAAATACTCCATGGCTTTTTTATCATGCACTAAACTATCCACCCAGAATTTTCCGATATAGTTCCTCGGGTTCACCTTGTTGTCAATAGCGGTCAGATCGGGTCTTACTTCAAACCCGTGTTCAATTCTGCCGATAGTAAAAGGAAACGATCCGCCGCCATGCGCAAAAGCCACCCGTAGTTTGGGGAATTGTTCCAGCACGCCGCCAAAGATCATAGAACAGATAGCTCTGGCTGTTTCTGCAGGCATGCCCACCAGCCAGGGCAACCAGTATTTCTGCATCTGGTCTTCACCCATCATTTCCCATGGATGCACAAATAGGGCGCAGCCCAGTTCTTCGGCTGCTTTATAAAAAGGAAAAAATTCTTTTTCTGACAAATTCTTGCCATTGATATTGGAGCCGATCTCCAGACCTGGCATCTTTAACTCTTTCATGCATCTTTCCATTTCTTTGACGGCAAGATCAATATCCTGCAAAGGCACAGTGCCTAAACCAATAAAGTGTTTGGGCTCTTTTGCCACAGTTTCGGCAATATGATCATTAAAGAACCGGGATGTTTCCAGTCCGTCGGCGGGTTTTGCCCAGTAGTTGAACAGAACGGGAATGGTAGAAAGAACTTGTACGGATACATCCGTTTCGTCCATTTCTTTTATCCGTATATCTTCTCTAAAGCAATTCTCTTCCACAACCCGGAACAGTTTATCTCCTTTCATCATACGGGCCTGGCAGTTCCGGTGTTCCAGGTGAATGAACTCGCCGTAGCCAAACTTCTGTGCCCAGTTCGGCATGTGCTCAGGCATGATATGGGTGTGGATGTCTATTTTCATTTTTCACGCAAAGCCGCAAAGGTAAAATTCAAAAGGCGCAAAGTTTCTTTGCAGCATTGCGTAAACTTAGCGCCTTTGCGTGAGACTAGCTCTTTTTTACAGGAGGCTCCATTACTGAGCCGCACTTATTACAGGTTCTGTGCAGGGTGTTTTCCCAGAAACGGTTCATCACCGGGGGTAATTGTTTGACGATATCATCTACGTGCAGGGTCTCTTCGTATAGCTTGTTGCCGCATTTCTCACAGAACCACAGGAAGCCATCGTTTTCACTTTCTCTTTTCTTTTCGATCACCAATCCTACCGTGCCCGCACCACGTTGCGGTGAATGCGGCGTCTTAGGCGGAAGGAGGAACATTTCACCTTCTTTGATCGGGATATCTTTGAATTCACCTTTGTCAATGATCTTTACCACAATATCGCCTTCCACCTGGTAGTACAATTCTTCTGTTTCATTGAAATGGTAATCTTTACGGGCATTAGGCCCGCCTACTACCATCACGATGAAATTCTCTGCGTCTTTATATACACACTGGTTGCCGACTGGCGGCTTCAGCAAATGACGGTTCTCGTCTATCCATTTTTTTAAATTAAAAGGAGCAATGACAGCCATAGCAAACAGTTTTGAAGTAATTGAATTCAATTGGAAATTACAACTTTTTACTTAGGTTTGACTTTATGAATCTTTCATTGAAAGGAAAATATGCACTCATTTGCGGAAGTACACAGGGTATCGGGCTGGCCATTGCTGAAGAGCTGGCGTTACTCGGCGCTCATTGTACGCTGATGGCAAGAAATGAAGCAGCGCTGAAGAATGCTGTGCAAAAATTAGATACATCAGCAAAACAACAGCACAGTTTCCTGGTAGCTGATTTCAGTAAACCGGAAAACGTAAAAGCGGTG
>JAEUVK010000147.1 GCA_016787135.1 Chitinophagaceae bacterium | reverse complement strand
TGAAAAGATACCGTCTTCTGTCAAACGGATCAGTTTTCTCGACAGCGATTACGGGTACGACAGCAGTTACTATCCAAAGTTCAGAGCCTGGCTGCAGGATGTAAAAGGAGCAGCATTGAATGTATTTGCTTACAACGACAGTGTGGCGTTATATAACGGGAAACCGTTTGTGTCCGCTACAGGGGGTACCTGGTACAGGAGTAAACTGTTCTTATCGCATTTACAGGGTGATTTCTCTTTTGAAAAGAAAACGGATGACAGCCTCATCGTGTATAGGTCGGCAAAGAAAAATATTCAGTTTTTCTTTAAGACTAATCCTGACAGGAAAATATTTCATACTACGCAGGTGGAGCTGAACGGGTTCATTCATTCCGTTCTGTGTGGTACTGTGTATGATTCCAGGAAATACAAATACTATGAAAGCAGGGCTTACTCCGGTCTTATCGAATAAGCTCAGAACTCGTAGTTGACCCCCATAGAAAAATTGTAGGTGGTTTTAGGCGCATTGCCCGCAGGGAAGCGGTCATACAGCGAGTTCCATAGAACAGACACCCAGAAATGTTTGCTTGTCTTTATTTTCATCAGTGACTGGTTCAATACACGGAAATCTTTCATTTCTTTTGGCAAGGGCTGGTAAAACGTGGTGCTGATGATCTCAATGTTATCATCCGGCAGGATAGTGAAAGAGACATAGCTGCTGTTGCGTATATCACTATGTGTTACCACAGGTTTTGTTCTCTCTTTTTCATGTTCGTACATGAATAAACAGGCGGCATAAAGCCGGAAATGTTTGGTGTCAAAGAGCTTGAACCGCGGACCGGTGCCCAGCAGGTAGCGGGCATCAATTTGCGTGATATAGTTATTCTGTGCCTGTCCGAATGCTTCCCACCGCAGCCAGGAGTTGATCTTGTGATTGAAACGGATATGCCCGAAGCTGTTGGCAATAAATTTTTCACTCCCACCTTTCAGGAAACCGTAGTCGCCGAGGATGAGCCAGAGGCTCTTTTTTGTTTTATACTGCAGGTGTGCATGGAGATTGATCAGGGTGACCTCTTCCACGTATTTGGTAAAAGCAAAACTGGCGCCCGCATTGCCCATCCAGCCCGTGGTGTCGGACTGCATACGGGAGCTTTCAATATTGACGATCTGCGAAGATGCCGTCTGCGAAAAGTATAGTACAAACAAAGTAAGCAATAAAGCCCGCATGGTATCCGGCTGTTTTGGTACCTGTAAAATCAGGCATTGGCCATGGCCGGGCAATACTCTTTTTGTAGTAGCACAATAAAAAAGGTGTTGCACCGGCAACACCCTTACTTTTTTTGACGAATTAAATTCTCCGTATTGTCAGCCTGAGCCTGTCGAAGGCTATTTTCCTCCCAGTGCCGCATTGATCGGCGCCCGGTCAATGTATTGAATGCTGCGGTCCACTTTGTCATTCGCATCAAAGTGGTGATCGGTATGTGTCCAGAAACTCAGCTTCTTCCCGTTCTTGTATTTTACATTCACCTGGTACCAGCTTAGCAGCCATACACCCGGTACATCAGGACCCTTCTGCGGTGTATTGACCTTTATCGGCAGCCAGATATCGTTACTGAAGCTGATCGAATCAATTACGTTGGCTCTCCTTTCTTTCCAGTATTTGCTGATCGCTTCTTTACCGGCAAGGCTGTCGCCAGCCGACCATTGGTACACGGCATTGTCGGCATAACCGGCCATCCAGCCGTCTATGTCACCGGCAGCCATAGAGGCTATCATTTTTTTACCCCAGTCGGCATACTTGGGGTCAGCAAACTCTGACTGCTGGGGAGTTTTGCCATCGGCACTGCTGACGGTGGTTTCACCTGTTTTGGTGTCATCTTTTTTCTCATTGTTGCAGGCAAGCAGCAGCATACAGGCTGCCGACATGATCAGGATCTTTTTCATGTTGTGATCGTTTTGGTTTTGTTTTAAAAATGTGTGAGCGGGAGGGATTGACTATTGTCAAGAAGGGGCGGAAACCAAACCTAAGCTATGAATTTGGGTGGAGTAAAAAAATTTTTAATGCAAACAGACCAGCAATTATTTGCTCTGCTCCAAGGTAGATGCAAGGCTTCTGCAAGACCCGGAGTCTGCATCGCTCAAGGCTGACCAGGAACAATATGCACTATTTTTCCTGTTGTTATTGGTAAAGCCATTAGCACTTCCAATCGAGGTGGTCGTCTTTGTCCAACCTGTGGGCAATGGTTGCTAATTATTGCATCCCAGTAGTTCCGATAATAGTCTAGTTGCATTTGATTGTTGTCATAGTCGAGCCAATTCGTATCTAAAGTCCAAAATCTTTCTGCAAATACTTCAATTATTGGAATCGGATTGTTTGGTCTTGGTGCAATAGATTCAGCAAAAATTATAGCTTCATTTATGGAATTTGCTCCGAAAATGCATTGCATTCTTGATGCATATAAGGAGTATCTTGGCTCATTCTTTATTTGTTCCAAATAGAATTCCCTTTTTTGAGCAGAATTCATTTCTTCAATATTTTTTGATTGAATAACCGACCAATAGGCTTTTCCAAAGTAAGAGAGTCCGTCTGTGTCTAATTTTATTTCTTGATACTCTTGCAAAGAAGCGGCTCTGTCAGCGTGATAAAAAACATGTCTTTGATTAATTTTCTCGGATAGCATACTGTTTTTGATAGCATTTCACCTAACAATTAAATATACAGCACTCCCCTCAAATCTTCAAAACCTGCTATGCTGGTTTTACGCCGTCGCTGGTGTTGAGCGATGATATGTGACAGGCCTTCACCAGCGACAGGAACTACAGTAATAAGCCAAACTGGTTGCGGAGTGCTTGAGTAATGGCTGTTGGTGATGCCACTGCACGATGCTTTGCGCAACACCAACAGCGGCGTAAACGGTCAAGTACCAGTATGATTATTCCACCATCTCACTCAGCTCCAGCCATCTTAATTCTTTTTCATCCAGCAGTTGTGTCACTTCACCGATACGGTTCGATAGCTGTTGCAGTTCTTCAAACGGTGTGCTGCCGCTGTTCAGTTTTTCTGTAATGGTTTCTTTTTCTTTGGTAAGATCAGCGATCTCCTTTTCTAATAAATCAAATTCACGTTTTTCTTTGAAGGAAAACCTTCGCTTGTTCCCGGTTTTTTGTTCCGCTGCATTGGTCTCAGGCATAGAAGAACCGGTCTCCTGCAACCTGTCGCCTGCAACCGCTAACTGCGAATTGCTAACCGCTAACTGTTCTTTCTGCCAGATACGATACTGTGTATAATTGCCGGGGAAATCCCGGATCACACCATCGCCTTCAAAAACAAAGAGGTGGTCCACCAGCCTGTCCATAAAATAACGGTCATGCGAAACGATCACCAGGCACCCGGGAAACTCGCTGAGAAAATTTTCCAGTACACCCAGTGTAGGCAGATCGAGGTCATTGGTCGGTTCATCCAGCACTAAGAAATTGGGATTGCGGAATAAGATGGAGAGTAGATGCAGCCTTCTTTTTTCACCACCGCTTAGTTTGCTGATGTAGGTATATTGTTTGTCCGGGTCAAATAAGAATAACTGGAGAAATTGTGCAGCGCTTAATGAACCGCCACTGGCCAATGGAAAGTTTTCAGCAATATCTTTTACAAACTCAATGACCCGCATATCTTCTTTAACGATCAACCCCTGCTGCGAGTAATTGCCGAATACTACCGTATCGCCGATATTGATCTTGCCGCTGTCCGGCAGGTCAATACCCTGCATGATATTGATAAAAGTGGATTTGCCGGCGCCGTTCTTTCCTACCACGCCAATGCGTTCTCCTTTTTTGAATGTATAATCAAATCCTTTCAGGATCACTTTATCACCAAAACTTTTATACACCTTTTTCAGTTCGATCACTTTGCCGCCCAGCCGGTTCATCTTCATTTGCAATTCTACCTGCTGCTCTTCTATCTTTTGTTTTGCCTTTTTTTCAACTTCATAAAAATTATCCTGCCGGCTTTTACTCTTGGTCGTCCTCGCTTTGGGCTGCTTGCGCATCCATTCCAGTTCCTTGCGGTAGGTATTCCTCGCTTTATCAATAGTCGCCTGGTCGCTTTCTGTTCTTGCCGCTTTCTTTTCTACATAGTTTTCATAGTCTCCTTTGTATATATACAGGTTGCTGCCATCTAATTCCCATATCTCTTCACAAACGGCGTCGAGAAAATAGCGGTCATGGGTCACCAGCAGCAGGGTCACATTTTCCTTATCCAGGTAATGCTCCAGCCATTCTACCATTTCTACATCGAGATGGTTGGTCGGCTCATCCATGATCAGCAATACGTGTTTATGTTCAAAGCCGATATCAATAAGTGTTTTGGCCAGGGCCACCCGTTTGCGTTGCCCGCCGCTGAGTGTGCTTACTACCTGGTCGAGATGATGGATATTCAGTTTGCCCAGCACCTGTTTTACTTTGGCATCAAAATCCCAGGCGCCGAGTTCGTCCATTTTCACAATAATATCACTTAGCTTTTGGGCATCGCCGGATTCACTGATCGCTTCGTAGGCCTTGATCGCATTAATAACAGGATGATCATGAAAAAAGATATTGTCAAGTATAGAACGGTCTTCGATAAAAGTGGGCTCCTGTTCAAACAATACCACATCCACGTCTTTATGGATACGGCATTTGCCTTCGTCGGCCGTTTCTTTGCCGGCTAATATTTTCAATAAAGTGGATTTGCCCGAACCGTTGCGGGCCACCAATGCGATCTTGTCACCTTCTTCTATATTGAACGAGATATGGGAGAAAAGAGGGGTGATGCCATAACTTTTTGTCAATCCGTCAGCCGATACGTAATGCATATACTGCAAAGATAAATAAGCGGTTATAGCTTTCCGGATGTTTCAGCGTTTTGTGGCACAGTTTTTCTGAAAGGTCCTTTTATAAAATCATTTGTCATGGCAAACAATTGGATTGAACTCATTCAAAAGAACCTGGGTTTTCCGCCTCTCCGAAAAATAGATCCGAACATCCAGGAAGCCAGAGAAAATACGCCCCGGGTGGCACAGGAAAAACTGGCACAGGCAGCGATTCCGGCAGTATTGACAGCGCTCTATCGGTTCACCCGGTCGGATGAAGGGTGCGAGGCCATTCTTTCCGATCAGCGGAATACGGATTGGCCGGGCGTACTTTTTAAAGCAAAAGAAAAGCTTGCGATCGAAAAAATTGCCAATTATGCCGGTGTTTCGTTGGTGGATGCAGAAAGAGCTGTTGAGAATATTGCCAATGAGGCAATAGTAACAGTAAAAAGATCGGCAGGTTTACATCCGACAGTGGAATCTGTAAAATCGCTGATGAATGCACAACGCCATACTATATTGGTGTATTTG
>JAEUVK010000135.1 GCA_016787135.1 Chitinophagaceae bacterium | reverse complement strand
TAAACAGGATCAATTCGCTGAATCAGCAAAGCAATGCCCAATGGGGTAAAATGAATGTATCACAGATGGCCCGGCATTGTGCATTGTGCGAGGACATGTTCCTCGGCAAGCTGGTCATTAAACGGGTCTTCATAGGGAGGTTGATCGGTGGCATGGTATTAAAGAAACTACTGAAAGATGACAAGCCATTTGGTAAAAATTCGCCGACAAGTCCTGTGCTGAAAACTACAGGTGAAAACGGCGACCTGGAACAGCAAAAGAAAGAATGGATCAGCAGGATAGAACAATATGCCGGTTATAATAACGAAGGTTTTGTTCATCCGTTCTTTGGCCCTATGACTATGGAACAGGTAGGCCGTTTTGTTTACAAACATGCTGACCATCATTTACGACAGTTTGGGGCATAAATAACTTTTGTATCAGTATCTATCCCGAAATTATATTTTCACGCAAAGGCGCTAAGCAAAATGCGTTTTTTTTAAGGACGTTGCGTTGTGGCGCCGTTGCGTGATATTTTTTAGATGCTTGAGTTACGCTCCGATTATAGTATAAAAAAATCCCCGCCGGAAAAGCGGGGATCTTATCTTATCACAGTAAAAACTTATTTCACTTCCAGTGCATTGTTGATCAGGAACAGCAGGTTGGCCCTGTGCGCCTTTGTTTCCTCATTGGTAGAAACCGCAGTGGCCAGCAATGCTTTTACTTTCTTCAAAGTACTCAATGCAGCTGCCTTGGATACATCGTCATAGAAAGCGCCGGTGCCTTCAGTAGCTACTATGGCGGCTGTACCTTTCACAAACGCCGTCTGCAGGTACTGGCGGTACACATTCACGTTAGTGGCTTTATCCGCATCGAAAATACCTTTTACCAGGTCGCTCATTACATCGGCTACACTGTACTGGTTACCATACAGGCGGCTGTTGGTGATACGCTGCAGGGTATTCGGGCTAAGAATATGCGCCAGTGCGCCCGTCTGGTTGCCTAGTAAACCACCGGTCAGTTTCAGGTCTTCACCATTGAATGGCTGGTTAAAACCGCGGCGCTGCAATTGCAGGTAAGGGAACACCTGGGCATCGGCATCATATACATTGGGAGCGAATACATACTTGTTCAGCACTTCCATGGCTTTCTTTTGTGTAGCCAGCGGAACAGGCGTATAAGGCTTGTTAGGTGAGCCTTGCTCAGGGAAACTCCGATCAATATAGATACCACCGATGAAACGGCTGACGGCTGCGATCATGTTGGCACGCTGAACATTCAATGTACCATATCTTGATCTCAATTCAGCATAGGTCTGGCCGGGCTTGCTGTATTTCTGTACCAGCTTACCCATCAGGTTATTCACCAGTTTGAATCTTTCTTCAGCATAAGCGATAGGGTCACTAGTCAGGTCATTGATATTGACACGTGGGTCCATTGCCTTACCGGGGGCCCGCATATCATCGCCATCATTACCAAATACCAGTTTAGGGTCGGTACTGCGGCTGAGTATCTTTTTCAGGCCTGCTGCTTCGTCCGAAGCACTGAAAGGCGTATAACCATATTCAATGGCCCATAGGTCATACGGACCTGCGAGCATGGTATAATAGTCTCCCTGTTTGCTCCTATCGAGCGCCACGTTGATCGCAGGATAATCCATTACCGAGCCGATAAGGCCAATCTTTCTCGTGATCTCCTTATTATGCACTTCCGCAGGCGACAACATCTGGCTGGCCTTCATATTATGGTTCAGTCCAAGTGTGTGACCCATTTCGTGCATGATCAGGTAGGTCAGGAATTGTTTGTGCATTTCACTGATCTCTTTCGGATCGGCGTCGGCAATATCGAGTACTGTCAAACCGGTAGTGAACTGGCTTTTCAGTTCCTGTGCCAGTGTACAGGTAGCGTAATGCTGATTATTTTCCATACCGGGGAAGTGCAATTCGGGTGCACTCTCTTTATTAGCGGTAAGCAATTCATCGAGGTTAGGCGTAGCGCTGCCGCTGTACCATTCTACAGTAATGTCGGCGCCAAGTATCTGTCCTGTTTTTGGGTTCACAAAACTGGGCCCGATAGCACCATATTGCGGCTGAGCAGAAGAAACCCAGCGTATCACATTGTAGCGGATATCAGCAGGATCCCAGTCGGCATCATCCGGCATGATCTTCATCTGCACGGCATTTTTAAAGCCTGCTTTTTCAAATGCTTCATTCCATTTCAATCCTGCTTCCAGGATGGTCTGGCGATATTCAACAGGCGTTGTATTCTCTATCCAGTAAACAATAGGCTCTACAGGTTCGCTGACCGCAGCAGAAGGATCTTTCTTCACTAAGCTCCAGCGATTGATCATGTCTTTGTAAGGAACCGGGCTGATGCTGGTCTGGTCGGTCACCTGTTGCATGAAGTAGCCTATTCTCGGATCATCGCGGCGTGGACGGAAATCATTCTTCGGCATTTCAATAAGACTGTGTTGCATACGTACCCGTACATAGCGGGCATCCGTAATATCAGGCCCCCCGCCTACTAATGCGTTGGGATTATCATAAGCCATATCCACAATTACATCGGTATTACCGGGAAAAGAGCGAAGCTGGTGATACTTGGATTTAGCCGGGTTTAACATACCGAGGTTAAATTGTAACGCAGCAAATGGCCCGGGCGCTACAACGGGTTTTACCGGATCGAGTTTTTCGCTGATGAATAAACCATCGGCGCTGATCAGGTAACCGGTACTATCTTCGGCTGCCACCTTCTCTGCCAGGAACACCGCTTCAGGCTTGTCCACATCGGCAGTTTTACTTACTGCATTGGAAGGATCATACCAGAAAGAAGTGTTCACCCGGGAAAATTCGAGTTTATCAAAGGCTTTCTGCACTTTGAATACGATCGTGGCCCTGTGCATACTCTGGTTCAGGAATAAGGCTGTAGGCCCGCTGATAGAGAAGCTCTGGTAAATGAACTCTTTTCCAAGCTGATCTTTCTTTATGTACAACTGCACACTGCCGGTAGCAGTATCCTGGTAAAGTGTAAATAATCCCCCCGTCTTTTTACTGCTTTTCACTTTATCAGTGATGCCTGCCGGGGCAGGTTTCTTTTTAGCCGTATCAGCAGGCGGAACAGCAGTGGTCTTCGGCTGGGCATACGAGGCAAGAGAGACAAAACCCAGCAGCAAGAAGACAAAAAATAGTTTTTGCTTCATAATTGATTGTTTAGGTTAATACAAGATTATGGGGATTTGAGACCCGAAAGATACGGTTTTGGATGAATGCACCATTTCAGGGATGAAAATAAGAACATGCCTGTTTTTTATTGCTTCGGCAAACCCGTTTTACGATATACACGATTCTTCAATGGTACATCTACTGGTGAAAATATCCAATGCCGGCCTTAAAAACAAAAGTCATATACCCGGCTCATCGGGATCATTGCAGAGTTCAGTATTTTTTTGTTGATTTAAGTAAAATAATTTCCATGAAGACAGTTATCGTCCCGGTTGACTTTTCAGCCACTTCACTGAATGCAGCCACTTATGCGGTCAAAATGTTCACAGGGGTATATGGTATCAATATGACCCTTTATCATATGTATGACAAGCCGGAACTGGCTGCTTCGTGTGAAAGAGAGATGTCAAAGCTGAAAGAAAAGCTTTTTGATGAGGGCATAGTAAAAATGGAAATTCTTTGCGAAGAAGGTCATGACCTTGTCAGCAACCTGGAACGGCTGGCAAAGGAGAACCCGGTAGATATGATCATTATCGGTATTACAGGTAAGAACAAAGTAGCGCAAACCCTGGTCGGTAGTAATACGGTGAAGCTGGCCGGTAGGAATATATGCCCCGTACTGATCGTGCCGCCGGATGCACGGTTCACGCAGATCAAGAACATAGCGCTGACCTCTGACTTTTCCCATGAACCTTCTCCCGCTGCTGTGCTGGCGATGAAAGATATTTTATCTGCCTATTTTTCAAAATTGCATATTGTCAATGTGAACCCGGAACATAACGTTACTATTACGGAACCTTACCAGTTGGTAAAAGATAAAATGGATGATGCATTTAAAGGCGTTCAGCATGAGTTCTACTTCCTGAGCCTGTATGATTTCCAGGACACCATGAATATGTTTGTGAGCGACCATCACATTGACATGCTGATCACATTGCCAAAAGAACATAACTGGCTAAGTAATATAACCGGTGGTGGCAACACTCAAAAAATGGCTTATCACAGTACGGTGCCGGTATTGGCAATGCACTGAATAAATATGTAAAGGCCCTGTAAACATCCCGCGCAAGGCTCCCATTAATGGATTATTTTCGTTTATAAAAAGATCCCTTGACAAACGAAGCTATCATTTCGCAACAGTATGAGCTTACCGGTCAGCTTTACATGAACCTTAAACGTTCAGAGGCTGCTTATAAAGAATACCTGCAGGGGGGCAAGACATTCATGTATGCAAAGACCCTGCGCCTGTATAATGAAAAGATCAGGCAACTGATCATGGAAAAAGGGTATTTGTTACCTGAAGCCCTGCAGAAAGATGGACTGGCTCTGGTCTCGCATTATGATATCTGGATGCAGAAATGGGATGAATTAAAAATGCGGCTCAATCCTTCGCCGGATGATGAGTTTGTGTTTGCTAATAGTTTCACTTTTCCGAAAGACGCAGCCCGGAATTTAGAACAGGAGTATGAACGGCTAAAGCAGCAACTTTCACATGCTGAATAAAAACCCGCATTATGTGGTAGCCGTCGCTTTATTGCTGATCACACTTTCAGTCAATATTTCCATGCCGTTGTTCAGGGTGTACGGCGCTGAAGCTGGTATGAATAATACGCAGATCTCCCTGGTACTGGCAACTTATATCATGGGTATGCTTCCCTGTTATGTATTGCTCGGAGGTCTTTCTGATAAAACGGGACGTAAACCGATCATGATCCTGAGCGTCATTTGTGCTTTGGCTTCCACTACGATCATTACTTTATTTCCCGATATGTACGCACTGATCATTTCAAGAGTATTGCAGGGCGTGGCACTCGGTCTTAGCATGGGTTGCGGTACGGCTTATATGAGCGAGCTATTAAAGCCGGACCACCTGGCAGCAACGAAAGCGGCGAACATGGCTTCATTATTTACCTCATTCGGGTTTGGCGGTGGAGCATTGGCCACTACTGTTGTATTATTGATCCATTTTAGTGTAGTGCCGGTTACCTACTATATCCTACTGGCCATTACTTTTATCGGATTACTATTTGTATTGTTTCTTCCTGCCATTCCGCCGATAGGCGGCAGTCTGCTGCGTCTGCCTTATTTTCCCAAAGGCTCATTCCCGGTCAATCTTGCCATTGCGATATGCTGGGCTGCCAATGGTGTGGTGGTTGCCATTATTCCGGGACAATTGGCCAAATACGGGCTGACCATTTACGGAGGTTTCTGCCTGGTATTGATAAACTGGTCAGGTGCTTTGCTGCAGCCATTCATACGCCACGTCAATCCTGTATTTGCCGTGCGGACAGGTTTTCTTTTAATACCGGCAGGTTTTGGCCTGGTTGTACTCGGCTGCTATATCAACGAGCTGCTGGTAATATTGGCAGGTACCTGTATAATGGGTGTCGCCGCCTATGGATATTCGTTCATGGGCGGGTTGAATATCATTTCTAATTTAGGAGGAGTGCAAAAGGCAAGGGCTGTTTCAGGTTATATGTTCTATGGTTATATAGGTTTTGGGATACCTGCCATATTTCTCGGCTATCTCGCAGACAGATTCAGCATAATAAATTCTTTATTGTTTTTTGAAGGTGTGATCATTTTGCTGAGTGTTTATCTGTTTTCAACTTTCAAAAGAAACGCTTCTTCGGTATCCTGACAGGAAGACTTCTCATAGTATCTTTGATCATGCCTGTACTGAAAGCCACTTCCGGCGATATACCTGCGCTGGTATCATTACTGAACAGCGCTTACCGGGGCGATGCTTCCAAAAAAGGATGGACCACGGAAGCCCATCTGTTAAAAGGTGAATTGAGAACAGACGAGACAACGCTGCAAAAACTAATGCAACAGCCGGGAGCTTTATTCCTGAAATATCTCAACGATCAGCATGAGATCACCGGCTGTGTATTTCTGCACAAGAAGGAAAACAAACTATATCTCGGCATGTTGAGTGTATCACCACTGGTACAGGCTAAAGGTATAGGCAAACTACTGATGGCTGCGGCTGTTGATCATGCCAAACAACAAAATTGCGACTCTATTTTTATGAGAGTGATCTCTGTCCGGCATGAACTCATAGCCTGGTATGAACGGCAGGGTTATCATAAAACTGGAGAAACCGAGCCCTTTCCTGCTGATGACAGATTCGGCATTCCCACGCAACCCCTGGAATTTGTGATCATGGAAAGAACCATAAGCAAATGATCACCCTTTCGAACCGGCTATTGTTGCCGGCATAAGATCGCTTTAAGTTTTAAGAAAGTTGTCGTTGAAAATCTTCATGATCCCAGGTAATGTGGATACGGTCAATTTTATTGGCCGGGTTCAAATGAAAAATGAAGATATGGTCGCTGTCAAATTTCTTACCCTTGCTGGCAATACCTGCAAAATCTTTTGCCTGCGTTCCCCTGATCACTACCTGGCAACGGACTGATTCGCCGTCTTCAGCAACCGTAGCATCTACGGTGTTGTCAATATCAGGAAAACAATCTATCAGCGAAGACCATATAGCTTTGCCTAACTCACCGATCTTTCCTTTACCGGCTTCGCCGAGTGGCCTGAACCATACTTCGCCTTCCTGGTCACAAAACCCCAGCATTTTATCAACGTTTCTTAGCTGGTAGGCAAACATGAATTCGACACAGGCATTTTTGAGGCTCAAGGCCTGTTGTTCTTTTACTAATGTGCTCATACTATCAGTTTTAAAATAATTATAAAGACAATTTGTTTTTCTTCCATACTTCTTTCAACCCGTTTTCCCATCCTTCCTGTATATATTGATCGCCCCTGATCTCCGTTTTAAAAACGGATACAGGAAATGCGGGCTTTCCCCAGGACCAATATTCTATATTCTCCGTCAGAGTCTTCCCGTCAAACTCGTAAGTGCCGCCACCGGCGCCAACAAAGCTCCTTGTAAGAGGGTTATAATACGCAAACGCAAACCGGGGATACGAAAATATCTTTATCACAGATACATCTTTATACTCCCCTATTCCAAGTTTACTCTTCCCCCACTCGCCGCTTTCCATATGCCACACGCCTTCCAGCGAAGAGTTTTTCAGGGGCTCCTTAGCGGCAAGCTTTTCAAACTTTTCCCTGATAAGGTAATGTTTGTATTTGTCTGAATCAATATATCCTTCCTGCTCATAACGATCTGCTGAAAGCTTATAATCGAATGCATAAACATCGCCGACCGCAGTACTGTCCCATGAATAGAAATCGAGCTTTTCAACATACTTTCCGTCTTTTATTTCAAACGTACCTCCACCGGAACCATTAAATGGTTTTTTGGGATCGCCAAAGAATGCAGCTATCCAATAGCCATCTTTGAACACTTTCAAAACTGTTTGTTTACCGGCTCCCTTTGATGCCGGTTTATCTCCATACTGGTACTCTACTACCCTGAATGGGCCATCCGGCGCCTGGCCAACAGCTTGTGCGGTTAGAATAAACCCGGTCATTAGTGCAAACCATAACTTTTTCATATTTTTTTGAAGGCAAGATATGGTCGTCGAAATGCCAAAGTATTGTAAGAATGCGGCATTCTATTGTAAAAATGCGCCAGTTTATTTGAGGGATTGGGTCGTTGGTTTTTCTATATAGTTGGCCAGCTCAGTATTTTCCTTCAGGTATTGCCCGGGGGAACGGCCAGTAAATTCCTCAAAGTCTTTGATAAAATGGGCCTGGTCATAAAATTCGCATTCATGAAAGACCTGTGGCCAGTCAACTTTCTTTTTACCCGCAATAAGATTGCATAGATACCCTATCCTGCGGATGCGTGCATAATACTTAGGGCTAAGCCCAACCTTCTGGAAGAACTTTCGTTCAAAGCTCCGGCGGCTCATACAACTATCTTTCACAAGATCAGACACCTGCAGCATCCCATTCTTTTCGATAATAATATTGGCGGCGCTGTCAATATAATCCGGCTCCGGTCTTTGTAAATTATACTGGCTTAAAATAAAATCCTCCAGGCATTTTATCTTCTGGTCTTCAGTGGTTGCCATTTTGATCTCATTTACATACTTATCTATTACCTCTTTCCTGAAGATCGTGTACAGATCGATTCTTTCTTCTGTGTATTCATAAACCGGTAAATAAAAAATGGTCGCCAGTGCAGCAGGTTTAAAAACGATACCGGCTATCCCGATTATGCCCTGCAAGAATAACGAATAGCTGTAAATGCTTTGCCCTGAAAGGAACTGCATAGGAACCTGCAGCCTTTCATATTTCTTGTTTTGCAAATAATAAACATTGCCGTAGTTGAAAACGATAGAGCAAAAACCGTTGGGAGGAGATTCTACTACCATTGTTTCCGTCAACGGGCCTTCAGAGTCCCAGATAAAGTAACATTCAACATACGGGGACAACAGCTCTGTCGGCTGGTATTTTCGGTAAAACATATCAGCAATTTGCTTTTTAAATTTCAGTAATTATCCTGCAAATCCAAAAAATGATTCCGGGATGTATAAATCAGGTACATGGGGTTCAAAACGGGCATTAAATTGTATTTCATCATATGCAGGAAAATTATCCTGACCTCGTTTAGCGGGTTATCAACCCGTAGTTTCATTAAGCCCTTCCATTCTTACCATTTTATTGCCGGTTCTCAATACTACCGGCCTTTTGGCATTATCTGGTATTTTGTGAAACTAAATCAAAGTAGTTTAAAGTTCATTCATCAGGTAGAACCATGCAGCAAAACTTTACCCGATTTGCAGCCGTATGCTGTATCTTATCGGTGATCACCACCCTGGGTATTCATGTTTATTTCCCCGATCCTCCCGCTGATTTTGAGAAGAGAGTATTACTCTTCAGGGATAGTACATACCTCCTGAACCGGTGGTGGGTGATCGTGCATTGCCTTTTGGTCGTTGTTTCTATGTGGGGGTTTGCCTTAACCGAAATGAAAAGGTCACCCGGTTTTGCCGGTATCGGTTTTTTATTTTTCTGTGTATTCGCTTTTGCCGAGATCACCCGCCAGATGTTCGTTCTTTTTTACATCAATGATCTGAGAGAGCAATATGTAACAACATTGGATCCGGCAGTAAAAGAGACACTGAAGCAGTTACTCACCTATGCAGGTTTGCTGACCGCCCCTTTATTTGGGGTATTTATCCTATCTTTTGGTCTGGGTAATCTTTGTTATGGTATTGCACTAACAAATGAAAAAGGCTTCGGCAAGGTACTTTCTGTATTGCTGTTAATGTGGGGTGCAGGGGCACTCATTGCTTTCGGGAATAGCTTCTGGAAACAATCAGCGATCGACAGTTTTGTTGAAAAATACAATTTTACTTACCAGCCACTGATGAGAATACTGATAGCCTGGTGGCTCTGGAAAAGAGCCGGCGAAATACAACCCTCACCTGCCCGTCCCTGACTGGTAAATTCAGTTACTTTTATGTTGTCAAACCAACATCATGAACCGTATTGACCGTTTATTGGGTATCCTTACCTTATTGCAATCCAAAAAATTTGTGCCCGCTGAAAAGATCGCTGATAAGTTCCATATCAGTGTACGTACTGTTTACCGGGATATAAAGGCGCTGGTGGAAATAGGCATACCGGTAAGTTTTGAAACACAGCGTGGTTATTTTGTTGTGCAGGGTTACTTTCTGCCTCCTGTTTCATTGACCACAGAAGAAGCAAACGCCTTATTGCTGTCGGAATCGCTGGTCTATGGTTTTGCGGACAGATCCATACAGACACATTATTCCAGTGCGCTGAATAAAGTAAAAGCTGTACTCCGCTCTTCCCAAAAAGAGAAACTGGATGTACTGGATGACAGTATCAAAATGCAGATGCACCCGAACCTCGTGCTGAATTTTGAATACCTGTCTCTTTTACAAAATGCCATTGCATCCAAAAATATTATCGAAATCGAGTATAAGAACCAGAAGGAAGAGACGAGCAAACGCCAGTTAGAGCCTATCGGGCTGATCTTTTATGCCTTTAGCTGGCACCTGATCGCCTGGTGTCATGCACGCAAGGATTACCGCGACTTTAAGGTGTCCCGTATCATCAGGCTGAAAAGTACTGATATGCCTTTCAAGAATACCACCCATATTGCCATCAGCGATTACATGAAATTACTGCCGGTCGATTATTAATTTTTCCTGTCATCCGGAAAATGGCTGCCATAGGGTTGTCAGTAGCCGGTTCTTTCTTTGTGTCATAACATTTAAACCAATTTTATGACATTCATACAATCATTCTCCGGTGAACTGGAAAAAGAAGCTGTCACTACCCGTAAGATGCTGGAAAGGGTGCCTGCCGATAAATTTGACTGGAAGCCTCATGAAAAAAGTATGACCCTTCGTCAACTGGCGGCACATGTTGCAGAGATACCATCCTGGATACAGATGGTACTTGATACAACTGAACTGGATTTTGCCAACAATGAATATAAGCCGGCCGCGGTCAATACCAACGGGGAGCTCATTGATTTTTTTGAAAGATCATTTACAGAAGGGAAAATGGCACTTGGAAAAGCAAAGGATAAACAACTGGATGATTTCTGGACCATGCGGAATGGTGAACAGATCTACAGCACCGAAACCAAGCGGGAAGTATTGAGAGGATGCTTTTGCCAGGTGGTACATCACCGGGCGCAATTAGGTGTTTACCTCCGGCTATTGAATGTACCGATACCAGGCAGCTATGGCCCAAGCGCTGATGAAATGAGCTTCTGAACAGAACAAAGGTCTCATTCTCCGGGAGCTATTACATTTTGATACTATAACCAGCCTGATCGTTTGAAAAGATAATACAGAAGCAGGCAGGCGCCGATGGTAAAGAGCAGTACTGCATAGAAACCATATTGCCAGTCGGATTCAGGGATGAATTTAAAATTCATACCATAGAATCCTGCGACCATGGTGGGCACTGCAATGATAGCGGCCCACCCGGCAAACTTGCGTGACACATCGCTTTGAGCAATAGATATGAGGGAAAAATTGGCTTCAAGGGCTGTGTTCAATAGCTCCCTTGTATTATCTATCATTTCATTGATACGCACCACGTGGTCATATATATCCCTGAAATATGGCTGCGTTTCCGAAGAGATGCTTTTGATATCAAAACGCATCAGCCGGTTGCAAACGTCCACGAGGGGTGATACGGCTCTTTTTACTTCCAGCAGGTCGCGTTTCAACTGGTAGATATCTTCTGTCGTTTCCCGGCTTGGCTTTTCTTTAAACACTTTATCCTCGATCGCTTCAAGTTTTAGTTCGAGGTCATTGACCACCGGGAAGTAACGGTCAACAATAAAGTCCATGACCGCATACAATACAAAGCCCTGCCCCTTATTCATCATATCAGGCATAGTCTCGCACCGGGCCCTTACTTCGGTGTATGGCACGGATGACCCATGCCGTATCACGACAATGAAATTGTGCCCGACAAAAAAATGCGTTTCGCCGAATTCGATCTTATGTTCGTGATTGATCTGTGCTGTTCGCAATACAACGAAAAGGGAATCGCCATACAATTCAAGCTTGGGACGCTGGTGGGCATGGTGAGCATCTTCTACAGCCAGGTCATGCAGCCCAAACTCATTCTGAACCTTATCAAGCAATTCTTCTGAAGGATCATGAAGGCCGATCCAGACGAACTGATCTGTTTCCTTCAGCACTTTGTGAACCGTATCGAGTTTTACATCTGCGATGCGGCGACCCTGTGAATAGGCAGCGCAATTGACAATTTCATTCATAGGCCTCTTTTAAAAAAGTAAGCAATAGTTGACGCTTGAAAGGTCGGAAAAAAGAATCAGGTAAAAACAGATTTTAATCGCAGTCCCCGTATAAAAAACTTATGGAGAACATTCCGGGGTTTTAGTACCTTCAAATCTTCGCTATCACTGATCCATTTACCTAAAGCTAATTGTATGGCTACTGCAGATACCGGCCTATCGCCGGTTTCTATCCCCCTTCCGAAAACTTACCGTGTAGAATCCATTGATCTTTTAAGAGGATTGGTGATGATCATCATGGCACTCGACCATGTGCGGGATTATTTTCATGCTGATGCGATGATATATGAACCTACTGATCTGTCGCAGACAAACGTCATTCTTTTCTTTACCCGGTGGATCACCCACTACTGTGCGCCGGTATTCATGTTTCTTTCGGGTACATCAGCTTATCTGGTGGGCCAAAGAAAAGGCAGGAAATACCTGTCACGTTTTTTGCTGACAAGAGGTTTATGGCTGATCTTTCTTGAATTCACCGTTATCAACTTCGGCTGGTATTTTAATTTTCCCCCGCCCTCCATTGATTTTTTGGTGATATGGGCCCTGGGCATCAGTATGATCGCATTGGCGGGCCTTATTTACCTGCCGCTGACATTCATAACGGCCATAGGATTAGTCATGGTTTTCGGGCATAACCTGCTCGATAATATCCGTGTCGAAGGCAATGGTATTTCTGCGGTGCTGTGGTCTTTATTTCACCAGGCCAATTTTTTCCAATATGGCAGTACTACATTATTTGTGGGGTACCCGGTAATACCCTGGATCGGCGTAATGGCGCTGGGCTATTGCCTTGGTAAGTTGTATGAAAAAGAAATGAATGCTGAAAAGCGGAAGAAAGTGTTATTGCAGATGGGCTTCGTTGCTGTTGCTTTGTTTGCTTTGATCCGTTATACAAATGCGTATGGCGACTCTTCGCATTGGAGTAACCAGAAGAGCGGGATGTTTACATTCCTGTCATTTTTGAATGTGTCCAAGTATCCACCTTCCCTTTTATACCTCTTGATCACGCTTGGGCCCTCTTTATTGTTTCTTGCTTTTACTGAAAATACACGCCAGTGGCTGACAGAGAGGATCAAAGTGATCGGCAGGGTCCCGATGTTCTATTACCTGTTGCATTTATATCTTCTTCATGCAATGGCTTTACTGGCCACTTATTTCTGCGGTCATACGCCCGGAGATATGGTACTGACCGGCTGGATCGCATTTCAGCCGCAGCTTGCCGGTTATGGTTTTTCACTCGGTATCACCTACGGCGTATGGGCTGTTCTTATCATTATTCTGTATTTTATTTGCAGGTGGTATGACGGGTATAAAAGAAGCCACCGGCAGTGGTGGCTTAGTTATTTGTAAAAAGATTGATCAAAAGACCCTGTCGCCTTCTTCCTGTGCGATCAGTTTTTCTGTCAATGAATGATCAAATACATTTTCCCTGTTGATGAGCACTTGCCTGAGAAGATCATGAATAGTGACCACTCCGGCAAAATGCCCGCTACTGAATGCAATAATATATCTTGTTTTGTGGAGATTCAGGGTACTCATGCAATATTCAACAGTATCGGTCACATCGATGATCGGGATATCTGTGGTCATCACTTCCTGGACTGTAGTGGTCTTACTGGAGCGGCCTTTTAATATTACATTGCGGCAGTAGTCCCTTTCACAGAAAATCCCTTTGAACTGGTCTCCGTCCATTACTATCAGGTAACTGAGATTAACTGAATTCAGCATGGTCAATGCATCAATGACAAGTGCGGAAGGCTCAATAATATTAAATGATTTTTTCTTTCGATCTAAGATCTGTTGTACGGGTATCATGGCGGGGGTTTTAATCGTTAGTATTCGTAATTTAGGATTAATTCTGTTTATTTCTGCATACTCTGTGGCTGATTTTTGTCAGTCAGGTAACATAAAGCCTTTGGCCGACATAAAAGTATTTTCAGTCAATAGCAGGCAGCATACAAATCCGGATAGCCTATCTTCTTTAGTTTTGCAATAACCATCAATATCAGTCATGCAGTCAATTGCCTTAGTTCTTGCAAATATCCTTGATCAGTTTACCCCGGCCCTTCAGACAATACCGGAAGATAAAATGACTTTTAAGCCATCTCCGGGCAAATGGAGTAAGAAAGAGATCATAGGACATCTTGCAGATTCAGCACAGAACAATATCCGTCGTTTTATTGTAGCCCAATACGAAACGAACCCACATATTGTTTACAAACAGGATAACTGGGTAGTTATTTCCGGCTATCAGTATTACGATACCGCCGAACTGATCAGCCTCTGGCGGTTGCTGAATAAACATATAGTGATGATCCTGAAAAATACCCCGCCCGAAGCAATGTCAAGGCAATGCCTGACCGGAAGTTTACATACTATTGAATGGCTCGCGGAGGATTATATCAAACATTTGTAACATCACCTGCACCAGGTACTGGACCTGGAACCGGTGGCTTATTCATGATGACCTCAAACATTTAAAGATGAAGATCAAACAAGACATCCTGGTAATATTGTCGTTTCTTATCAGTACAGGCGTTAGCTCACAGGTCGTCAATACCCAGCCACCCAAACCTGTGTTACCTGTGCCCTCAGCAGCACAGATGGCATGGCACGAGATGGAGATGAATGCCTTTGTGCATTTTACCACGAATACTTTTACTGATCTTGAATGGGGGAAAGGAAGTGAATCGCCATCCCTATTCAACCCGCTCCATCTTGATGCAGAACAATGGGTAAAAAACCTGAGGGAAACAGGCTTCAAGACCCTTATATTAACCTGTAAGCACCATGATGGTTTTTGCCTATGGCCCAGTAAATACACAGATCATTCTGTAAAATACAGCCCTTATAAAGGGGGCAAAGGCGATGTGGTGAAGGAAGTAAGCAATGCCTGTAAAAAGTACGGTTTAAAGTTTGGGGTTTATCTCTCGCCCTGGGACAGGAACCATGCAGAATATGGGAAACCAGGTTATATCACTTATTACAGGAACCAGTTGAAGGAATTGTTTACACAGTATGGTTTCGTATTTGAAATGTGGTTTGACGGGGCTAATGGAGGTGATGGATATTATGGTGGGGCCAATGAAATACGAAAGATAAATGGCGCTACGTATTACGACTGGCCCACTACCCTTTCTTTTGTAAAAAGTATGCAGCCCAATGTTATTTTCTTCAGTGATGCAGGGCCGGGCGTAAGATGGGTAGGTAATGAAAGAGGTGTGGCCGGTGAAACCAACTGGAATACGATCTCCACCGATACATTGTTTGCCGGAAAAGCCGGAATAGAAGAACTGCTCAACACCGGTTCACCTGATGGTAACAAATGGGTACCTGCAGAAGTGGATGTATCCATCCGGCCCGGATGGTTCTATCATCAGCGGGAAGATTCGTTAGTGAAGTCACCTGAAAAACTCTTCCAGATATATCTTACCTCTGTTGGCAGGGGATCTACTTTATTATTGAACATACCTCCTGACCGGCGCGGGTTATTTCATGAAAATGATATCAAAGCATTAAAAGGTTTCAGGGAAATCCTGAAAAAGGAATTGACCGTGAACCTGGCAAAAGGGACGGCAGTAACCGCTGGCAGTTACAGGGGAAAATCAAAAGTATATTCTCCCGGTAATATCACGGATGGAAATAAAAATACTTACTGGGCCACAGATGATGATGTAAGAACCGGCAGTTTTGAAATTGATATGGGTACACCAACAACTGTAAAATACATCTTGCTGCAGGAATATATCCGGCTTGGCCAACGGGTCAAAGCATTCACCATCGAAGTATGGAAAGATAATAGCTGGCAAAAAGTAGCGGAAGGGACGACGATCGGCTACAAAAGAATATTACCTATAAGACCAATTACTACCAATAGGATAAGGGTAAGTGTGATTGACTCGAAAGCCTGTCCACTTATCGCTAATGCAGAAGTATATTAAACTTTGATGTATCAAAATTGACAACAATGAGCCAGGCATTTATAAAGGAAAACGACGGCGAATGGCTTCATGATGTAGCTCCCACCCTTTCGGCACTGATACTTTACCTGACGAGGGAAAACAATGGTATCAGGGTTTATGAAAAAAATAACCAGTACAGCCAAAAACATGGCCGGGAGATACACCTGATGAGCAACGGGTTCACCTATGCAAAGGATGACAATGGTAAATGGTATATAGCCGAATAAGCCGGCACAGAAGAATATTACTTCTCTCCTAGTCCGTCTGCTTTCCATTTTTTAAAGACTGCAATAGTGCTGTCGCCGAGCCTGGCGGTCTTTTTGAAAGGCATAAATCCTCTTTCGCCGGGATTCAGTTCTATACGCCGGATGATCTCATCAATATCAGACTTTACATTGGCAAAATTGTCGTAAGCTCTCTTATTACCACCCTTTGCAGGTATATGGCAGGGGGCGCAGTTGGCTTCCACCACTGACTTTACATTTGCTTCATAGTTATAGGGTACAGGCTTCGAAGCAGTCGCTTTTTTGGAACCACTGCAATTATACAGAAATATGGCTGATGCCATCATGCCGCAGATAAAAAGGGATTTCTTCATTCTTGATTGGTTATTATTGGTTAAATATATTTAATTGTCACAGATTTCTCACACCGGGCGCAAAAAATTTTCCACCCATCAAACTTTTGCTGACCTTTAATGTTACGATCCTTCCAAATAAAATCTTTTTATCATGCGAGCAAACATCTTTATCGGCATTTGCATACTGACAGTTGCCTTTTCAGCTGCATCCTGCAACAACGAAGACAAACAAGAACCAGAAACAAAAACACCCGCTCTGAAAGAGGAAAATATAACCTATACAGGCGACGGTATTACGATGAATGGTTTTGTCGTATATGATTCGAATAATACAGAAAAACGACCGGCTGTACTGGTAGTACATGAATGGTGGGGAATGAATGATTATGCAAAAAAACGGGCAAAGGAATTGGCTGACCTCGGGTATATCGCCATGGCTCTTGATATGTTTGGCGAAGGAAGAACCGCCGATAATCCGGATAGTGCTATGAAGTTGGCAGGGCCATTTTACGGAAATAAGGAAATGGCAAAAGCCCGGTTTGATGCAGCATTGGCAAAGCTGAAATCCTATAACCAGGTTGATCCGAATAAGATCGCCGCTATAGGATATTGCTTTGGCGGAGCAATGGTGCTAAATATGGCAAAGCTGGGGGATGATCTTGCCGGTGTGGTCAGTTTCCATGGAAATCTGAACGTAGTACCTGCCAACAAAGACCTGCTGAAGGCAAAAATACTGGTGTGTCATGGTGCTGATGATCCGCTGGTGCCGCAGGCTGAAGTTGACCAGTTCAAAAAACAGATGGATTCCATCGGAGCCAGCTATACATTCAAAGCATATCCCGGCGCTGTTCATGCCTTTACAAATCCTGCAGCTACAGCGGTACATGAAAAATTCCCGAATCTTCCTGTTGGTTACAATGCGGCCGCTGACAGCGCATCGTGGAAGGATATGAAAGAGTTTTTCGGAACAATATTCAAATAAGAGCCGGAAGTATTTTATCAAACTATTTAAATAAAACAGGGAACATGGTTGCGTTCCCTGTTTTTCGTTAATTTCAGCCTACCAACTTAAATCAATTTGTTATGGCATTATTAATCATCATAGGTATCATTGCAGTGATCGCATTATGGGCTATTGCTGCCTATAATTCACTCGTCAGGCTGCGCAACAGAAGAGAGAATGCTTTTGCTGATATTGATGTGCAGTTGCGCCAGCGTCATGATCTCGTTCCTCAACTGGTGGAAACAGTCAAAGGTTATGCTACGCATGAGAAAGATCTGCTGATCAAAATAACAGAGGCCCGGTCTGCGGCTGTCAGTGCCAGGTCAATAGACGATAAGATCGTGGCTGAACAGCAATTGACTTCCGCTCTGCAAGGTTTGCGGGTACAGGTAGAAGCATACCCTGACCTGAAAGCCAACCAGAACTTTCTGCAATTGCAGGAAGAGCTCAGTGATATTGAAAATAAACTGGCTGCATCCCGCCGGTTTTTCAACGGTGCTACCACGGAATACAATAATGCGGTGGAAGCTTTTCCCGGTAATCTTATTGCGAAGAACTTCGGTTTCAAACGTGAGATATTCTTTGATCTCGGTGATGATAACCGGAAAAAAATGGAAGAGCCGCCCACTATTAAATTTTAATGACTGAGATCCTTTGGGGTTTCATAGTATGAAGTACGTTGGTTTATCCAGGCAGATACAAAGAAATAACATCAATTCATTTCTTTTACTGATCGCATTCCCGCTATTGCTGCTGGCGATGTTCTATGCTTTTTTCTTCTTTGCCGGCAACCAGACCACTGAAGAAGCAAACAGTTATTTTATCCGGGTGATGCCTTTTGTGCTCATCGGCGTTGGTATCTGGTTCCTCATTGCATGGGCCGGGCATACCACCTTTATCCGGATGGCTACAGGGGCAAAGCCATTGGAAAGGAAGGAGAATAAAAGGGTATATAATCTTGTGGAGAATCTCTGCATTTCACAAGGGATGACCCTGCCGAAATTGTATATCATCGATGATGATTCTTTAAATGCATTTGCCAGCGGTATCGATCACCGCAGTTACTCCGTTTCTTTATCAAAAGGAATTATTGAAAAACTAAGTGATGAAGAATTAGAAGGAGTAATAGCCCATGAACTGACGCACATACGTAACAGGGATGTAAGGGTGCTGATCATTTCGATTGTATTCGTAGGCATATTTGCTTTCCTGGCTGAATTAGCTTTTCGCAGTTTGCGGTTTGTCGGTTCAGGAAAGCGAAGCAGCGACAAAGATGGCAAGTCTTCAGGTGCTATCATCCTTATAGCCATTGCTGTCACAGCAGTAGCATACCTTATATCTATCTTCCTCCGCTTCGGCATCAGCCGCAAACGGGAATACCTGGCTGATGCAGGAGCTGCAGAGTTGACAAAGAAGCCTTATGCATTGGCCTCTGCTCTTAAAAAGATCTCAAATGACCCGATGATAGAAGCAGTGGAAAGCAGGGATGTGGCGCAATTATTTATTCAGAACCCGACACTGTCTGCCCATAAATCTGCTTCATGGGATAATATGTTCTCTACTCACCCGCCAATCGAAAAGAGGATCGCCTTACTGGAGCAATTTGTTTAGGATATGACCCCGGAGAACAAAAGGCTATTATAAGATACGCCGCGGACAGCGTTGCTGGTAGCTTTTGTCCCTGCCGCCCCTGAACAGACTGGCAAGTGCACTCATTTTAACTTCCAGGTTGATCCCGGTAAAGTAATACCAATCCATTTCGGAAGGTGTGCCTCTTTGTTCACCATGAGCAGGATAAGGAGCGCTGGCAGCCGGACTGCTGAGCCCTCTGAAAGCCATTTCAACTGCTTTGGATCCTTTTGCAGCAAGCAATTTGTCACGATCCACATAGAAAGAACTGACGTCATCCAGGTAATCAGTAAATGTCTTTCGCTGGCTGAATTCGATACCTACATGCACATTATTACTGACGGCGTATTTTAAACCTGCACCAAATGGTAAGGCAAATTGCGTCAGTTTATATGTTTTTTGAGTGGGAAAATCGAGTATCCCCTGTCCTTCTGTACTCAAAGGTTGCAGGTAAATTTTTTCACCTCCGTTATCATACGCCCATGGATTGAAGTGAAAGACGGCGATACCACCATAGAAATAAGGAGTGAATCTGGACTTATCAATGTTCAGTAAGTTTAGTTCGAGTGCTGCAAACACCTCTTTGACACTGGTAAAGAAACTAAGGTTCCGGGGCTTCAGGTAATCACGGTTATAGCGGTCAGCCGCTTCCAGGCTGCCAATATTAAACCCGGCTCTTGCAGTAAACCATCTGCTTAGTGGTATCCGGACAGAGGCACCTGCTGTGAATTTCGAACGACCGAAAGTAAAACTGTTTGGATTAAGATCGCCCTGGTAGTTGACCAGGCCTGTAAAGAAAGACAGATAAGGCATTTTGGAGAACTCCTCATCCTGTGACCAGGTAATGGTATTCGCACATATCAATAGCAGCAGTATCCCTGTTCTGGTTCTTCTCATAAGTCCGGATTTCCTGTTTTAACGTTTTCAAACAGGAAATCGTCTTTACAAGGTATATTTTTTCCCACAACTTGCCAACATCTTATTTCCGAAACAGGCCTGTATAACGAATGCCAAGCCCGGGCTCCTCACTGTAAATGACCCTGCCCATATTATACCCGATACCGGTGGCAACATCTTCTTCCAATAACAAGGGGCCATCCATATCCACATGGTCAATAAAAGGAAGCAAATGAGCTACCGCAGCTGATCCGACAGTAGATTCATTCATACAGCCGATCATGACCTTCAGGTCAAGTTCTCTTGCCCGCTTTATCATTCTCATGGCCGGCGTAATACCGCTGCATTTGGTCAGCTTGATATTGATCCCATGAAAATGGCCTTTGCATTTTTCTACATCACTTTCGAAAACGCAGGCCTCATCTGCAAACAAAGGCAAAGAAGATTCTTTATATAGCACCTTCATTCCTTCCCAGTTATCCTTTGCCAATGGCTGCTCTACAAATTCCACTCCCAGTTCTTTTAATTGCGGTATCAGTTTCAGGGCTGTTTCAACATCCCATGCGGCATTGGCATCCACCCTCAGCATACTGCTGGTGTTGTCCCTTAATGCCTTTACAATGGCAATATCATCTGCCGTTCCCACTTTGATCTTGTAAATGGGCCAGGGTTTTTCTTTTAGTTTGGCCACCATTTTATCTACATTGTCAATACCAATAGTATAATCGGTAATAGGGTTCTTAGAAACGTCCCCGTTCCATAATTGATAAAGCGGCCTGCCTTTCATTTTACCATATATATCCCAGGCAGCAATATCCAATGCACAAACGAGAAAATTATTTTGCGGCAGCAGGTGATGGAGATAATGCCAGTAGCGTTCAGGCTCGGTGAATGCGAATTTTTCGATAAGGGTCTTTTTCCTTTCTATATCCTCTATCATTTTCTCTACCGGGATATTGTAGTACGCTATGGCAGGGGCCTCGCCGTATCCTTTTATGCCAAGATGTTCCAGTTCAACAATAAGCGTAGGCTGATGCGTTTTTGTTCCTTTGGAGATAGTGAACGGGTGCCGGAATCTGAGGTTGTAGGAAAAGTAATTCAGCTTCATAAAACGATCTATGGTGCGAAGATAAATGCAGAAACGACCTGTGCGAAATCTGAAATTTTTTGATAATTTCAGGTAGTAACGATCAGCTAATGCTGACCCGGCCATAGTTTTTGAGAAGTGCTACCCTGTATTTTAGTATCAGTCTTTTCAGGCGGGTTTGCAATAACAAAACGGTTTCTTATATCAAACTAAATATTCCCGAATGAATAAAGTCAGGTTCTCCAGCGATGAGGGTTCGGCATTCTATAAAGAATTACGGCAAAGAGTGGATGTTTACTTCATCTCCAACAATATTGATAAAACAGGGAATCGTACCATGTACTTCAAGATCGCTCTGTATTTCGGCATGGACATACTTTTTTATTTCCTGATGCTGAAAAGCGGGTCATTGTTTACTTTTTACCTGTTCTACCTGTTGATGGGATTTTCTGTGTTACTGACCGCTTTTAATATTTCACACGATGCGGCACACGGTGTAGCCGTCAAAAATAAATTCTGGAACAACCTGCTTTTCCAGTTAAGTTTTAACCTGCAGGGCAACAATGCGTATGTATGGGGAAAGAATCATACAGAGTCCCATCACCTGTACACCAATATAGAGGGCAGTGATATTGATGTACTGAACAACCCGCTGGTGAGAATGACTGATACACAGCCTGTCCGCTGGTTTCACCGGTTTCAATATATCTATGTCCCGTTCCTGTACCTGTTGTATTCGTTGAACTGGTTTCTGTTCCGCGAATCGCTGATGCTGTTGAACTACTCAAGCAGAACAATAAAGATCACGATACCCCGCCTCGAAGTTTTCAAACTTATTTTCTTCAAGCTGTTCTATATTTTTTACATGATTGTTATCCCGGCCCTGCTTCTTCCTTTTGGCTGGGGACATGTACTGTTTGCTTTTGTACTGAACCATTTCATGGTTTCCCTGATATTCACCGGAGTGCTGGGAGTGTCACATCTTTCAGATTATGTTACGCATCCCAAAGCAGACAAAGATGGTGTGTTGAATATGAGCTGGCCCAGACTGCAAATGCTCACTTCCATAGATTATAATGCGAATAGTCGTTTTCTCAACTGGACACTAGGCGGATTCAATGCACATGCCCTGCATCATATTTTACCCAATATCTGCCATGTCCATTACCTGGCTATACTTCCTATCTTCCGGGAGGTAGCCGCCAAACATGGTCTTACCTATATGGAAATGCCTTACTCAAAAGCGCTTGCTTCACATTTTCGTTTCCTGAAAATGATGGGAGCCTCAAAGGAACTGCACACAAGAATGTATGAAAGATAAACATATTCACATAGCTGCCGACAGCGAGTTGCTTGGTCTGATCAAGGAAAAGGTCAGGATGGAACTCTCAGTGGATAGTGCAGGGCTAAAACGTTTATTGTGGCTAAAATTTGTTTTTTACTTTTCGCTGGTGGCTCTTACCTATAGCATGATCTGGCGGACAAATGGTCTTTATTGGTTTATCCTGGCCTTCATACTGTACGGTTTCTTCGCAGTATTGTTTGCGTTCAACTTTGCGCATGATTTTTCGCATAACACTGTTTTCAAAAACAGGAAATGGAATAACTATTGTTTTATTTTCATCTATACACTTGTTGGTGCCCATGCAGAAGCCTGGAAACATCGTCATATCCACTCACATCACTATGCGCCGAATGTGGAGGATTATGACAGCGACCTTCAGATATCTGACCTGATACGGGTCATTCCGGGAAGCCCGCACAGATGGTATCACCGTGTACAACATATCTATGCCCCGGTTGTTTATACTACTTATTCCTTATTCTGGGTTTTTATCAAGGATTTTGTAATCTTATTCAGTAAAAACGAATATGAACAATCCCATTCATTTCGCTATCATGTTTCTTTCTGGTTGCAAAAGGTGGTTTACTTCGGCTACCTGCTGATATTACCTCTGTTATTTTCCGGGCAGAAGTGGTATATAGTAGTGATCGCATTTATTGCGATGCACTTGTTTCAGTCGCTTTTTCTTCTATTTACCTTTTTTATGACGCATCATGTGGAAAGCACAGCTTATCCGGTCACTGACGATAAAGGGTACATTACCACTTCATGGCTGATGAACCAGGTAAAAAGCTCCAATGACTTCTATCCTTTCAGCAAAACGGCCAATTTCATTTTCGGGGGATTTAATAATCATGTGGCGCATCACCTTTTTCCCAATATACATCATGCCTGTTACCCTGAAATCTCTTACATCATTTACAAGGTATTATGTAAAAGGAATATTTACCCCAATCAGACAACATTCTGGGGAGGCATCCGATCACACCTACGGTTCTTAAAAAGAATGAGTGCACCTGGCTAAGATAGATTACCGGCCGCTGTTCTCTACATACCCCTTCAGTTCCTTATTGAACTCCTCCTGTTTGATCAGGTCTTCCAGAGAAATATGCATACGGTATTGCCAGAAATG
Source organism: Chitinophagaceae bacterium (assembly GCA_016787135.1). GTDB lineage: Bacteria > Bacteroidota > Bacteroidia > Chitinophagales > Chitinophagaceae > VBAT01. Next base: position 6,330 of record JAEUVK010000135.1, on the reverse strand, counting down.
TTTTGCAATCGCCGGGTTGTTGATCCGTTCTTCATGCGGATTCTGTCGTTTCAATGTTTCATTCATGCCGAGAATATCCTGCAATTGGAAAATACTCCACATGGCCGGTGAATATAAATGCTGCATCACAATGGCCCGGCTGATCCACGATTCACAGAAATAAGGAGCATCGCCCCATTGGCCCAGAACATGATTATAAAAATGCTGTGTTTTTTCGCGGTTCTCTTCCCACCAGCCCCGGATAGTGCTCATGTCATGCGTAGAGGGTGTGATCACCGACATATATGGCGCATCATTGGGATGAAAGAATTCCTTATTGATGTCTTTAGGCATCCTTTGTATCTCCAGGCTCAGAATACCCAGTTGTTTCATCACATCCGGCACACAATGCGGCACCATGCCCAGATCCTCACCACAAACAAGCATATTGGTGGCATTCTTCAAATGCGGCAGCTTCTGCATGGCTTCTTTTTTCCAGAAATCATCCTGGCGACGGAAGAAATAATTTATATAAAGCTCCTTAAGTTTATGCTGTATATGCGGAATCAGGTATCGGAACGACCAGGTTTTCTCCATGGAAATGCGGAAATGAAACTCCTGCCCTCTTGATCCTTCCTGTTCAAACAAAATGACGTTGGATATCAGATCATACAGACCAAGTTTGAGCTTTTCGTTGCAATCTGATTGAGGTAATCCTGCAAAATGAGCTTCCACTAGTCTTTGGGTCTCATATTCCGGCTTCAGATCATAGCCTTCAAATTCGTTTCGTACGAGAAACTGTTCCCTTACTGCATTGGCGAGGTCGTCAAATATCTCATGCAGGATGACATCATTGATAAAAGGCTTGCAGAACCGGCGGTCATCGAACCATATCCCATTTTCTCCGAACTCTACAAAATGTACAGGGAGACAGGGCACAAAACGTCCCATAATGCCCTGTACAGCATGTGAAGGGATACTCCATATTCTGAAAAATCCAAGTATATGATCTATACGGAAGGCATCAAAGTAATTACTCATCTGTTCGAAACGCTGCTTCCACCAGCCAAAGCCATCCTCCTGCATCCGCTTCCAGTTGTAGGTAGGGAATTCCCAGTTCTGGCCTACTGCAGTAAAATCATCTGGTGGGGCACCGGCCTGTGCATTCATATTGTATAGCTTAGGAGCTACCCATGCATCACAGCCATGGCGATAGATACCAATAGGAATATCTCCTTTGAGGACGATGCCTTTTTTATGGGCATAATCTGCGGCTTCTTTTAGCTGAATGTGCAAATGGTATTGTACAAAACAATAGAACAGTACTTCTTTGCGGGCAGCGGATTTTACGGTAAATAAGCGATCTATGTCTTCTTTGTTGTATTCACCGTTTGTCTTCCATTCTTCATAATGCGATGTACCATATTTGTCCCTGAAAAAACTAAAAGCAGCATAGGGTTGCAGCCAATGCCTGTTACCATTAAAAAAATCTGTATAGCCTTCTGACTCAAAACAATCTTCGCCCATTAGCTCATAAAGCTCTTTAAGCATAGCTGTTTTGAACTTCATGACCTCTTCATAATCCATTGCAGGAAGTTCATTCAATTGTTTCTGCTTCTTTTTTAAAGCATTGACCTTCCCGGAAAACTTCTTACCAGCCACGTCGGCCAGGTTAATGAACAAGGGATGAAGGGCAAAAGCGGAGATAGCAGCATAAGGATAAGAATCCATCCAGGTATGTGTTGCTGTGGTATCGTTCACCGGCAGGATCTGGATCAGTTTCAGGCCTGTTTGTTTTGCCCAGTCAACCAATAGTTTTATATCGGCAAATTCGCCCACCCCAAAACTATTCTTGCTTCTGAGACTGAATACTGGAATAGCTATGCCCGCTCCTTTCCAGTTATCATTAGGTAAATGGATAAAGCCATCATGAAGAATAGTGACCTTTCCTTTTTCCGTATGATCATATACAAGCCGGTTATCTCCTTTCTCATACCCGACAAAGCTGTTATCTTTTGTATTGAAGACCCCGTATTTATATCCTGACGGCAGGTCATTACCGGGAATGACAACTTTAGCCGACCACCAGTCCCCGTCTTTAGATAAAATAATTGGCTCAACTGTATTCCAGTTAGTCAAGGAATGACTGTTGCCAAGCAAACAAACCGCTTCATGCTTTTTCAGCAAAGGGGCTTTGACCCTGAAAATATGTGTAAAATCTTTGGCGGGCTTGGTTTTCCCTTTTGGTGCAGGCTGCTTCAGTAAAACATTATTGAAAGGCGCTGTAAAAAATGAATTCTCAAACTCGCCGGCATGATTCCAGGTATCCAGCAGCTCAATGGCCTCCACATCTTTCCGGGAAACGTCAATGACCCGGTCATGCCCCCATTCACTGACCCATTCTCCATCCTTTGTTTTCAGTAAATATTTATAGCGTAACCCTTCTTTCGGTAATCCTTTACCGCCCGTTTCAACCTTGCTGTTCCAGAATTCACTATCGAGATATTGCATTTCTAGTGCACCGGCCGGATCATCATTTCCTAACTCGTCAATATTTCCGCTAAGCCATAAACTTTGACCGAATTCTGTATGAAAACGGATATTAAACTGGAGCTTCATCGCAATCGTAGTTCAGTTGGTTCTGTCAAAAAATCCTTCGTCGTGTCTAAAATACACATTTTGTCGAAATTATTAAAAAAGCACGCAAGGTTCGTACATTTATTTGAGATAGTTCATAAAAAATCGGCCTAAACGCATGATATCAAGCCAAAAATATTGGAAAAACCAGTTCCTGGTCTGCCTTGGCCTGTTCATAGCCGCAGCCTTTTGTATGAAATGGATGGAAAACGATTTTTGGGTAAATGGGGAAAAATTTACCATTATGGGGCTGGAACTTTTTTATCCAAAAGAGAAAGTAATGGCTGTACTGGCAGGATTGGACGATCATGTAGGCTCCATTCTAGTCTATCACCTGCATTTTGATTTTGTATTCATGACGGGTGTTTTCCCGGGTATCGCCGCTTTGTGTATGATGGCAAAAGAAAAAACAGGAGGTACGATCAAAAAGATACTTCTGGCAGTAGCCTTCCTGCAGATTGCCGCATGGGGGGCTGATGTTTACGAAAACCTCTCGCTTCTGCATTGGATGAAAGATCCTGTTATCGGAGATGAATTCATTCTTTATCATTTTATTGTTGCCACCAAATGGATCATAGCATTGACAGGCGCTTTGTCAGCAATAATTGTATTGGTTTTCATACGGAAAAAGAGTTAATATCACATTTCATATTTTAGTGACCGGGACTTATTTTTGCACCGCATTCGGTAAAAACTAAACTAACCTAACATGGAGCAAACAAAAAAGTACAAAGGAATCTGGTGGCTGGTGTTTCTGGCATCCACTGCGGCATTGATCTATGCTATCTATAGTCATTGGCCCTGGCTTACACTCATTCTGCCATTTCAGACCACTGCCTTTGTAAAGGCCATGGATATCATGTAATAAGTTGCTATTTAAATAAAGAGACCCGTCTCGCCCAGGCTGAGACGGGTCTCTTCTTTATACAAAAAGCCACCCGCGTCTGCAAGTGGCTTAAAGAAGCTGTCATAAAAGAAACAATTTATCTTTTCAGCATAGCGCTGGCTGATTTCGCATTCCGGCTGATATTCCACATATCCGCTGCAGTGAAAACTTTTTTCCTTGCCTTAGGCAGTTGAATACCGGTTGCTACTGTTTCTCTTACTTCTGCCGTTAAATTACGCAGTTCTTCTGCATCCATCTGTACAAGAGATGGCGTTACATCAATCTTCATGATATATCTCCTTTTTAATTATTACACTGTTATGTTCTGAGCTGCCGGAGAGAAAAACACTAAAGAATCGTTAAAAGAAAGTGTTGGATTCTGTCACCTTTTGTAGTACTGTACAACGCTCAGATTGACGGTGCAAATATACGACAGATAAGGTTTTGCGCCAAATATGTAATGAGTGAATTGATGGTTTTCTTTATTGAATAACCTGTTTACTGTGATGGAGTGTACGAACACTTTCCGCGGTTACAATATTCTTGTGTGTGTTGACAATATATCGTCAGGCTTCGGAATATGTCAACGATCTGACAAAAGCTGATATTTCATCAACCCAAAAGTATAGCCATGAAAAAATCTTTCTTCTTCCAACCCTTCTTTTTACTGATCTGTATTCTCCTGTTCAGTTGTTCAAAAGAAAAAGTGCCGGTGCAACCTGCTGCTGATAACAAAGTACCTGGCCGCAATTCTGCGGACAGGGTGATGGCAAGAGGATCTGTTACCGGATATATCTTACCCGAAAGAGCCAGCGTTAAAATAACTGTTTATAACCGCGACTTTACAAGCATCAGCTACTATTATACAAAGGACGGACGTTTCAGATTTGATGGTTTGCCCGAGGGAATATTTACAATAATGGTGCTGAATACCGAAACAGCAACAACCACGGAAATTCCTTCAGTGAAAGTAAAGAACGGAATGATCACAGACATAGGCAATATCATTGTTCAATAGGGCGGGAAATTAAAAATGCCGGTCTGAAAGACCGGCGTTCCCTTTATCGTCACTTTCACTTTGATCAGCTTAAAAGACCACCTACTTTATCCTTGATGCTATCCACAACACCGCCTAATGAACCGGCGTTGCCTTTCACAAATGATTCAACCTGGCTGCCAATACCGCCCGGCATTTTGTCTTTTAAAAAAGATACTACTGTATCTACTGCTCCTTTTGCCTGTGACTCAGAAATACCTGTTTTCTCTGTCACCATTTTGATCAGTTCTTCCATACAATGTATTTTAAATGATGAATAATCTGTTTGCATAAATTTATGCTCATTCTTTACTTCAGGTTCCTATAAACATTTGCACATTCTTTCATCTCAGGATGCTATGTGCAAAAACAATGGCAATCCCGACTTCCATTCATCATCAATATACAATTCAAAAGAATACCTGCCGGGTTTGTCAAATTTCATTTGTGCAAAATTCATCACCACATTGATCGTGGCCACTTGCCCGTTGGCCGGCACAGGGATATTGATGTTCCCTTCGATCGGCTTGATCAGTTCTTTACCATCCGTATCTATCAATCGTAACCTGAACGCATGATCACCGGCTTCTTTTGCAGAAAAACGTAATCTTGTTGCCACAGTACAGGAAGGATGCACGCAGGGAAACTGTTTGGCATGTATCGAATCAAATGTGCCTACTATCGTAAGCTTTGAATGATTATCCTGTGCAAAATCGGCTAAGGTGAATATTTCTATTTCCATGTTCGTAACTGTAATTAAGTATTACTGTAAAAAGAAAAATTGAATATCTTGCCCCAAAGCTAAGACAATATGAAACCTTACCTGTTTATCTTATTATTACTTGCTTTGTTTATATCACTCACAAGCCGGGCACAGGAAGAAGCCGGAAAGGACTCACTGGCTGTAACCAAAGGAAATGTTTTTGAAAAAGTAGATGAAGAAGCCTCCTTTCCTGAAGGACTGGACGGGTGGAGAAAATTTCTTGAGAAGAACCTGAACCCGAATGTGCCGGTAGAAAATTCAGCTCCCGTCGGAATATACACTGTCCTCGTCCAGTTCATTGTGGACAGGAACGGCAATATCTCCGATATCAAACCCCTGACACGGATCGGCTATGGCATGGAACAGGAAGTCGTAAGAATATTGAAGAAATCAGGCACCTGGAAGCCGGCTATGCAGAATAACAGGGCCGTGAATGCATACAGAAAACAGCCGGTGACTTTTATGGTAGAAGATGACAGTTTCGAGATCACTACTACAACGGCCTATACACTTTTCACCGATACAGATAACGAGATCTCATTGAAAGTGGACAGAGTAAAGAATGAAGACCTGCAGCTAACAATTGCCGGAGCTATCATCACTTCCCGTGGAGATGGGAAATACATAATAAGAGTGAAAAAGAAAGGCCGGGTGATCATGGCGTTATATAATACTAAAAAGAAAAAACCGGTCGGCAGCGTGAGCTTTGAAGTAAAAGACCCTAAAGACAAATAAAATGCCCGGCTGTAAACCGGGCATAAGAGTTTTATCAAGCAGCGATCCTTATTTCTTCAAAGAATCTGCCGGGTTTTTAGCGGGTTCTGTCGTAGGTGGCGAGGCCATCATCTGCATCATTTCTTTGGGATCCATGAATACCCAATGCTCCATGGCTTTGCTCTCTTTGAATTTGGTGATATCTACAGATGTCATGGAGGTGGGTTTGCCATCCATCGTGCCAGAGACAGCTGTCCAGGTATAAACATATTCATCATCTCCAATGCTTCTCAGCATGGAATATTTCATGTCTGG